>NZ_JBIDAK010000026.1:0-96765 GCF_043202455.1 Kitasatospora sp. NPDC048194
TACATTCCGAACCCGGAAGCTAAGCCTCACAGCGCCGATGGTACTGCAGGGGGGACCCTGTGGGAGAGTAGGACGCCGCCGAACAATTCTTCTGAAGAACCCCCGATCCACCAGGATCGGGGGTTCTTCGCATTTCCGTTGACGTATCGTCGGTGCATGGATGATCAGACAGCGGTCACTGCGATCAGCGTGCTCAGCCCCTGGCAGCGCGACGGCGCCCTGCGTGTCCTGGCGGAGGCCCAGGCGGTGGACGGCCGGGCCGCCGTGTCCGAGCAGGGCCGGCTCCGGCTGCGGAACGCCGAGGCGGCTCGCCCTGGCGTCACCCACGTCATCGAGGCGGAGGCCGGGCCGGGGGCCGACGCCGTTCTCGGCTACGGCCAGCTCGAGGTCCCCGAGGGCCGGGACGCCCGTCCCGCTGCCGAGCTGGTGGTCGATCCGGCCGCCCGCGGGCGCGGCCTGGGCCGTCCGCTGGTGGACGCCGTCCTCGCGGAGGCCCACCGGGCGGGCCGCGACGCGGTGGACTTCTGGGTGCACGGCGGGCACCCGGCGGCCCGGCACCTGGCCGAGGCCTACGGGGCCGAGCTGGTGCGCGAGCTGCGGCAGATGCGTCGGAGCGGTCCGCAGACCGAGGTGGTGCCCGTTCCCGAGGGCGTCGAGCTCCGCACCTTCCGCCCGGGGGAGGACGACGCCGAGTGGCTGCGACTCAACGCCCTGGCCTTCGCCCACCACCCGGAGCAGGGTGCCTGGACGGCCGATGACCTGGCCGAGCGCCTCGCCGAGCCCTGGTTCGATCCGGCCGGCTTCTTCCTCGCCACCCGGAACGGCAGGGTGGTGGGCTTCCACTGGACCAAGGTGCACCCCGCCACTGCCACCGAGCCGCAGCTCGGCGAGGTCTACGTGGTCGGGGTGGACCCGGCCGAGCAGGGCAGTGGACTGGGCCGCGCGCTGACCGCGGCCGGCCTGCGCCATCTGACGGGGTCCGGAGCCGGCGAGCGCGGACTGGAAACCGTCCTCCTCTACGTCGACGCCGACAATCCGGCCGCTGTGCGGGTATATGAACGACTGGGATTCACCGTTCACGAGGTGGACCTGATGTACCGAGTCCAGTACCAGGCGGACCGATCCGCCTAGCCACCGCTGCGGTTCGGGCGACCGCCGCAGTACGGCCGGGTCGATCGGGCGGCCCGGCGGCCCCGCCGATGCGCGCGACCGCCCGGGCCGCACCCGGGCGGTCGACGGCGCGGGACGGAAGACGGCACCGCCCCTAGCCCCGACCGATTCAGCTTTCCTCCTGGCCATGCGGTGTTTACCGTGGATTCAATTGCTGCCGCGAAGATCACAGGATGAAGTCCGTAGTGTCTCGCTCGTGCAGAGTCGACCGCCATTCCCCGGCCGGTCCTGTACGGACCGCGCCCGGTGGGTGGGCGCTGTTCCCGGGAGCGGCCCGGAGTGAGGGCGACGGCCCGCAGAGCCATTCGTGTCCGGACGGCGTCCTGTCGCTGGAGGAGCTGGAGCCCATGAGCATCCCCCGCCCCGTCTCTGCCCCGCTGTCGCCGACGGCCCGGATGTCCGGTTCGCTGGGCATCCCGCCGGAGCTGCCGGCCGCGGACGAGCAGGACCTCGAAGCACTGCCGCAGGGCCGCTTCCTGGACCGCGAGCGCAGCTGGCTCGCGTTCAACGAGCGCGTCCTGGAACTGGCGGAGGACCCGGGGATACCGCTCCTGGAACGCACCAAGTTCCTGGCCATCTTCGCGAGCAACCTGGACGAGTTCTTCATGGTCCGGGTGGCCGGGCTGAAGCGCCGCATCGCCACCGGCGTCGCCCAGCGCAGCGCATCGGGCCTCCAGCCGCGCGAGGTGCTGGACCTGATCTGGACCCGCTCGCGCGAGCTGATGGCGCGGCACGCCGCCGCCTTCCAGCAGGAGGTCCTGCCGGACCTCGCCGCCGAGGGCATCGAGGTGGTCCGCTGGTCGGAGCTGGCCGAGAAGGAGCAGGCCCGGCTGCACACGCTGTTCCGGCAGAAGATCTTCCCGGTGCTGACCCCGCTGGCCGTCGACCCGGCGCACCCCTTCCCGTACATATCGGGGCTCTCCCTCAACCTGGCCGTCGTGGTGCGCAATCCGGTGTCCGGCCACAAGCACTTCGCCCGGGTGAAGGTGCCGCAGTCGCTGGCCCGCTTCCTGGAGGCCTCGCCCCAGCGGTACGTGCCGTTGGAGGACGTCATGGGCGCCCACCTCGAGGAGCTCTTCCCGGGGATGGAGGTGCTGGCCCACCACGCCTTCCGGGTCACCCGCAACGAGGACCTCGAGGTGGAGGAGGACGACACCGAGAACATCCTCAAGGCCCTGGAGAAGGAGCTGATGCGGCGGCGCTTCGGCCCGCCGGTCCGGCTGGAGGTCGAGGAGTCGATCGACCCCTACATCCTGGACCTGCTGGTGCGGGAGCTGAACATCACCGAGGCGGAGGTGTTCCCGCTGCCCGGGCCGCTGGACCTGACCGGGCTGTTCGGGATCGCCGAGCTGGACCGCCCGGAGCTGCGGTACCCGAAGTTCGTGGCCGGTACGGCCCGTGGGCTGACCGACGTCGAGTCGGCCTCGCAGCCGGACATCTTCGCCGCGATGCGCGAGCGCGACGTGCTGCTGCACCACCCGTACGACAGCTTCTCCACCTCCGTGCAGGCGTTCCTGGAGCAGGCCGCCGCCGATCCGGACGTGCTGGCGATCAAGCAGACCCTGTACCGCACCTCGGGCGACTCGCCGATCGTGGACGCGCTGATCGACGCGGCGGAGTCCGGCAAGCAGGTGCTGGTCCTGGTCGAGATCAAGGCGCGCTTCGACGAGCAGGCGAACATCAAGTGGGCCCGCAAGCTGGAGGAGGCCGGCTGCCATGTGGTCTACGGCCTGGTCGGGCTGAAGACCCACTGCAAGCTGTCGCTGGTGGTCCGCCAGGAGGGCGACACCCTGCGCCGCTACTCGCACGTCGGCACCGGCAACTACCACCCGAAGACCGCCCGGCTGTACGAGGATCTCGGTCTGCTCACCTCCGACCCGCAGGTCGGCGCGGACCTCTCGGACCTGTTCAACCGGCTCTCCGGCTACTCGCGCCGCGAGTCCTACCGCCGGCTGCTGACCGCGCCGCGCGGCCTGCGGGACGGTCTGGTCGCGCGGATCCACAACGAGATCGCCCACCACAAGGCGGGCCGGCCGGCGTACGTGAAGATCAAGGTCAACTCGATCGTCGACGAGGCCGTGATCGACGCGCTGTACCGGGCCTCGCAGGCCGGGGTGCCGGTGGACGTCTGGGTGCGCGGCATCTGCGCGATCCGGCCCGGCGTGCCCGGGCTGAGCGAGAACATCCGGGTGCGCAGCATCCTGGGCCGCTTCCTGGAGCACTCCCGGGTCTTCGTGTTCGGCAACAACGGCGATCCGGAGGTCTGGATCGGCAGCGCCGACATGATGCACCGCAACCTGGACCGCCGGATCGAGGCGCTGCTGCGGATCACCGACCCGGCGCACCGCGCCGAGCTGTCCGGGCTGATCGACCTCGGGATGTCGGACGAGTCGGAGTCCTGGCACCTGGGGTCGGACGGCGCCTGGACCCGCCACTCGCTGGACGCCGAGGGCCGGCCGCTGCGACACGTCCAGGACCTGCTCATCGACTCGCGTCAACGCCGCCGGGCCGCCACCTCGCGCTGACGCGTCCACTGATGCGAGCCGCCGGAGCGGTTCCGGGCCCTCCGCGCCCGACGGGAACGCGCTCCGGCGGTCGGCCACCAGCTCCGGGGGACGGCTCCGGGGGAACGGGGATCTACCACGCCATGACCGATGCGCCGATGACGGCCCAGGCGGCCTCCACAGCGACCGCCGGGGACATCCTTTCCCGCCATCTCACCGCCCAGGCCGGCGCGTTCCTGCGCGCCCTGCCGCTCGCGGTGGGCGAGGTCGGCGCGAGACCGGGCACCGCCGCGGTCGTCCCGGCGGCCGGTACCGCCGACCTGCTGCGGACGGTCCGGCGGATCGGCGGGCTGCTGCACACCTTCGGCGCCCTGTTCGAGCAGACCTGGGCCCAGGAGTCGCGCACCGAACTGCGGTGGCTGCTCAACCTGTTGGCGCTGGAGCCCGGTTACGCCCGCCGCTCGGCCCGGCTGCTGGGCGCGCTGGACTCGCTGAGCGGCACCGCCCCGGAGGGCACCGGCATGCTGGCGGGGCACGCGGGCGCGCCCAAGGCGCGGGCGCTGCTGGACCGGCAGCTGACCCTGGCCCGGACGAGGGCGCACTCCACGGTGCTCCAGGAGCTCCGCTCGGCCCGGCTGCACGCGCTGGCGGACCGGATGACCCTGCTGGTGGGGGAGGCGCCGCTGCTGGAGGCGGCCGGCGGCCGGGCCCCGGTGGTGCTGCTGCCGCAGGTGGCCGCCGCGTTCACCGCGCTGGCCGCGACCGCCAACCAGCTGCCGCTGCAACGGGCCGCGACGCCGTACGGCGGTGACGGGCTGCGCCGGCTGGGCGCGGTGTCGCCGTCGGCGGCCGCCCTGGGGCAGGAGAGGCCCGGCGCACGGGGTGCGGTGGACGCGGACAGTGCGCTGGCGGCCGACGACGCGCCCTGGTGCCGGCTGCGGATCCTGGTGAAGCGGGCCCGGTACGCGCTGGAGGTGTGCGGTCGGCCGTCGTCCGAACTGGACGAGCTGGACGCGGTGCTGGGCCGGCACCAGGACGCGGCGGACGCCGCGGTGACCGCCGCGACCGCGGCGCGCACTCCGCGGATCACCCCGGCGACCGCCTACGTGCTGGGCGTGGTGCACGCCGACCAGCGCCTGGAGGTGGAGGCGGCGCGGTACGCCTTCGGCCGCCGGTGGCCGGACCTGCCGCCCGGCCTCGACGGCTGGCTGGAGATCCCCCCGGCCGACGGCTGGGGGCACCCTCCCGCACCGCGGACGGCCTGAGGTGGGCGACCGCCTGGGCAACGGCCGTGCCCCGGGTGCCGACGCCGGGCGCACCGGTGAGGGCGGGCGCCCGGATCCGGGACACCGCCCGGGCGACGGCCGGCTGCCCGGCACCGGGCCGGCCGCCGGCGCCGTGCCCGGAGCGGCCCCCGGAGCGGCCCGGGGCCCGGTGATCCTGGCCGCGGGGGCGGTGCTGTGGCTGCCGGGCCGGCCGAAGCCGAGCGGCCGGCTGGGCCGGCCGCGGGTCGCGGTGATCCACCGCCCGAAATACGACGACTGGAGCCTGCCGAAGGGGAAGCTCGACCCGGGTGAGGGGGTGGTCGGTGCGGCGCTGCGCGAGGTGTGGGAGGAGACCGGCTTCCACTGCCTGCTCGGCCCGGAGCTGCCGACCCAGCACTACCTGGCGCAGGGCCGTCCGAAGGAGGTGCGGTACTGGGCGGCGGTGCCGACCAGCGGGGCCTTCCGACCGAACCGGGAGGTGGACCGGCTGGAGTGGCTTCCGGCCCGGAAGGCCAGGGCGCGGCTGACGCACGACCGGGACCGGTTGCTGATCGACGCCCTGCTGCTGGTACTGGGTTCGAAGCCCGTACGGACGGGCGGTGGGCCGTCGGCGGGAGAGGGTGGAAGTGATCTCCCCGCGCCCTCGCCGTGACGCAACCGTTACTACGTGACGTAGTTTCCTGACATCCGTTCGAGGTTCACTCCGCGTTCACTTGCGACCGGCTGTCGTGTCACCTGCCCGGCCTAACTTCGGGATCACCGGAGGGCCGAACGGGCCCCGGACCTCAGCAAAACCCGCGCCCGGTCGTCTGCAGGACGGCCCGCGACGGGCAATGCCACAGAAAGGGACACCCTGTGAAGCTCCAGCGGAACGGCCGCTCCAAGGCCCTCGCCATCGGTGCCATGGCGCTCGTCAGCTCGCTGTCGCTCGCCGCCTGCGGTTCGGACGACAACGGCACCACCAAGGCGTCCGGTGGCTCCGGCGGCACCACTGCGGCCTCGTCGATCAACTGTGGCAAGGCCGGTTCGCTGATCGCCGCCGGTTCGACCGCCCAGGGCGCGGCGATGGACGTGTGGAAGACCACCTACAGCGCCGCCTGCTCCGGCACCACCATCAACTACCAGGGTGGCGGTTCCGGTGCCGGCATCCAGCAGTTCAACCAGGGCAAGATCCAGTTCGCCGGCTCCGACTCGGCCCTCAAGCCGGCCGAGGTCGACTCCTCCAAGGCGGTCTGCTCCGGCGGCCAGGGCATCGACCTGCCGATGGTCGGCGGCCTGATCGCGCTGGTCTACAACGTCGACGGCCTGGACAACCTGGTGCTGGACGGCCCGACCGCCGCCAAGATCTTCGACTCGCAGATCACCAAGTGGAACGACCCGGCGATCGCCGCCCTGAACCCGGGCGCCAAGCTGCCGGACGCGGAGATCCAGACCTTCCACCGCTCGGACGACTCCGGCACCACCGAGAACCTGACCAAGTACTTCGCCGCCGCCGGCAACGGCGCCTGGTCCTACCCGGCCGGCAAGGCCTGGGCGGGCAAGGGCGGTCAGTCGGCCAACGGCAGCGCCGGTGTCTCGGCCCAGGTGAAGCAGGTCAAGAACTCGATCAGCTACGTCGAGCTCGCCTACGCCCAGACCAACAGCCTGAAGAGCGCCGCGATCAACACCGGCGCCGCCAAGCCGGTCGCGGCCACCGCCGAGAACGCCGCCAACACCTTCGCCAAGGCGCAGGTCGCCGGCACCGGCAGCGACCTCGCGCTGAAGCTCGACTACGCGACCAAGGAAGAGGGCTCCTACCCGCTGGTCCTGGTCACCTACGAGATCGTCTGCGACAAGGGCAACAAGGCCGACACCCTCGACACCCTGAAGTCCTTCCTGACCTACACGGCCAGCGACGCCGGCCAGAAGGCCGTCGGCGAGAAGGGCTACGTCCCGCTGCCGAAGACCCTCACCGACAAGGTCAACGGCGTCATCACCACCCTGGCCTGACCCGTCAGGCCGACCGGTGGGACGGCCCCCTGAGCGAGGGGGGCCGGGGCCGTCCCACCGGGACCGACCGACCCAGCACCAACGTCCGGGGCACCGCCGCCATGGTGCCGTCCCCCTTCCGGGGCGGCGCCACCAGACCGGAGTAGACCAAGATGACTTCATCCTCCCCTGCCGCCCCGCGAGGCAGGGAACGCCGACAGCGTGACAGCCGCGTCGGCGACAAGATCTTCATGAACCTCGCCCGCGGCTCGGGCATCCTGCTGCTGGTCATCATGGGTGCCATCGCCGCGTTCCTGGCCTGGCGCTCCGCCCTCGCGCTCAGCACCGACCAGGGCAACTTCCTCACCACGTTCGAGTGGACGCCGGACGCCCCGAAGCCGGTCTTCGGCATCGCGGTCCTGGCGGTCGGCACCATCGTGAGCGCCGTCATCGCGATGGTGATCGCCGTTCCGGTGGCGATCGGGATCGCGCTGTTCATCTCGCACTACGCGCCGCGCCGGATCGCCCAGCCGTTCGCCTACCTGGTCGACCTGCTCGCCGCCGTCCCCAGCATCGTCTACGGCCTCTGGGGCGCGCTCTTCCTGGTCCCGCACATGAACGGCCTGACCAGCTGGCTCAACGACTACCTGGGCTGGACGTACGTCTTCGACCAGACCAGGACCGGCACCCCGCGCAACCTGTTCACCGTCGGCATCCTGCTGGCGATCATGGTCCTGCCGATCATCACCGCGGTCTCCCGCGAGGTGTTCCGCCAGGTGCCGCGGATGCACGAGGAGGCGGCGCTCGCGCTCGGTGCGACCCGCTGGGAGATGATCCGCACCGCGGTGCTGCCGTTCGGCCGCCCCGGCATCATCTCGGCCTCGATGCTCGGCCTCGGCCGCGCGCTCGGCGAGACCATCGCGGTCGCGGTGGTGCTCTCCGCCAACAACGTCCTGTCGCTGCACATCCTCGACGCGGGCGGCGGCACCTTCGCGCAGAACATCGCGCTGAAGTTCGCCGAGGCCGGCGACAACGGGCGCAACGCGCTGATGGCCTCCGGTCTCGTCCTGTTCGTGATCACCCTGCTGGTGAACGGCGCCGCGCGACTGATCATCGCCCGCCGCAAGGAGTACTCGGGGGCCAACGCATGACCGCCGTCACGACCGTCCCCTCGGACGCCCGGCCGCTCGGCCGGACGCTGACCGCCAACCGGCTGCCCAAGTGGGCCCCGCCCGTCACCGTCGCCGGCTCGATCGCCGTCGGCTGTGCGATCGGCGCCGTCGGCGGCCTGCGCAGCCACCTCCAGTGGGGCCTGATCTCGGCCGTGCTCTTCCTGCTGGCCAGCTACCTGGTCTCGGCCCAGGTCGAGGGCCGCCGCCAGGCCAAGGACCGGCTCGCCACCTCGGTGGTGTGGGTCGCCTTCATCCTGGCCGTCGTCCCGCTCGTCTCGCTGACCGTCTACACGGTGCAGCAGGGCATCGAGGTGGTGAACGGGAACTTCCTGAGCCACTCGATGAAGGGCGTGATCCAGTCCGGCCCCGGCGGCGGCATCTACCACGCACTGATCGGCACCCTGCAGCAGGTCGGCCTGGCCACCGCGATGGCGGCCCCGCTGGGTCTGCTGACCGCCGTCTACCTGGTCGAGTACGGCCGCGGCCGGCTCGCCAAGGCCGTCACCTTCTTCGTCGACGTCATGACGGGCATCCCGTCCATCGTCGCCGGTCTGTTCATCCTCTCGCTCTGGAACCTCGCCCTGGGCTTCGCCTACTCCGGCTTCTCGGGCAGCCTCGCGCTGGCGATCCTGATGATCCCGGTCGTGGTCCGCTCCACCGAGGAGATGCTCAAGCTCGTCCCGAACGAGCTGCGCGAGGCCTCGTACGCCCTCGGCGTGCCGAAGTGGAAGACCATCCTGCGGGTCGTCCTCCCCACCGCCATCGGCGGGATCACCACCGGCGTGATGCTCGCGGTCGCCCGCATCACGGGCGAGACCGCCCCGGTGATGATGCTGGTGTTCGGCGCCGACGCGATCAACACCAACCCGTTCGAGGGGCCGCAGCAGTCCCTGCCGATGTACATCTGGCAGCAGTACTCGATGGTCAACAACGACTTCGGCTACGCCCGTGCCTGGGGTGCCGCGCTGGTGCTGATCGCCTTCGTGATGGGGCTCAACCTCATCGCCCGGGGCATCGCACGCTGGCGCTCGCCCAAGGGCGGACACTGACCGACCACTGACGTACGAAGACAGACGAGAGAAGCAACGATCATGGCCAAGCGCATCGACGTCAGCGGACTGTCGGCCTACTACGGCACCACCAAGGCCATCGAGGACATCTCGATGAGCATCGAGCCCCGTTCGGTGACGGCCTTCATCGGCCCCTCCGGCTGCGGCAAGTCCACCTTCCTGCGCACCCTCAACCGGATGCACGAGGTGATCCCCGGCGCCCGGGTCGAGGGCAAGGTCCTGCTGGACGACGAGAACCTCTACGGCGCCAACGTCGACCCGGTCGCCGTGCGCCGCTCGGTCGGCATGGTCTTCCAGCGGCCGAACCCCTTCCCGACCATGTCGATCTACGACAACGTGGTCGCCGGGCTCAAGCTCGCGGGCGTGAAGAAGAAGGCCGTCCTGGACGAGGTGGTGGAGCGCTCGCTGAAGGGCGCCAACCTCTGGAACGAGGTCCACAACCGGCTGAACAAGCCGGGCGCGGGCCTCTCCGGCGGCCAGCAGCAGCGGCTGTGCATCGCCCGGGCGATCGCGGTCGAGCCGCAGGTCCTGCTGATGGACGAGCCGTGCTCCGCGCTCGACCCGATCTCCACCCTCGCCATCGAGGACCTGATCGGCGAGCTGAAGTCGCAGTTCACCATCGTCATCGTGACCCACAACATGCAGCAGGCGGCCCGCGTCAGCGACCGCACCGCCTTCTTCAACCTGGCGGGCGTGGGCCAGCCGGGCAAGCTGATCGAGCTGGACGACACCCAGCGGATCTTCTCCAACCCGTCGGTCCAGGCGACCGAGGACTACATCTCCGGCCGCTTCGGCTGAGCCGCCGGACCCCCGGCTGTCTCGCGGTGCTGCATGGCGGTGCCGCCGCGGGGCATGAGAAGGGCCCGCCCCCGAGATGTGGGGGCGGGCCCTGTCGCCGTTTCCGGGACCGTTGCGCGCTCAGCCCCAGAACAGGTGCACGAACCAGTACACCAGGGCGGCGACGAGGGCGGCCGCCGGCATCGTGATGAACCAGCCGAGCACGATGTTCTTCGCGACGCCCCAGCGCACCGCGCGGATCCGCTTGGTCGCCCCGACGCCCATGATCGCCGCGGTGATGACGTGGGTGGTGGAGATCGGCGCCTTGAAGACGAACGACGTGATGTACATGACCGCCGAGGAGGTGGCCTCGGCCGCGAAGCCCTGCGGCGGGTCCAGCTCGATGATCTTCCGGCCGAGGGTGCGCATGATCCGCCAGCCGCCCGCGTAGGTGCCGAGCGACAGCATGGTCGCGCAGGAGATCTTCACCCAGACCGGGATGTCACCGGTGGTCTGGTGGCCGGAGATGGTGAGCGCCATCACCACGATGCCCATGGTCTTCTGGGCGTCCTGGAGGCCGTGCGCCAGCGCCATCGCGGCGGCCGAGGCGGTCTGGGCGACCCGGAAGTTGCGCTTGGCCCGGTGCGGGTTGGCCCGCCGGAAGATCCACAGGATCGCCAGCATCACCACGAAGCCGCCGACCAGGCCGACCACCGGGGACACGATCATCGGAATGACGATCTTGTCGACGACCCCGTTCCAGATCACGTCGATGCCGCCGGCCAGCGCCGCACCCACCATGCCGCCGAACAGCGCGTGCGAGGAGGAGGACGGCAGGCCGAAGTACCAGGTGACGAGGTTCCAGGCGATCGCGCCGACCAGGGCTGCGAACAGGATCGCCATCCCCTGGTTGCCGCTCGGGGTCTCGATGATCCCCTTGGAGACGGTGTGCGCCACGCCGCTGCCCAGGAAGGCACCGGCCAGGTTCATCACCGCGGCCATCGCGAGCGCGGCCTTCGGGGTGAGCGCCCGGGTGGAGACCGAGGTGGCGATCGCGTTGGCCGAGTCGTGGAAGCCGTTGGTGTAGGTGAAGAAGAACGCAACGCCGATGACGGCGATGAGTGCTGCCATGTCCACGTGGGTCAGGACTCCTTGACCGCGATGGTCTCCACGGTGTTGGCGACGTGCTCGAACGCGTCCGCCGCCTCCTCAAGGACGTCCACGACCTGCTTGAGCTTGAGCACCTCGATGGCGTCGTACTGGCCGGAGAACAGGTGGGCGAGCAGCTTGCGGTGGATCTGGTCGGCCTGGTTCTCCAGCCGGTTGACCTCGATCCAGTACTCGGTGAGGTTCGACATGGTGCGCAGGTTCGGCATCGCCTCGGCGGTCAGCTCGGCGGCCCGGGCCAGCACCTCGATCTGCTGCTCGATGCCCTTCGGCAGGGTCTGGATGTCGTAGAGGACGACCAGGTCGACGGCCTCCTCCATGAAGTCCATGATGTCGTCCAGCGACGAGGCCAGGCTGTAGATGTCCTCGCGGTCGAACGGCGTGATGAAGGAGGAGTTCAGCTGGTGGAAGACGGCATGGGTGGTGTCGTCCCCGGCGTGCTCGGCGGCGCGCATGCGCTCGACGATCTCCGCGCGGGCCGAGACGTCTGATCCCAGCAGTTCCAGCAGGAGCTTCGAGCCGACGACCAGGTTCTCCGCCGCGGCGGCGAACATGTCGTAGAAGCTCGTCTCCTTCGGGGTCAGGCTAAAACGCACGGAAATCTCCGATGTGCGGGGTAGGGACTGAACGATGCTAGGTGCAACCGAGCGCAATCACGCAAACGGGGTGGTACCGGGGGAGGAGGAACCTCCCCTTCCGTTCGGCTACCGGACCGGCTGACCCGCACCGCACGACGGGGGTGCGGACGGGAGCCCCCAGTCTGACGGAACCCCGCCCGGATCGCCCCCGTCGTGCGCGTCCGGGACGGGGGCGCCGCTCAGACGGGTGAACCGCGCCGGGGCCCGCGCCGGGCCGTCCGGCACATGCCGGGTGGGCCGTCGGAACACCACGGAAGGCCCGGGTGTTGGACACTGGAGGCCGACGCAGCCACCAGGCACTCAGACGAAGGCGGGCCGATGACCACGACGCAAGCGCGCACCGAGCCGGACCACGCGCACGGGGCCGGGCCCGAAGCCGACACCGCACCGGGGGCCGGCACCGCCGCCGCAGCCGAGGCCGTCGACGGGCACCAGGGCGGCCACGGCCCGCACGGCTACAGCGCGCAGAAGGACGCCCACCTCAAGCGGCTGCGCCGGATCGAGGGCCAGATCCGCGGCCTCCAGCGGATGGTCGACGAGGACGTCTACTGCATCGACGTGCTCACCCAGGTCTCGGCCAGCACCAAGGCGCTGCAGTCCTTCGCGCTCTCGCTGCTGGAGGAGCACCTGCGGCACTGCGTCGCCGCGGCCGCCGAGCAGGGCGGCGTCGAACTGGACGCCAAGGTGGCGGAGGCCACCGCCGCGATCGGCCGGCTGCTGCGCAGTTGAGCCGCGGCTGACGTCCGGGAGGGGCGCGGCCGAAGCGCCCGGCCCGGTGGCCCGCCGTCAGCCCTCCCGCTCGCCCCGGCCCGGCTCCACCCGGTCCAGCAGCACCTCGTCGATCCGCTCGGTCGGCAGCCGGTCGCCGCTGCTGGCCGTCGCGGCGATCATCAGCTCGCCGGCCAGCTCGATCTCGTCGAGGGCCGCGTCATCGTGGCCGCCGCTGCGGCCGCCCGTGGACGACACCACTCGCACCACCCCTTCAGTGCCTCGCCAGCCCGGGCGGCAGCCACCCGACGTCCAGCCTAGGCACTCCGGGGCCCGTCCACATGGCACGGACGGGCCATCTCGGCGCCGCCGAAACGGGTGGCCATCGCTCCCCGGACGGCCACCCGCACCGGTGGCGCCCCGTCTCGCCCCCGTACCGCGTCCTACTTCGGGCTCTCCGTGGGCTTCATCTGGTAGATGTCCGAGGCCGGCGGCTCGGCCGCCTCGACCGGCTTGCCGAAGTCCGACAGCGACGTCGTCGACGTCACCTTCACCTGGTCCTTGGCCTCCTTCGACCCGGCCACCCCGGCGAAGGTGAACACCTCGACCACCTTGTGCAGCCGCCCCTGGTCGTCCAGCCAGGCGTCGTACGGGACCTCCTTGACGGTGAAGGTCTGCCCGCCCATCCGCAGGCCGTCGCCGCCCCGGCCGCCCGTCGCGTCGGCCGCCTTCGCGAGGTCCAGGGTGCCCCGGTAGTGGTGCAGCGGGGCGCCGTCGACGGTCTCGGTGCCGACCAGGTCGGCCTTCTGCACGCCGCGCAGCGCACCGGCCGCCGACGCCGGGTCGGTGGCGCCGCTGCTGACCAGGTTGCCGTCCGGCAGCTGACGGACGTCCAGCTTCACCCACTTGCCCTCGGGCACCTTGGCGCCGCTGTTCTGCAGGTACACGGTGCCCGGCAGGACCACCTCGACGATCTTCCCGGTGGTCGCCGCGCCCGGCGGCACCTGGACCTCCAGCCGGCCGATCCGCTTCACGTAGTCGTAGCCGCCCGTCCCGCTGAAGGACGCCTTCTTCTCCGCGGACTCGGTGACCAGCTCGGTGGCGGCGTGCGCGGAGCCGGTGCGCCCGGTGATGTCGGCGGCGTTGCGCACCGCCGTCAGCGGGTCGGCGGCCAACTGGTCCGGAACGGCCGACCCCTGGTCCGAGGAGCCGCCGCCGGAGGCGGCCGAGCACCCGGCGGCTCCCGCGGCCAGGACGGCGGCGAGCAGGGCGGCCCCGGCCGCCGAGCGCAGCTGCGGCCCCGGGCGGCGCGCTGGCCGCCCGGTTCGCTGTTGGTCGGTCATCTTCATCCTCGCGACAACCCCCTCGGGCCCGACTGCCCTGCCGGGACACCACCGGGTGGGCAGAGCTCTTTCCGGGCAAACGAGTTGGGGCGCCGTCGGTTACGGGACGGACCGGAACCGGGCGGTTGGCGAGCCGGCCGCCCGGCGCGTTACCGTGAACCACGTGCACAGTGAGCTGCCGGCCCAACCCGGCAACGCCCGGATGCCCGAGCACCGCGTCGCGGTCAGCGAACGCGGTTCCTTCGCCTTCGCGACCTGCAGCTGCGGCTGGTACTCCGCCGCCCGCCGGTCACGCGACCTGGCCCGCCGCGAGGGCCACGGCCACCTCGCCGAACACGGCGGCGGCGAGGTGCTCTAGACCAGGACTCCGAGGGGGTCCGCCCCGGTGGCCCCGGTAGCCGCGGACCGCCGCGGGCCGGCCGGGTGCTCAGGCCGCGAGGTCCGACTCCGGCGGCTGCTCCTCCGAGCGCACCGCCCCGCGTCCGCGCCGACGGCCCCGCGGGGCGCCGCCGCGAGCCGGGCCGCCGCGCTCCGGCGCCCGGATGAGCGGGGCGACGGCCGTGCGGCTCAGGGCGTGGCAGAACGGGACCAGCACCGCCATCGCGATCGGTGCCAGCAGCAGCACCACCGCCACCGCGAGAGCGAAGCCCCCGATCACGTCCGTCGGGTAGTGGACGCCCATGAACATCCGGCAGAAGCCCTGCAGCAGGGCCAGTCCGCCGGCGATCCAGCCGAGCTTCCGGTTCACCAGGAACAGCGCCACCGCGACGGCCATCGTCATGGTCGAGTGGTCGCTCACGAAGGAGTGGGTGCCCGCCTTGCCGTCCACCAGCACCAGCAGCCCTGGGTGGTCGACGAAGGGCCGCGGACGGTCCACGATCGCGGCGATCGGCAGGTTGGCCAACTCGGCGACGGCCACCGACAGCGGCACCCAGAGCAGGCCCGCGATCGCCACCGGCGCGTCCGGCCGGCGCCGGGCCTGCAGCCAGGCCACCAGCCCGAGCAGGGCGAGGCCGATCAGGATGCCGTACTCGCCCACCCAGGAGACCAGGTGGTCCAGCCACCGCGGGGAGTCCTTGGCCAGGCCGTTGACGGCGTAGAGCAGGCCGAGGTCGGGATTGGTCGTGTCGGCAAGCGGCGTCGACACGCCGTACCTCCTTCTGGTCCGCAGCAGCTGGTCGTTCCGGCCGGGGCCCGCCCGGCGCGATGAGCTGACGAGGGGCCACCGGATAGAACGTCATCCCCGGGGCACAGCGTTCCACGGAAACGCGCGGTTATGGAAACTTGACTCAGCGTCCACAGGGCACACACAGAACCGCCCGGATCAGCCGCCCGGGACGGGGCGGCCGGGCGCGGTGGGGGCGGGTGCGGCGGCGACCGCGGGGCGTGCCGGCGGGGCCGGCTCGACGACGGCGGCCCGGGCGGCGGCGGGCGCCGACGGGGCCGTCGTGCCGGGGCGGCTCGGGGCGTTGACCGCCCCGCTGTCGTTGCGGGTCGGCAGCGCCTGGGCGCCGTCCGAGGTGACCCGGGTCGCCCCGATGTACTCCCTGGTGTCGATCTTGTCGTACCGGATCACCGCCCCGGTGTGCGGCGCGTTGATCATGTAGCCGCCGCCGACGTAGATGCCCACGTGGTGGATGCTCCGCGGATCGCTCAGGTCCGTCGCCCAGAACACCAGGTCCCCCGGCCGCAGCTGGTCGCGCGACGGGTGCGGGCCGGCGTACCACTGGTCGTTGGCCACCCGGGGCAGGTTGATGCCCACGCTGGCGTACGCGGCCTGGGTCAGCCCCGAGCAGTCGAACCGCCCGTTCTGCGAGGGCAGGCCCTCGCCGCCCCACAGGTAGGGCGTGCCGAGCTTGGTCTGGGCGAAGTAGATCGCGCCCGCCGACTGCGCCGACACCTCCACCGGTGCGGTCGGCGCGGTGAAGCTGCGCGCCATCGCCTGGATGTTCCGCACGTACCCCTGGGTCTCCCGGTACGGCGGGATGCCCCTGTTGCTCGTCACCGCGTACGGACCGGCGTTGTAGGCGGCCAGCATGTTGGCCTGCGGGTCGCCCGGGACCCCGGCGACGTCCTTCGCGAGCGCGCAGTCGTAGGCCGCCGCCGAGGCGATCGCGTCGTACGGGTCCCAGACGTCCTTCCTGCCGTCCCCGTCGCCGTCCGTCGCGTACATCGGCCAGGTGCCCGGCATGAACTGCGCCATTCCCTGTGCCCCGACGCCGGATTGGGCCCGCGGGTCGAAACCGCTTTCCTGGTACAGCTGTGCCGCGAGCATCGGCGGGGAGATCTCCGGGCAGAGGGATCCCCACTTCTGGATCGCGTCCTGGTAGGCGGCCGGAACGGTTCCCGGAGAGAGGGCGGAACGATTCACCGCCTGCTGCGGCGTCCCACTCGCCGCAAGCGTCCCCATGGTCACCAGGCCGATGAGCCCGAACGCGACAACTCCCGCAGCGGCGGCGGCCGTACCGGCCTTCCGGAGTACCATCAGCACCATCCCGACGAATCGTCAGTCGAAGTGTCCCGGAAGGCGTTGCTCACCGCAATCATCAGAGATACAAAGAGTGAGCGCTATCCTTCGTACGGTGGACATCCTCGCGTACGTGTCCGACGCCTCACGACCAATCCGCGAGAAGTAGCCAAGTCGACATCAGATCTGGCCAAGAATAGGTACCGACCCTTCGCGCGGGCCGGGTCCGGGCCCTTGAATTTGCCTGATCGGGCGGTGAGATGGAAATGAACCTGAGCAGCGTGCACACCTATGCGGTCGGCCACCTGGCCGAGGACCCACCCAAGAAGCCGAGCATCGACACCATCATCGGCGGAATCGCGCCGGACTGGGGCCCGTTCGCGAGCCTCGGCTCGGAGGCCCGCGTGATGGTCGAGGTCATCATGGCCATCGCCATCCTCGTCTGCCTCGGCCTCGCCGTCTGGGGTGCCGCCAAACAGCGGATCGGCGCCACCGCGATGCGCGACAGCTTCGGCGCCGAACAGGGCAAGGGACTGATCATCGCCGGGCTGACCGGCGTGTTCATCATCGGATCACTCGGAACTCTGTTCACCATTGTCTACGGCATGGCGATCTGACCATCGGACAGCAGTGACCCGGCTCGCCTGAGGACAGGTCTCCGCCCCCACCCCACCGGCGGCCGAGCCGCCCCGGGAGTCCACCCCGTCCCCACCCCCCGTCCGCGCCCGCCCCCGGACGGAGGGCCCCCGGAGCCGCCCAGGCTCCCCGCACCAGGAGGGCCGCCGTGCCGTTGTCCGACGACCAGCCGCACACCCGTACGCGGCTGCCGGTCGGCGACCAGCCCGCGGCCCCGCCGACCCTCGGTCAGTCCCGTCCGGTGCGCGCCCTGCTGGCAGTCCTGGTGGTCGTCACCCTGCTCGTGGTGGCCGTCGCCATCGCCAACCGCGGCAAGCCCGACCCGGGCGCCGGCGGCAGCTCCTCCGACCGCGCCGCCCCCAGCGCCCCCTCGGGCGCCGGCCCGGCCCCCAGCGGCGACCAGCCCGTCGGCACCACCGCCAACGGGATCGCCACCGGCTTCCCGCACACCGAACAGGGCGCCCAGTCCGCCGCCACCAACTACGCGGTGGCGATCGGCTCCGCGGACATGTTCCGCACCGACAGCCGCCACACCATCGTCGCCACCATCGCCGACCCGGGCGCGGTGGGGGCGCTGCAGAGCCGGCTGGACCAGGGCTTCACACCCGAGACGGCGGCCAGGTTCGGCGTGGATGCGCAGGGGAAGCCGCCCAAGGGCCTGACCTTCGTCAGCCGGACGGTCCCGATCGGCGCCAGGAGCAGCGGTTACACGCCGGACAGCGTCAAGGTCGACGTCTGGTGCACCGGCCTGTACGGACTGGCCGGCGAGCGGTCGACCAAGCCCGTGTCCGAGGAGTGGTTCACCCTCAGCCTCAGCTTGCGGTGGACCGGAACGGACTGGAAGCTCACCGACTTCAGCCGAGTGGCGGGCCCGGCACCTGTCCCGCCGGACCAGCAAGCCGCGACCGCGGAGGAGATCACTGGTGCCGTCGAGCAGTTCGGAGGCTTCCGCTATGCCCGTTGACGGTCATCCGGGCCGCGTCAGGCGGACCGTCCGACGCGTGACGGGGTCGGCGCTGTTCGGCGCCGTCTTCGTCATGATGACGGCCGGCCGCGCGCTCGCCGATCCCTCGCCCACACCCAGCTCGGGCGCCACCAACTCGAGTTGTCCCGGGATCCCGTTGCCCGGGAACGACGTCTACTGCGCCCCGCCCGGCGGTGGTGGGTCGCTGCCCGGGAGCGGCACCGTCAACAGCGTGACCGACCCGCTCGGGTCGCTCGCCAAGGGCTGTGCCCAGGCGGCGGCGTGGGTGGTGCGGAACCTGTCGGGGGCGATCGACGGGACGACGCAGGTGGACTTCACCAACGCGTCGTTCCTGCAGCAGTACGCCGTGGTGTTCGCGGTGTCCACGGTGATCACGCTGGTGCTGTGGCTGCTGGCGGTGACCAAGCGCGCGGTGCGCGGGGCGCCGCTGACGACGGCGATCTCGGAGGCGATCGGCTTCCTGTGGCTGACCGTGGTGGCCTCCGCGTTCACGCCGCTGATCCTGTTCACCGTGGTGAGCGTGACGGACGGGCTGACGAAGGCGATCGCGGTCGGGACGAAGTCGGACACCGGGACGTACCTGGGCGCGTTCGCCGACACCCTGGAGAAGGGGAACGTCGGCGGCGGCCCGCTGATCCTGGTGATCGTGTCGCTGGTCGCGGTGCTGGCGGCGGCGGTGCTCTGGATCGAACTGGTGATCCGGGCGGCGATGCTGTACGTGGGCGCGCTGCTGGGGACGGCGGTGTACGCGGGGCTGGTGGACCGGCAGCTGTGGAAGCACGTGCGCCGGTGGGCCGGGATGATGCTGGCGGTGGACCTGGCGAAGCCGATCATCGTGATCATCCTGGGGCTGGCGGGCGCGGTGGCGACGGGGGCCGGGGCCAACGACGACTTCGCCCGGGTGCTGTCCGGGCTGGCGATCCTGTTCCTGTCGATCTTCGCGAGCGCCGCGGTGTACCGCTTCGTCCCGACCTTCGGCGACGAGATGCTGAACATGCGCCGGGCCCGGGCCAGCGCCGTCCAGGCCGGCTCGGCGATGATCAACGGCACCGCGAACCTGATGAAGCAGGGCATCACCACCCACGGTGACCGGGGCCAGGTGGCGGGCGCGGGCGGCGGGGGTGCGGGCGGCGGCTCGGTCGCGCCCGGCATCGCCGCGCACGCCGGCCGGACTCCGGCCCCACCGCAGCAGGCGGGGCCGCCGCAGGCCCCGGTTCCGATCCGCGACAGCAACCCAGCGAAGGGAGGGTGACGGGTAAGTGAGCAGCGAACCGCTCGGCCAGTACGGTGCCCAGTACGCCCAGCCGTACGTGCACCAGCGCCGCACCTACCTGATCGGCAAGGCCCGCCCGAACGCGCCGATCGGCCGGAACCGGGAGTCCGGGGAGATCCTGCTGATCATCTTCGGGGCGTTCCTCGGCATGCTCTGGGGTCTGCTGATGCCCGTCCTGCCGCTGCGGATCGGCGGCCTGGTCGGCCTGCCACTGCTGGCCATCGCGGCGGTCTACGTGCCGTACCGCAAGCGGACGTTCTACAAGTGGGCGGAGATCAACCGCACCTACCGGCGGACGGTCCGCAGCGGGCGCGCGGTGTGGCGGTCGGACGCGATGGACGCCGGCACCCGGTTGGACGGCCGTGAGGTGGAGATCGGACCGCCGCCCGGGGTGGGGCGGCTGCGCTGGCTGACCGCGCCGTTCGGGCCGGACGAGGTCGGGGTGCTGATGCACCTGGAGCGGCGGACGGTGACGGCCGCGATCGAGATCGAGGGCCCGGGCGTGGGCCTGCGGGACTCGGAGGACCAGGAGGCCCTGGTCGACCGGTTCGGCACGCTGTTGAAGCACGTGGCCAACGGGGACGGCTTCGTCACCCGGCTCCAGATCCTGGCCAGGACGCTGCCGGCCGACCCGGACGCGCACGCCAAGGACGTCGAGCGGCGCGGTGACCACGACGCCCCGCGCTGGCTGCAGGAGTCGTACGACCAGCTGCAGTCGATGGTGTCGACCTCCTCGGAGCAGCACCGGGCGTACCTGGTGGCCTGCATGCACTACACCCGCGACCTGGCCGCCGAGGCGCACGCGATGGGGCGCAGCGCCTACGAGAAGCGCGGTGGCGGCCGGTCCCGGGACGACGACGGGCTGGCGGCCGTGATGGCGCGCGAGCTGACCGACATCTGCGCCCGGCTGGCCGAGGCGGACATCCGGGTGCGCCAGCCGCTGGGCCAGGCCCGGCTGTCCTCGCTGCTGCACTCGATGTACGACCCGGACCACCCGATCGACCACATCCAGGCGATGTCCCGGCGCAACGCCTGGCCGGCGGAGCTGGACGCGACCCACCCGCAGTACCTGCAGGCGAAGACCCGCGAGTCGGCGACCCGGGAGCCGTGGTGCCACGCGACGGCGTGGATCAAGGAGTGGCCGCTCACCCCGGTGGGCGTCAACTTCCTGGCGCCGCTGCTGGTGCACACCCCGGACGTGATCCGGACGGTGGCGGTGACGATGGACCTCGAGCCCACCGACGTCGCGATCGAGCGGATGCTGACCGAGAAGACCAACGACGAGGCGGAGGCCAGCCGCGCGGCCAAGATGAACCGCACGGTCGACCCCCGCGACCTGGCCCACACCGGCCGGGTGGACCAGCGCGGTGACGACCTGGCCTCCGGTGCGGCCGGGGTGAACCTGGTCGGCTACATCACGGTCTCCTCGCGCAATCCGGAGGCGCTGGCCCGCGACAAGCGGACCATCCGGGCCTCGGCCGGCAAGAGCTACCTCAAGCTGGAGTGGTGCGACCGCGAGCACCACCGGGCGTTCGTCAACACCCTGCCGTTCGCCACCGGCATCCGCCGCTAGCGGGCGGGTGCCGGTGGCCCGGCCGTCGCACTCGCCCGGCGTACCGGTCCACCCGCCGCACCCGTCCACCCGCCGTACCAAGTCCACCGCCGTACCAGTCCACCCGCCGCATCCGTCCACCCCCCACCGCTGACACCAGGAGGCCGCTCATGGGGCTCGGCAACCTCACCGACGCGTTCACCAGCCTGATGTTCGGCAAGGTGGAGACCACCCGGCTCCCGGTGCGCACCTCCACCGGCCAGGCGCAGGCCGTGTACCTCCCCACCGCCGCCCCGGGGTTGGGCGACTCCGGCGTGATCATCGGGCGGGAGGTGTACAGCGGCAAGGGGTACGTGTACGACCCCTTCCAGCTGTACGGGCAGCAGCTGCCGGCGCCGCACTGGCTGGTGCTGGGGGAGTCCGGGAACGGCAAGTCGGCGCTGGAGAAGACGTACGTGCTGCGCCAGTTGAGGTTCCGGGACCGCCAGGTGGTGGTGCTCGACGCGCAGGGCGAGGACGGTGTGGGCGAGTGGAACCTGATCGCCGACGCGCTGGGCATAAAGCCGATCCGGCTGGATCCGATGGCGGCCCGGGACGGCGGTGTGAAGCTCAATCCGCTGGACCCGGCGATCACCCAGACCGGCCAGCTGTCACTGCTGCGCACCATCGTCGAGGTGGCGATGGGGCGCGGGCTGGAGGAGCGGGCCGGCTTCGCGCTGAAGGCCGCGCACGCCCATGTGGTGGCCTCGGTGACGGACCGCCAGCCGGTGCTGGACGACATCATCGAGACCCTGCGCAGCCCCGAGCTGTCCTCCGTGGAGTCGCTGGGCGTGGCGGTGGACGAGGTGCAGTCCTGGGGCCTGGACGTGGCGCTGGTGCTGGACCGGCTGGTCGACGGTGACCTGCGCGGCATGTTCGACGGTCCGACCACCGACGGCATCGACCTGGACGCCCCGCTGATCGTGTTCGACCTCTCGCACATCGACCGCAACTCGATCGCGATGCCGATCCTGATGGCGATCGTCGGGGTGTGGTTGGAGCACACCTGGATCCGGCCGGACCGGAAGAAGCGCATCTTCCTGGTCGAGGAGGCCTGGCACATCATCAACAGCCCTTTCGTGGCGCAGCTGTTTCAGCGGCTGCTGAAGTTCGGGCGCCGGCTGGGCCTGTCCTTCGTCGCGGTGGTGCACCACCTGTCGGACGTGGTGGACGGCGCGGCGGCCAAGGAGGCCTCGGCGATCCTGAAGATGGCCTCCACCCGGACGATCTACATGCAGAAGGCCGAGGAGGCGCGGGCCACCGGCCGGGTGCTGGGCCTGCCGCGCTGGGCGGTGGAGATCATCCCGACCCTGTCGCCCGGCATCGCGGTCTGGGACGTCAACGGCAACGTCCAGGTGGTCAAGCACATCATCACCGAGACCGAGCGGCCGCTGGTGTACACCGACCGCGCGATGACCGAGGACGCCGTGGCCGAACGGGTGCGGGCGGAGCGGCAGTTGGCGGCCGAGCCGGGCGTCTGACCCGGCCGGGCCGGGCGTCTGGCGCGGCCGGGCCGGGGGGATCCGACGCGACGGGGGGCGCCCCCTGCACGGCCCGTGCACGGCCCCTGCGTGGTCCGCGCACCGCCCGGACGGCGACGGTTCGTCAGCAGGTAATCGTCTTGTTACGTTCCACGTCCTGACAGCTACGCGCGTTGACCCTAGGCTGCACACGCACGACTCACGCCCGAACACCGGTGCTGTCCCGCCACCGGTCCTCCCTCCGACGCGCAGGGGAACCCCTTCATGCTCACCGTCAGATCCCGACGGACGGCGCTCGCCGTCGTCGCCGCCGCTGGTCTGCTCGGCACGGTGGCCGTGCCGACGGCCGCCCAGGCCGCCGACGCCAACGCCAAGCGTCACAAGACCGTCAACCTCCAGCTGCTGGCGATCAACGACTTCCACGGCAACCTGGAGCCCCCGGCCGGGTCCTCGGGCACGGTCAAGGAGATCGACCCGGCCACGGGCAAGGAGGTCTCCACTCCTGCCGGCGGCATCGAGTACCTGGCCACCGAGCTGCGCAAGGCCCGGATCCCGGCCGACGACTCGATCACCGTCGCGGCCGGCGACATCATCGGGGCCAGCCCGCTCACCTCCGCGCTCTTCCACGACGAGCCGACCATCGAGGCGATGGACAAGCTCGGCCTGGACGTCACCTCCGTGGGCAACCACGAGTTCGACGAGGGCGCGCAGGAACTGCTGCGAATGCAGGAGGGCGGCTGCCACCCCACCGACGGCTGCTACGAGCCCGGCCGGACCTTCAAGGGCGCCAACTTCAACTACCTGTCGGCGAACGTCACCGACGAGAAGACCGGCCGCACGCTGCTGCCCCCGTACTGGGTGACCAAGTCGCAGGGCGTCAAGATCGGCTTCATCGGCGTCACCCTGGAGGGCACGCCGAACATCGTGACCGCCGAGGGCGTCAAGGGCCTGAAGTTCGCCAACGAGGTCTCGACGATCAACAAGTACGCCGCGGAGCTGAAGTCCAAGGGCGTCAACTCGATCGTCGCGCTGGTCCACGAGGGCGGCTACCCGGCCAGCAGCGTCTACAACTACGACTGCGGCCCGGCCGGCCAGGGCGTCTCCGGCCCGATCGTCGACATCGCGAGGAAGATCGACCCGGCGGTCGGGGCCATCGTCACCGGCCACACCCACAACGCGTACGCCTGCACCATCCCCGACCCCAACGGCGTGCCGCGCTCGGTGACCAGTGCCGCCTCCTTCGGCCGGCTCTTCACCGAGATCGACATGAAGCTGGACAAGACCACCGGCGAGATCGTGCGCCCCTCGGTCAAGGCCGAGAACCACGTGGTGCGCCGCACGGTCGAGAAGGCGCCCGACATGACGGCGCTGGTCGACCACTACCAGAAGCTGGCCGCCCCGATCGCCAACCGGCCCGTCGGCTGGATCGGTTCGGACATCAACGGCCGCGGCAGCAGCGACCTGGAGAAGCCGCTCGGTGACGTGATCGCCGACGCGCAGCTGGCCGGGCTCTCCCCGGCCGACAAGGGCGGGGCGCAGGTCGCCTTCATGAACCCCGGCGGCATCCGCTCCGACCTGGTCTACAGGGCCTCGGGCGGCGAGGGCGACGGCGTGGTGACCTACGGCGAGGCGTTCACCGTCCAGCCGTTCACCAACATGATGCAGGTCAAGACGCTGACCGGGGCCCAGCTGGTGCAGCTGCTCCAGCAGCAGGTCAGCGGCGCCAACGAGGCGGCGCCGAAGGTCCTCCAGGTGTCCTCGAACCTGCACTACACCCTGGACATGCGCAAGACCGGGGCGGACCGGGTCGTCGTGGACTCGATCCGGCTGAACGGCGCGCCGGTCGACCTGGCCGCCAGGTACCGGGTCGCGGCGAACGAGTTCCTGGCCGGCGGCGGCGACGGCTTCCCGGCCTTCGCGGCCGGCACCGACAAGCTCGTCGGCGCCTCCGACCTGGACGTCTTCACGGCCTACCTGGCGGCCCACAGCTCGGCGGCCGCGCCGCTGCAGCCGCCGGCGCAGGACCGGATCAAGGTCCTCGGCCCGGGCAGCGACATCGACTGACCGTGTGCCGGACATGAGGACGGGCGGGGCGCTGTCGGGGCGCCCCGCCCGTCCTGTTCCCCGCCCGTCCTGTTCCCGCCGTCCGGTTCCCCACCCGGTGGTGGCCGGGCCGGGAGCGTCACTCCGGCGCGGGACCGCCGGGCAACCGGACGGTGGCCAGCGCACCCGGACCGCCGTCCTCGGCCGGACCGAGGGTGACCTCGCCGCCCGCCTCCCGGACGCTCTGCGCGACGATCGACAGACCGAGGCCGGAGCCGGGCAGCTGGCGCGAGGAGGGGGAGCGCCAGAACCGGTCGAACACGTACTGGAGCTCGTCCGGCGGGATGCCGGGGCCGTGGTCGCGCACGGTCAACACGCCCTGCCGCAGCCGGACTTCGATCGTGCCGCCGGGCGGGCTGTACTTCACCGCGTTGTCCAGCAGGTTGATCACCGCCCGCTCCAGGCCGGCGGCGTCGCCGTGCACGTACCAGGGCTCGGTGCTCGTCTCGAAGACCAGCCCGGGGCCGCGCAGCTCGGCCCGTTCGACGGCCCGTGCGGCGATCTCGTGGAGGGCCACGACGGCGAGGTTCGGGCCGGCCTTGGGGGAGTCGGGGCGGGAGAGCTGGAGCAGGTCGCCGATCAGGACGGTGAGCTCCTGCATCTGGGCCTTGAGGTTGCCGAGCAGCTTGGTCCTGGTCGCCGGGGGGAGCGGGCGGCCGGTGTCGTTGCTGCGGATCAGCAGGTCGACGTTGGTGCGCAGCGAGGTGAGCGGGGTCCGCAGCTCGTGGCCGGCGTCGGCGATCAGCCGGGTCTGGCGTTCGCGGGAGTTGGCGAGGGCGGTGCTCATGGAGTTGAAGGAGGCCGACAGCCGGGCGATCTCGTCGTGGCCGTGGACCGGGATGGTGGTGCCGACCTCCTCGGTCCTGGCGATGTGCTCGACGGCGTCGGTGAGCTGGTCCACGGGCTTGAGGGCGGAGCGGGCGACCAGGCGGCCGGCGACGGCGGCGAGGAGGATGCCGCCGACGGAGACGGAGCCGAGGAGGACGGCGAGGCCCTGGAGGGAGTCCTCGACGCCTTGGGTGGAGGTGGCCACCATCAGCAGAGCGGGCTGGGATCCGGAGTGGGTGAGGGAGATGCGGACGACCGCCGGTGTTCCGTCGGTGAAGTGACCGTCCCGGATGATCGATTGGCCCGGGGCGAGTTTGAAGCCCGCGCTGTCGCCGGGCCTGACCACGATGGCCTTGGTCGCGTACGGGGGGAGGCAGACCCCTGCGGGGTTGGCCACGACGTACTGGGTGTCCCGGGGCACGGCGCCGAAGTTCTCCGGGGCGATGCCGGGTCGCTGGTGCTCCAGAGCCTTCTCGGCTGTGTCGTAGCACAGGAGATGGCCGCTCCCGGGCAGCGGCGGCGGTGCACTGGCGAGGTCGTTGCGGACCTGGCCGTAGAGCTGCTTCTCGACGATGAACCAGCACGCCAGCGCGGACAGCGCGATCGCCACCGCCACCGCCGCCGCGCTCAGGAAGGTGAGGCGGCTGCGCAGGGACCGGGAGCGCAGCCAGTGGACCAGGCGCCGCCGGGGGCCGGGTGGGCGTGGCGGTGCCAGTGGGGGCGGGGGCGGTAGGGCGCTCACGCGCCGGTGCCGGCGGCCGGGCGCAGGGCGTAGCCGACGCCCCGTACGGTCTGGATGAGGCGCGGCATGCCGCCCTGCTCGGTCTTGCGGCGCAGGTACATCACGTACACGTCCAGGGAGTTGGAGGAGGGTTCGAAGTCGAAGCCCCAGACCGCCTTGAGGATCTGTTCGCGGGTGAGGACCTGCCGGGGGTGGGAGAGGAACATCTCCAGCAGCATGAACTCGGTGCGGGTGAGCTCGACCGGCTTGCCGGCGCGGGTGACCTCGCGGGTGGCGGTGTTCATCCGCAGGTCGGCGAAGGCGAGCACCTCGCTCTCGTCCTCGGCGGCGGCGCGGGCGGCGGCCTCGGCGGCGAGGGCGTTGCGGCGCAGCAGGGCGCGGACGCGGGCGAGGAGTTCGTCGAGCTCGAAGGGCTTGGCGAGGTAGTCGTCGGCGCCGACGTCGAGGCCGGTGACGCGGTCGCCGACGGCGTCGCGGGCGGTGAGCATCAGCACCGGGACGGTGTCGCCGCGGGAGCGCATCCGGCGGACGGCGGTGAGGCCGTCCATCCGGGGCATCATGATGTCCAGCAGGACGAGGTCGGGCTTGTCGCGTTCGACGGACTCCAGTGCCTCGTAGCCGTCGGTGGCGGTGTCGACCTCGTACCCCTCGAAGGCGAGGCTGCTCTCCAGGGCGTCCCGGAGCGCGGGTTCGTCGTCGACCACGAGGAGCCGGGCGGAGGGGTGGCCGGCCTCGGCGGGGGTGCGGTCGTCGGCGGACGGGGTCATGGGCTGGTGCCCTTTCTCGTCGGATGGGGTGCCTGCTGGGAGCAATTGTCCGCCTGGCGGACGGCTGCCGACTGCTACGGGTTCCGGCTCACACGTTCTGGCCGGCTTCGAGCTTCGGCAGGACCTGCTTGATGTCGTTGATCGGGATGGCGAAGCCGAGGCCGACGCTGCCGGCCGTGCTGCTGGAGCCGCCGGCGGTCGAGTTGGCGCCGTTGGGGGAGTACATGGCCGAGTTGATGGCGATGACCTGGCCGTTGGCGTTGATCAGCGGGCCGCCGGAGTTGCCGGGGTTGAGGGCGGCGTCGGTCTGGAAGGCCTTGTAGGTGGTGGCGTCGCCGGTGCTCTGCTGCTGGGGGATGCTGCCGCGCAGGCCGGGCAGGTCGGGGAAACCGAAGCCGCCGTTGCTGCCGGTGCTGCCTTCGTCGAGTTGCACGGTGACGTCGCGGTTCTCGGCGCTGATGATGCCGGAGGTGACGGTGCCGGTGAGGCCGTCGGGGTTGCCGATGGCCACGACGGGGTCGCCGACGGCCACGGTGGAGGAGTCGCCGAGGACGGCGGGGGTGAGGTGCTTGGCGCCGGTCGCGGTGATCACGGCGACGTCGAGGCCCTTGTCGGTGCCGGTGACGGTGGCGGGCGCGGTGGAGCCGTCCTTGAAGGTCACGGTGATCCGGCCGCCGTTCGCGATCGCGGTGTCGATGACGTGGTAGTTGGTGAGGATCCGGCCGCTGGTGTCGAGGACGACGCCGGTGCCGGTGGCGGTGCCGTTGCCGGTCTTCACGGTGATCTGGACGACGCTGGGCGAGACGGCGGCGGCCACGGCCGGCACGTCGGCGCTGCCGTCGGAGCGGGCCGAGACCGGGCTGGCGACGGTGCCGACGCGGTTGCCGGAGGACTGCCGGTCGGCGGCCACGACCCCACCGGTGAGCCCGCCGATGACGGCGGCGATCGCGGCGACGGCGGTGACCAGGACGAGCCGGCCGCGCAGCACGCCGCGCCGGGCCCGGCTGCCGCGGCCGGGGCCGTCGGGGCCCGCGGGGTGCCCGAGGAGGGTGGGCGGCTCGGGCGGGACGGGCGGGGGAGGGGGCGGTCCGTCGAAGCCGCCGCCGGAGTGGTCCTCGCGGTAGGCGTACCCGGCGTAGGGGTCGGTGCCGCCGGTGCGCGCGGTGCCGTCGGTGCCCGCGCTGCCGCTGGTGCCCGCCGCGCCGCTGGTGCCCGCGGCGCCGCCGCCGAGGACGGTGCCCTCGATGACGCGGGGGCGGTACGGGTCGTGGTGCTCGTCCGGGTGCTGCTGCTGTTCGTTCATGCCGCCCAAGCTCCGCCCGGCGCATGAGGAGCGGATGAGAAGCGGCTCAGAAGGGTCCGAGAAGCCCGTTGACTTCTCATAAAGCCTGGTCAGGCCGCCGTGGCGGACGGCCGGGCGGCCGGCGGAGCGGAACCGGCTATTCCGCCGGGGTGCGGCCGGGCGCCGCTCCGTCGCAGCCGCAGGAACGGCGGACGACCAGGCGGGACGGGAACTTGCGGACCCGCTCGGTGTCCGAGCCGGGGACCATCAGCGAGTCGTCCAGCACCAGGTCCACGGCGGCCCGGGCCATCGCGTCGCGGTCGGAGGCGACGGTGGTCAGCGGCGGGTCGGCGAGCGCGGCCTCGGGCACGTCGTCGAAGCCGGCCACCGCGAGGTCCTCGGGGACGCGCAGGCCGACCTCGCGGGCGGCCCGCAGCACGCCGATGGCCTGGTCGTCGGTGGAGCAGAAGATCGCCCTGGGCCGGTCGGGGGAGCTGAGCACGCCGAGCGCGACCTCGTAGGCGCCGTAGCGGTGGAAGGGCGCGTCGATCAGGTGCGGCTCGGTGGGGACGCCGTGCGCGTCCATGGCGCGCTGCCAGCCCTCGACGTGGTCGATGACCGGGTCGCCGGGGGCGGGGGAGTCGACCGGGCCGCCGAAGCAGGCCACGTACGGGTGGCCGTGCTCCTCCAGCAGGTGGCGGACGACGGCCTCGGCGCCGCCCACGTCGTCGGTGACCACGGCGACGTCGTCGATCGCCTCGGGGCGGCGGTGCAGCAGCACCACCTTCGCCCCCTCCATCGCGGCGAACTCCTCGGCGGCGCGCTGCGAGGGGCCCTGGCTGACCAGGATCAGGCCGGAGACCCGCATGCCGAGGAAGGCGCGGACGTAGTGGACCTCGCGGTCGTCCACGTAGTCGGAGTTGCCGATCAGCACGAGCTTGCCGCGCTCGGAGGCGGCCCGTTCCACGGCGTGCGCCATCTCGGCGAAGAAGGGCTGGCGGGCGTCGGGGACGACCATGCCGATCAGGTTGGTCCGGCGGGATGCCATCGCCTGGGCGACGCTGTTCGGCCGGTAGCCGAGCTGCTCGATCGCCGCGAGGACCTTCTCCTTGGTCGCGGGCGCGACCGGGCGCGGCCCGTTGTTGATCACGTAGCTGACGACCGCGGTCGAGGTCCCAGCCAGTCGGGCTACATCGTCGCGCGTCACCTTGGCCACGGGGGGAGTCTACGCGTGTGGTCCCGGGGGCGGCAGTGCGACCTGGGGCCGCCCCGGGGCGCACCGGAGCAATCCGGACGAGCCGGGCGGGGACGGTCCGCCCGGCTCCGGGTCACGCCTCCAGCGGAGCGGAGGGGCGCTGGGCGAGGTCCGGACGCTCGCCCTTCTCGGCCTTCTCCGGGACGACGAAGCGGTAGCCGACGTTGCGCACGGTGCCGATCAGCTGCTCGTGCTCGACGCCGAGCTTGGCCCGCAGCCGCCGCACGTGGACGTCCACCGTCCGGGTGCCGCCGAAGTAGTCGTAGCCCCAGACCTCCTGGAGCAGCTGCGCCCGGGTGAAGACCCGGCCCGGGTGCTGGGCCAGGTACTTGAGCAGCTCGAACTCCTTGAAGGTGAGGTCGAGCGCCCGGCCCTTGAGCTTGGCGGAGTAGGTGGCCTCGTCGACCGAGAGGTCGCCGTTGCGGATCTCCATCGGGCTGTCGTCGACGGCGACCTGGAGCCGGCCGAGCGCGAGCCGCAGCCGGGCCTCGACCTCGGCGGGGCCCGCGGTGTCCAGCAGGACGTCGTCGATGCCCCATTCGGCGGTCACGGCGGCCAGGCCGCCCTCGGTGACCACCAGGATCAGCGGGCAGCCGATGCCGGTGGAGCGCAGCAACTGGCACAGGCTGCGGATCTGGGGCAGGTCACGCCGCCCGTCGACCAGGATGACGTCCGCACTGGGGGTGTCCACCAGTGCGGCCCCCTCGGCGGGGGCCACCCGGACGTTGTGGAGCAGCAGGCCGAGGGCCGGCAGCACTTCCGCTGAGGGTTGCAGCGCGTTGGTCAGGAGGAGGAGGGAGCTCATACCCGGTGGTCCCCTTTCCGGGTCGTCGTGGTCGCGGTGGGGCTGCCGCCACAGCCGGATGGCGCACGAACGGGGAGGTGTCGCGCGCTGCGCGTCCCGGCGGGGGCGGCGGTGGGCGACGTGAGGGTGAGGAGGGGAAGGACGACCGGCGCCTGGGGCGCACGGGGGGAGCGGAGGGCGGGACGGCGCTCGCGCCCGGGGTCCCGCAACCCCTGGCGCGCCGTCTGCGCTCCGCTCGTCCCGCTCATCCCGCGAACCCTCCGGTCTGGTCCGGTACCGGGTGGCGGCCCGGCGCCCGGTGTCGACACCCCGCCGACCGGGCACGTCCTCGTGCCGGTCGAGCGGGGGCTCCTGCGGCGCGCCGGGGGTGGGCCGACGAATCGCAAGAACGTCCGTACTGGCGTCCTGAAAGCACAAAAGGACCCGGGGGCGACTCTGCCCGGATCCCTCTTGGTCGTCGAGGATAGCCGACCCGCTCCCGCCCCGGGAGTGCGCGAATCCGGCGGTTCGCCCAATCCGGGCGCGCGCCGGGTGAGACCGGACACAACTTCGGGCGCCGTCGCGCACCCGTCCGGCCAGGGCGATTGCCGCTCGCGACGGCGGACACGCCATCATGGACGCACATCGGCGGCGCCGCGCGGGTCCATTCGTTCGGGTGGTCGGGCGGCCGCCCCGGTGGCGAACCGGACCGGGCCACCGGGGCCGGGCGAGGACGAACGGAAGGGGTGGCCCGATGGGCGCGACCACCGAGCCCGCGAGCGGCGCCCGGGTGCGCGGGACGATCCGCTACTGGGCGGCGGCGAAGTCCGAGGCCGGGCTGGCCGAGGAGCCGTACCAGGCGGCGAACCTGGCGGAGGCGCTGGCGGCGGCCAAGGAGCGGCACGCGGACCGGCCGAAGTTCGTCCAGTTGCTCGGGCACTGCTCGTACCTGGTCGACGGCTCCCAGGTGGGCGGCCGCGACCACGCGACCGTCGCCCTGACCGAGGGCGGGACGGTCGAGGTCCTCCCGCCGTTCGCGGGAGGGTGAGCGGCGTGACGGACATGAACGACCCGAACCGGCAGGACGGCGGCTACGGCACCTGGCCGCAGCAGCCGCACCCGCACCCGTACCAGCCCCACCCGCAGCAGCATCAGCAGCACCCCCCGCAGCACCCGTACGGCCATCCGGTGGACGACGACGCGGCCGCGACCACCCTGCTGCCGCCGGTGCCCGCGCTGGACGACGCGGCGGCCACCACGCTGCTGCCTCCGGTGCCGGCGCTGGACGACGCGGCCGCGACCACGCTGCTGCCGCCCGTCCCCCCGCTGGACGACGCGGCGGCCACCACGCTGCTGCCTCCGGTGACGGTCTCGGGCGCGATGCCGGTCGCCCCGCCACCGCACCTCGGCCGGCCTGCAGCGCAGCCGCAGTTCCCGCCGCAGGCGCAGCCGCAGCACCAGCACCAGCACCACCCCCAGGCGCAGCCGCAGCCGCAGGCCTGGCAGGAGCCGCCGTCCCGGGCACGGCACCGGGCCCCGACGCCGCAGTCCGCGCCGCCCCAGGCAGCGCCGCAGCAGGCGGTGCCCGCCGGGCCCGCGGGGCCCGTCGGGCCCGCCCTCGACTCGCCGACGATGACGCTCAAGCGCCCGTCCGCCCCGCTGCCCGGCCAGGCACCGGAGGCGCCCGGCGGGCCCGGTGCCCAGCCGTACCAGGGCCTGCCCGCGCAGCCGCTGCCGGCGGCGCCGCAGTCCGGTGCCCCCGGCGGCCGGACGGGTTCGCCGATCATCGACCCGGGCCTGCAGCCCGCCCTGATCACCGCCGGTGCGGCCGCGCTGCTGGCCGGCGGCGCCGCGCTGGGCCAGGTGGCGCTGGCCCTGGTGGTCGCGCTGCTGCAGCTGCTGACGGCGGCCGGCTGGTTCCGGCTGAACGGCATGTGGCCGGCCCGGCAGGGCATCCTGCTCGCCGCGCTGGCCGGGTTCACCGCCGATGCGGCCGTCCTGCTGGCGGACTCGGACGGCGGGGCGGCGGCCGTGGTGGGCACCCTGGGCGGGTTCTTCCTGCTGGTCCTGGTGCTGCAGACGTTCCGTCCGTCGGATCCGAAGGAGCGGTTCTACGCGCTGACCGTGCTCGGGTCGGCCACCGTGGTGACGGCGCTGTGCACGATGCTGCTGCTGGCCGACTGGGTGCCGGCCGGGGTCGGCGCCGTCGCGCTGGCCGTCCTGCTGGCGGCGGCGCCGCTGCCCGGTCCGAAGCAGCTGGGCCCGGTGCTGGGTCTGGTCGCGGCGGTCGTGCTGGGCCTGCTGGTGGGCGCGCCGCCGGCGCTGGGGGTGCTCGCCGGGCTGGGTGCGCTGGTCGGCCGGCGGGTCGCGGCGTACGACTTCCCGTCCCGCTTCGTCCACATGACGGCGGGCGTGGCGCTGCCGCTGGCGGTGTCCGCGCCGCTGATCTGGATCGCCACCGACCTGCTGGCCGGCTGAGCCCGGTACGTCACACCTGCCCGCCCCGGAACCACCTTCCGGGGCGGGACGTCGTACGGTCGTGCGGGACGACGGCGACCGGCGACGACGGGGAACACGATGCGCGGATGGTGGAAGGCGACGATCGGCCTGGCGGTGCTCTCCGGGCTGCTGGTGGGCGCGGACCGGATCGCCGTCGGCGTGGCCGAGGACGAGGCCGCCGACCGGCTGGTGAAGAGCGGCCAGATGAGCCGGCGGCCGGACGTGACGATCGAGGGCTTCCCGTTCCTCACCCAGGTGGTGACCAAGAAGCTGGACGACGTCCGGATCTCCTCGGACGGTCTGACCGTCCAGAACAACGGCCACCAGGTGGCGCTGCACTCCTTCAAGGCCAGGCTCTCCGGCGTCTCGGTGAGCGACAGCCTGAGCACCGCGACCGTGGACGACGGCACCGGCAGCGGCGTGATCTCGTACCAGGACCTCGCCCAGCTGCTGCCGCCGGCCTCCGAGCTGCTGGGCGGCGCCCCGCTGCCGGGCGGAGGCAGTTCCCGGCTGAGCCTGTCGTACGGCGGCCCGGGCAAGGTCAAGGCCTCGCTGGGGCCGGTCTCGGTCGGTGAGGCGACCGTGCACAACGAGGGCAACACCATCACCGTGGACGGCCTGAAGCTGAGCTCGCTGGCGGAGATGGTCGCCGGGCTCACCAACCGGAAGATCCAGCCGGCCGCTTTCACCCTGGACTCGATGCCCGCCGGGCTGGCGCTGGCCGCGAAGGACGGCGCGACGCCGTTGCCGGAGGGCCTCCAGCTGTCCTTCGAGGGCAAGGGCGTCAAGCTGCTGGGCTGACGCCGGCCCGCGCCCCCTCCCGGAGCACCGGCCCGCGCCCCCTCCCGGAGCACCGGCCCGCACCCCCTCCCGGAGCACCGGCCCGCCCCTCCCCGGCCCGCCGCCGGCCCCTTTCCACTCCGCCCCCGTTCCGCTCTGCGAGACGGGCTGTCCAGCGCCGGCTCCGGAGCGGTGTCGTTTCCGCACGTTGTGCCCCGCCGCCGGGAGCCGGCCGCGGGCTCCGTCCCGCCCCTCTCGCGGCGAATCCCATCATCCGACCGTTTCGATCTCGGTATTCGATACGCTGATGACAGCGGGCCTCGGGTGTCCCTAGCATCGTCGGCATGAAGCGACAGACGGATCTCACGAAGCGGCGGGCGGTCGACCTGTGCCGCGTGGCCGCCTGTCTGTGTCGAATGCGCTGAATCGGCAGTCTGGCAGGGCAGTTGAAGCCCGCCGCCGATCTCCACGGTGACCTGCTCCGGCCGTCGCGGCCGAGGGTCGCCGCCGTACTCCGCAGTTCCCCGCCCGGTTGCCCGGTCTCCTCTCCCGTCCCGTCATTCGGACAGGAATTCGGACCGAACCCGTCCGGGGCGCCCTGCAGCACCTCCTGAGCAGCACCTTCCGCAAACCGCCCTCGGATGGAGAACACCACCATGAGCCGAAGCGACGTCCTGGTCGACGCCGACTGGGTCCAGGCCCACCTGGACGACCCGAAGGTCGTCATCGTCGAGGTCGACGAGGACACCTCCGCGTACGACAAGAACCACATCCGCAACGCCGTCCGGATCGACTGGAAGCAGGACCTCCAGGACCCGGTCCGCCGCGACTTCATCGACCAGGCCGGCTTCGAGGCGCTGCTGAGCGCCAAGGGCATCGCCAACGACGACACCGTCGTGCTGTACGGCGGCAACAACAACTGGTTCGCCTCCTACGCCTACTGGTACTTCAAGCTCTACGGCCACGGCGACGTCCGCCTGCTGGACGGCGGCCGCAAGAAGTGGGAGCTGGACTCCCGCGACCTGGTCGCCGAGGTCCCGGTCCGCCCGGCCACCGAGTACAAGGCGCAGGCCGCCGACTCCTCGATCCGCGCCTTCCGCGACGACGTGATCGCCGCCATCGGCAACCTCAACCTGGTCGACGTCCGCTCGCCCGACGAGTTCTCCGGCAAGCTGCTCGCCCCGGCCCACCTCCCGCAGGAGCAGTCGCAGCGGCCCGGCCACGTGCCGAGCGCCCGCAACATCCCGTGGGCCAAAAACGCCAACGACGACGGCACCTTCAAGAGCGACGAGGAGCTCAAGGCCCTGTACGAGGCCGAGGGCATCGACCTCGCGAAGGACACCATCGCCTACTGCCGCATCGGCGAGCGCTCCGCGCTCACCTGGTTCGTGCTGCACGAGCTGCTCGGCCAGCAGAACGTCAAGAACTACGACGGTTCGTGGACCGAGTACGGCAGCCTGGTCGGCGTGCCGATCGAGCTCGGCAGCAACTGAGCCCCCGGCTCGAGCCGTAAGTCAGAAGGGAAGACAGACATGTGCGGTGCGAAGGCCGGCGGGCCGGACCTGGCAGGAGTTGACGTGGCGAACGAGACGATCATCCAGGGTTCGGTGACCCGCGACGGTGAGCCGGTCAACGGCTACGTCCGGCTGCTGGACGAGGGCGGTGAGTTCACGGCCGAGGTGCCCACCTCGGCGACCGGCCAGTTCCGGTTCTTCGCCCGCCCGGGCAAGTGGACCCTGCGCGCGCTGGTCCCGGGCCAGACCGTGGACCGTCAGGTGGTGGCCTCCCAGGGCACCGCCGTCGAGGTCGCGATCGCGGTCTGACCGGACCCGGACCGGACCCCGGTCCCAGACCGGACGATCACCCCGAGGGCCCTGCCGCGGCAGGGCCCTCGGCCGTACCGTGGAGAGGTGCAGACACGGCGCCGGCGGCACTTCTACTACGCCATGATGGGCGTGTGCCTGGGCCTGTTCGTGCTGGCCTGGGGCGTGGTGCGGTTCTTCTCGGTGGGCGCCGCGGTGGGCATGTGCGTGGTCGCGATGGTCATCCCGCCGGCCGCGGCGGTGTTCGCCAACAAGCGCGACCCGGACGACGACTGGTGGAACGACCCGCGCTGGGACGACCCGAAGTGGGACGATCCCGGTCACGACCGGGACCGCCCCGACGAAGAGCCGCACGATTCCCGGGGCGGAGGGCGGTAGCGCCTGCCACGGCCCCGCACCCCGCCCGGGCGGCGGTTCAGTACACCAGCGCCTGGACGTCGTTCGACATGATCTCGCTGACGAAGACCTGCGCGCCCGCGATCCGGACGCCCTCGACGGTGTCCTTCTGCTCGATCCCGCGCCGCGCCGCGCACTGGGTGCACAGCGTCACCGAGCCGGCCGCCAGGATCGACTCCAGCAGGTCCGGCAGCGGCGCCGCGTGCGGCAGTTCGAACTCCTTCGCCCTCCCCGGCAGGGCGAACCAGGAGGACTCCCCGGTCAGCCAGAGCGAGACCTCGATCCCGCTGGCGACGGCCACGGCCGCCACCGTGAAGGCCTGGGAGCACCGCTCCGGCGCATCCGCCCCGGCGGTGACCTTGATGACGAGCTTCTTCGACATGGCGCCACCTTAGAGGGCCCGCCGCCGCGGCCCGCCGTCATCCCGGAATCCCGTGGGGAAACCTTGGGCGGCGCCGGAGCGCGGGGGCGCGAAAGGCGACGTGGTGGGGCTCACCGCGACCGGCCCGGGCCCGGCGGATAGAGTGAGCGCCAGCAAAATCCACCACACTGTCGCCGCCTGGGAGCCCCCCGTGTCCGGTCTGGAAATGTTCTTCGACGGTCTGCTGGCCCTCATGGCCGTGCTGATCACCTGGTTCGCCATCTTCTCGGTGATGAAGCTGTACCAGGGCCAGCGCTGAGCCTGCCGTACGGTTGAGGCAGACCGCACCGACCACGACAGCGACCAGGAACATGATCGAGATCCCCTCTGACCTCCACAAGGACGTCGTCCCGCTCGCCTTCCTCCTCGGCACCTGGGAGGGCGCGGGCGTCTATGACTTCCCCGGCACGGAGAAGTGCAACTTCGGCCAGGAGATCGTCATCCGCCACGACGGCCGGCCCTTCCTGGAGTTCCGTTCCCGCACCTGGGTGCTGAACGAGGAGGGCGAGAAGGTCCGTCCGCTGGAGAACGAGCACGCCTTCTGGCGCGTGACCAGCAACCACCACGGCACGAGCGGGGTCCGGGGGATCGAGATCTCCTCCCTCCGCGACGACGGCACCGTCGAGATCTGGTACGGCGAACTGGCCGACGGCAAGCCGCAGGTCGACGTGGCCACCGACGCGGTGGCCCGGATCGAGGGCTCCCCGGAGTACTCCGGCGGCAAGCGGCTGTACGGCTTCGTGAACGGCGAGCTGCTCTGGGTCGGCGAGAAGGCCGCCCCGAACGTGCCGCTGCGCCCGTACATGTCCGCCCAGCTGAGGAAGGTGCTCAGCCCGGCCCAGCTGATCAAGGACATCAACGACCTGCCGGACGACGGCATCGCCTTCTTCAAGTAAGGCCCGCGCACGAGGTAGGGACCGGCCCGCAGCCGGTCCCTACACTTGCATCAGGACCCCCGACCTTGGCAGGGACAGCACCGTGGCGGACACCGGCACCACCGACTGGCAGCTCTCCGGCGACTGGCACCTCTCCGACGACTGGAAGGCCGACCTGCGCGAGCGCGGCTACCGGCTGACGCCGCAGCGCCAGCTCGTGCTGGAGGCCGTCGACGTCCTCGACCACGCCACCCCCGACGACATCCTCAGCCACGTCCGCAAGACCGCCAGCGGCGTCAACATCTCCACCGTCTACCGGACCCTGGAGCTTCTGGAGGAACTGGGCCTGGTCTCGCACGCCCACCTCGGCCACGGCGCCCCGACCTACCACCTGGCCGGCCGCCACCACCACCTGCACCTGGTCTGCCGGGACTGCGAGAAGGTCACGGAGACCGGCACCGAGATCGCGCAGCCGCTGATCGACCGGCTGCGCGAGCAGCACGGCTTCGACACCGACCTCAAGCACTTCGCCATCTTCGGCCGCTGCGCCGACTGCGCCGCCGGGCACCGGGACGGCCGGTCGTAAGCTGGCCGGTATGACCGGTGTGAAGAGCCCGCTGCTTGCCCTGCCCGGAGCCGTCCCCGCCGAGGGGGCCGACGAGGGAGTCGCCGCCCACTACGGCGACATCTTCCGCGAGCAACGCAACCTCGCGCGGGGCACCGGATTCGTGGACCTCTCGCACCGCGGGGTGGTCACCGTCACCGGCGACGACCGCCTCTCCTGGCTGCACCTGCTGCTCACCCAGCACGTCAGCGGGCTGCAGCCGCAGCACGCCACCGAGGCCCTGGTGCTCTCCCCGAACGGGCACGTCGAGCACGCCCTCTACCTGGTCGACGACGGCACCACCACCTGGGCGCACGTCGAGCCCGGCACCCAGGGCGCACTGGTCGCCTACCTGGAGAGCATGAAGTTCTTCTACCGGGTGGAGGTCGCCGACGCGACCGCCGACTACGCCGTGGTCCACCTGCCGGCCGGCTCCACCGCCTCGGTCGAGGGCGCCGCCGCGGTGCGCGAACTCCCGTACGGGCGCGACCTGTTCGTGCCGCGCGCCGAACTGGCCGGGCTCACCGAGAGGTACGGCCCGGCGGCCGGGGTGTGGGCGTACGAGGCGCTGCGGATCGAGGACCACCGGCCCCGGCTGGGCTTCGAGACCGACCACCGCACCATCCCGCACGAGGTCGACTGGCTGCGCACCGCCGTCCACCTGCAGAAGGGCTGCTACCGCGGCCAGGAGACCGTCGCCCGGGTGCACAACCTGGGCCGCCCGCCGCGCCGGTTGGTCTTCCTGCACCTGGACGGCACCGAGGAGACCCTGCCCCCGCACGGCACCGAGGTGCGGCTGGCGGCCGAGCCGGACGGGCGGGCGCTGGGCTTCGTGACCTCCTCGGCCCGGCACCACGAGCTGGGGCCGATCGCGCTGGCGATCGTCAAGCGGAACGTCCCGGTGGACGCGGTGCTGCTGGCCGGGACGGTCCCGGGCACCCAGGACGTGATCGTCCCGCAGTAGGCCGCGGGCCCGGGCCCTGGGCGCCGCCGCCCCGGACCGCTGGTCCCGGACCCTGGGCTCCGGGCCTCCGGGCCTCGGCCTCAGACCTCGACGAGGACGGTGAAGGGGCCGTCGTTGACCAGCGCCACCTGCATGTCGGCGCCGAACCGGCCCGTCTCCACCTTTGCGCCCAGCTCGCGCAGCCGGGCGACCACCTCGTCCACCAGGGGTTCGGCGACCGGGCCGGGGGCCGCGGCGTTCCAGGTGGGGCGGCGGCCCTTGCGGGCGTCGCCGTAGAGCGTGAACTGGCTGATCACCAGCAGCGGGGCCCCGAGGTCCGAGCAACTCTGCTCGACGCCCGCGTCGTCGGGGGGCAGCAGTCGCAGCGTCCAGAGCTTGCGGGCGAGTTGGGCGGCCTTGGCGGGGGTGTCGTCGTGGGTGACGCCGACCAGGACGCACAGCCCGGGCCCCTCGATCGCGCCGACGGTCTCTCCGGCCACGGTCACCCTGGCCTCGGTCACTCGCTGCACCACTGCTCGCATGCCGCCATTGTGCCGGAGCCGCCGTACCGGTCCCGTCGTGGCCCGGGGGCGCACATCTGGGGCGCGCACACCGGTGGCGCGCGCCGTGAAGCGCGCGCCTGCGCAGGGTCGGGCGCCACTCTTCCTGCGGAAAGGACCGGTCATATCAGCCACCCCCGTTCGCCAGGGGGCCGTTCGGGTGCACGGTCGGTGCGCGCGCGCCGGGTGGGGTGGCACGCTGGGGACCGTACGAGGGCCCGGCGCGCCTGGAGGTCCGCCGCACCGGGCCGGGCTCGGCCGGGAGGTCGAGCCGGTAGGTCAGGCGTTCTGGCCGGGTCGCCCCGGCGGGTGGTTCCGGCCGGGGGGCGGAACCGTTCGGATCCCCCGGGCGTGCCAACGGACGGACGCGCGAGCCCGTCGGGGGACGGGCCGGGCCGGCGGCAGGGACGGAGTGCCGCGAGCGGGCGGGATCGACGACGGCAGGTGGGTTGCATGATGGACGCGAGCAGCGCGGCGGGGAACCGTCCCGGGCAGGTGGCGCAGGCCCCCGGGGCTCCCTCCTGGGCGGCCGGCCCGGACGGCGAGCCCGATCTGGAGCGGCTGGGCCTGGACCAGCTGCGCCTGCTGCGCCGGGAGACCCTGGCGCAGGAGGCCGACCTGTCCTACCTGCGGCGGCTGCTGCACGGCCGGATGGACATCCTGCGCGCCGAGCTCGACCGGCGCCCCGGCGGCAACCCCGCCCGCGCCGCCCGGCCGGCGGGCGACGGCGGCGGCGAGCTGCTGGACCGGCTGCCCGCGATCCTGACCGACGCGCCCTCCACCGTGCGGCGCTCGGCCCGGCACGTCACCCTGGGGCCGCCGCGCACCCAGGAGTCGCAGCTGGAGGCGGACGCCCTGATGGGGGACGTCCAGCTCGCCGACCTCGCCGCGCACCCCGCCGAGGAGCTGCTGGCCGCGCTGGAACGGCTGCGCGCGCACGAGCGCGAGGTCTCCGGACGGCGCCGGCGCCTGCTGCGGACGGCCGACGGTTGCAGTGCCGAGATCACCCGCAGGTACCGTGATGGGGAAGCACGGGTCGACGACCTGCTCTCCGAGAGGCCGCTCTGACCGGGTGAGTCGTCGCGGGCGGGTGGGCCCGGCTTCCTCCCGGTCCACCCCCGCCCCCGGAAGGCTCCCGATGTCGCAGTCCGCCAACCCGCCCGTGCTCGCCGAGGTTGTCCGCTCGGGCTTCACCGAGGGCCGCCACCACGGCTCCCTCGTCCTGCTCGCCGCCGACGGTTCGGTGGAGTTCGCGCTGGGCGACCCCGACGCGCCGGTCTTCCCCCGCTCGACGGCCAAGCCGTTCCAGGCGGTGGCCACCCTGCGGGCCGGGCTGGCGATCGAGGGCGAGCTGCTGGCGCTGGCGGCCTCCAGCCACTCCGCAGAATCGTTTCACCTCGACGGGGTCCGGGCGATCCTGGGCTCCGCCGGACTCGACGAGTCCGCCCTGCGCACCCCGGCCGACCTGCCGCTCGACGAGACCGAGGCGGAGCTGCTGCTCGGCGCGGGCGGTGGGCGCGCCCCGATCCTGATGGACTGCTCCGGCAAGCACGCCGGCTGGCTGGCCGCCTGCGTCGCCAACGGCTGGGACACCGCGGGCTACCTCGACCCGGCCCACCCGATCCAGCGGCTGGCCCGCGAGGCGCTGGAGGAGGCCACCGGCGAGACCCCCGCGCACGCCGGGGTGGACGGCTGCGGCGCCCCGCTGCTGGCCGTCACGCTGACCGGCCTGGCCCGCGGCTACCGCGGCCTGGTGCTGGCCGCCGAGGGCACCGTCCAGCGCCGCGTCGCCGACGCGATGCGCGCCCACCCCGAGTACGTGGCCGGCACCCGCCGGGCCGACACCTGGCTGATGCGGGCCGTCCCCGGCGCGCTCTCCAAGATGGGCGCCGAGGCCGTCCAGGTCGTCGCCCTGCCGGACGGCCGGGCGCTCGCCTTCAAGATCGACGACGGTGCCGAGCGGGCCCGCGGCCCGGTCCTGGCGGCCGCGCTGCGCCGGCTGGGCCTGACCGGCGCGCAGGAGACCGTCGAGCGGATAGGCGCGGCCCCGCTGCTCGGCGGCGGCGTCCCGGTCGGCGAGGTGCGGGCGGCGTTCTGAGGCGTGCCTCCGGGCGGCCCCCGGCGGACGCCGCCGGGGTGCGGGCGGACCCGGGCCGGTGCACGGTGGACCGGGGGCCGTCGCACAGCTGAGGGAGTCCGCCATGACCGACCACGTGTACCGGGTGACCGAGATCGTCGGGTCCTCGACCGAGAGCGTCGACGCCGCGATCCGCAACGGGGTGGAGCGGGCCTCCCGGACGTTGCGCAACCTCGACTGGTTCGAGGTGTCGCAGGTCCGGGGCCACCTGGAGGACGGCCGGATCAAGCACTACCAGGTGTGCATGAAGGTCGGGTTCCGGCTGGAGGACTGAGCCCCCGGAAAGCCCACCGGCCGGGGGGGCCCCGGGCCGCCCCCCCCCGGGGGCGGGGCCCCCCCCCCGGGCGGCCCCCCCCCCCCCCCCCCCCCCCGGCCCCGGGGCGGCGCGGGGCGGGCGGCGGCCCGGGCCGCCGGCCCCCGGGGGGGGGGGGGGGGGGGCCGCCGGGGGGGGGGGCGGGGGCCCCCCCCCCCCCCCCCCCGGCCCCTGGCTGTCCCGACCCCGCCCCGAACCGTCCTGGTCGAGCCGGACCGGAACGACGGCTCAGTGGCCGCCCTGCTCCGCGAGGCGCTTGATCGAAGCGGTGACCTCGGCCTCGGCCTCGGCACGGCCGACCCAGTTGGCGCCCTCGACGGACTTGCCGGGCTCCAGGTCCTTGTAGACCTCGAAGAAGTGCTGGATCTCCAGGCGGTCGAACTCCGACACGTGGTGGATGTCGCGCAGGTGCTCCCAGCGCGGGTCCGTCGCCGGGACGCAGAGCAGCTTGTCGTCGCCGCCGGCCTCGTCGGTCATGTGGAACATGCCGATGGCGCGGCACTTGATCAGGCAGCCCGGGAAGGTCGGCTCGTCCAGGATGACCAGGGCGTCCAGCGGGTCGCCGTCCTCGCCGAGCGTGCCCTCGACGTAGCCGTAGTCGGCCGGGTAGCGGGTCGAGGTGAAGAGCATCCGGTCGAGCCGCAGACGGCCGGTCTCGTGGTCGACCTCGTACTTGTTACGCGAGCCCTTCGGGATTTCGATAAGGACGTCGAACTCCAACGCTTCCTCCAAGGTAGGGACTGACAGAATCCAAGTGTCTCCTACGGGAGCGAGTGCTCAGGAAAGGGGCCGGTCGGTGCGAGCTGGGGTGGGGGCGGCAGGCCGTCGCAGGGGGACGGCCGCGGGACTGGCCGGAGCGGCGCTGCTGGTCGCCGGGGCCGTGCTGACCCCGGGCGGTGCGTACGCGCAGCCCTCGCCGGCGCCCGGCCACAGCGCGGGGCGGGGCGAGGACGACGACGGCCAGGGGGGTCGCAGGGGCGACCACGGGAAGGCCGGGCCCCGGACCGGCGAGAGCCCGAGCGCCGGACCGGCCCGGCGGGCCGAACCGCCCGCCGGCTCCGCACCCGCCGGCTCCGCACCCGCCGACGGCGGCAGTGCGCCGGTCGCCCGCCCGGTGCCCCCGGCGGGTGCCGTCCTGGCCGCCGCGGAGGACGGGCCGCAGGCCGCCGCCCCCACCGCCCAGGGCCTGCAGCAGGCGCTCCGTTCCGCCCTCGCGGACCGGAGCCTCGGCACCGTGACGATCGCCGTCGCGGACGCCGCCGACGGCCGCCTCCTCTACGGCTCGGGGGAGAACACCCCGGCCACCCCGGCCTCCACCACCAAGCTCGCCACCGCGGTCGCCGCGCTGTCCCTCCTCCCCGCGGACACCCGGCTCGCCACCCGGGTGGTCCGCGGCTCGACCCCGGGCACCGTCACCCTGGTCGGCGGCGGGGACCCGACGCTCACCGCGCTGCCCGCCGACCAGGTGCAGATCGGCGGACAGCCCGTCGACGCCGACACCGCCCCCGCCTCCCTGGAGGCGCTCGCCCGGCAGACCGCCACCGCCCTCAAGGCGGCCGGCACCACCACGGTCCAGCTGGACTACGACCTGTCGATGTACACGGGCAGCCCGCAGCACCGGAACCACGACGCGCAGAACATCGCGCTGGTCGTCCCGCTGATGGTGGACGAGGCCAAGGCCGACCCGAGGAGCCGGGAGGAGGCCCCGAACCGCGTCGCCGACCCGGCCGGCGCGGCCGCCGACGCCTTCGCCGCGATGCTCGCCGCCCAGGGCGTCACCGTCGAGGGCAAGGCCAGGCCCGCCACCGCTCCGGCGGCCGCCGACGCCCCCGTCCTCGGCAAGGTCGAGTCGCCGACCCTCGCCCGGCTGGTGGAGCGGCTGCTGACCACCTCGGACAACCAGCTCGCCGAGGCGATCGCCCGTCAGGTCGCGCTGGCCGCCCACCAGCCGGCCGGCTTCGAGGGCGCGGCGACCGCCGTCACCCGGCAGCTCGCCGCACTGGGCGTCCCGATGACCGGCGTGGTCCTCGACGACGGCAGCGGCCTGCACCCGGACGACCGGATCCCGCCCGCCGTCCTGGTCCGACTCCTCGCCCTGGCCGCCTCCGACCAGCACCCCGAGTTGCGCCCGGTCCTCACCGGCCTCCCGGTCGCCGGGTTCAGCGGCACCCTCGACAGGCGCTACGGCACCGGCTCCGGTGCCGCCGACGCGGCCGGGCTGATCCGCGCCAAGACCGGAACCCTCAGCGGCGTCAACACCCTGGCCGGCACCGTTGTGGACGCCGACGGCCGCCTCCTCCTCTTCGCCGTGATGACCCGTACCTCCGCCTCCGCCGACACCGCCCGCGCCGCCATGGACCGCATCGCCGCCCGCCTCGCCGCCTGCGGCTGCCACTGACCCGCCCGCGCCGGGGCGACCGTCCGGACCGGCCGCACGGCGCCGACCGCGCCCCACCACCGCCGGGCCGGCGGCCCGGGTTCGGGGGCCGTGCGGGCGGGCAGGAGGGGTGGAGGGCGGGTGTCCGGGCCGTCGTTCGTACCCGTGGGCCGGTGCTTCCGGGCGGTGGTCGCGGATCCGGGGCCGGTGGCCGAGGTGTTGCCGGCAGGTGGCTGCCGTTGGTGGTGATGAGCACGTACGGTGAGGGCATGACGAGCGCGAGTGGCGGGGCTGACATGGTCGACTGGAATCTCGCGGTCGCTACCGCGACGAGGCTGGTTCGGCCGGGGCCGGAGGTGAGCCGGGCGGAGGCGGCGGCGGTGGTCGCCGAGCTGCGCCGGCACGCCCTGGAGGCGGAGGAGCACGTGCGGGCGTTCACCGGGATGCGGTCGAGCAGCCTGGCCGCGGCCGCCGCGACCCCCGTGCTGGTGGTGGACCGCCCCGGGTGGGTGCGGGCGAACGTGGCGGGCTTCCGGACGGTCGTCCAGCCGCTGGTGGAGAAGCTGCAGGCGCGGCGGGCGAACAGTGCGGCGGCGGGCGTGTTCGGCGCGGTGGGGGAGAAGGCCACCGGGATCGAGGTCGGGGCGCTGCTGGCGTTCCTGGCGACCAAGGTGCTGGGCCAGTACGAGACCTTCGCGCCGGCCGAGCCCTCGCTGGAGGCCCCGGACAGCCCGGCGGCGCTGTTCGACAAGCCGCGGCTGAGCCCGGAGGGCCCCGGTCCTGGCCGGCTGCTGCTGGTGGCGCCGAACATCGTCCACGTCGAGCGCGAACTGGACGTGGACCCGTCCGACTTCCGGCTCTGGGTGTGTCTGCACGAGGAGACGCACCGGACGCAGTTCACGGCGGTGCCCTGGCTGCGCGACCACATCCAGTCCGAGGTGCAGGCCTTCCTGGCCGAGACGGACGTCGACCCGGGCGCCCTGCTGGACCGGCTGCGCGAGGCGGCGGGTTCGCTCGGCGGGGCGTTGCCCGGGGCGGGCGGCCGGGAGGGCCGGGACGGCGCCTCGGCGAACCTGCTGGAGATCGTCCAGTCGCCCGCGCAGCGGGAGATCCTGGGGCGCCTGACGGCGGTGATGTCGTTGCTGGAGGGCCACGCGGACGTCGTGATGGACGGGGTCGGGCCGGCCGTGGTGCCGACGGTCGCGGAGATCCGGGAGAAGTTCCAGCAGCGCCGCGACCGGGGGGCGAACCGGCTGGACCTGATGCTGCGCCGGCTGCTGGGCATGGACGCCAAGCTGCGGCAGTACCAGGACGGCGCGGTGTTCGTCCGCGCGGTGGTGGAGCAGGTGGGCATGGAGGGGTTCAACCGGGTGTGGACCTCCCCGAACACCCTGCCGACCAAGGACGAGATCCACGACCCGGCGGCCTGGGTCGCCCGGGTCGCCCGCTGAGGAAGCCGACGAGGCGGGACCGCCGCTGGTCCGTGGCGGTCAAACCCGCTCGTACGAGTGGTCCAATCGGGCAGGTGGTGGGTGAAGATACGTTTCTCCATTCACCCGAACGTGGGACGGTGGTCGTACCGATGGCGCGGGTGGCGTAGCGGGTCGCCGCTTTCTGCCACCATCTGTGAGCGCCCGGTAACGCGGCGCTCATGTCGGCGCGCGGCCCCGGCCGCGCCCGCCGCAGTCCTGTCCCCTCCGCCGAGGAGTCGTCCGCCGTGGGCCCTCACCCCGCCGTAGCCGCGATACGCCTGGCCGTCCGCCGTACGCTCACCGACCTCGCCGCCGAGGCCGGTACCACCTTCACCGCGCCCGTGCGCGAGCCCCGCGAGCGCCCGGCCGGTGCGCCGCTGGTGGGCGCCGCCGTCGGCACCACCCTGATCGGCAACGCCGCCCGCCACCCCTCCGGTCTGCCCCGCACCCCGGCCGCCCCCGGCTCGCCGCTGGTGCTGGTCGCGGTCAGCGGCGGCGCCGACTCGATGGCGCTGGCCATCGCCGCCGCCTTCGAAGCCCCCAAGATCGGCCTGCGGGTCGGCGCCGTCACCGTCGACCACGGCCTGCAGCCCGGCTCCGCCGACCGCGCCGCCCAGGTCGCCGAGCGGCTGCGGTCGCTCGGCCTGGACCCGGTCGAGGCGATCCCGGTGCAGGTCGGCCGCGACGGCGGGCCGGAGGCGGCCGCGCGGGACGCCCGCTACGCCGCCCTCGACGAGGCGGCCGAGCGCCACGGCGCGATCGCGGTGCTGCTCGGCCACACCCGGGACGACCAGGCCGAGACCGTCCTGCTGGGCCTCGCCCGCGGGTCGGGCGCCCGCTCGCTGGCCGGCATGCCGGCCCAGAAGGGCCGCTACCGCCGGCCGCTGCTGGAGCTGGACCGGGCGGCCACCCGGCAGGCCTGCTCCGCCCAGGCGATCCCGGTCTGGGACGACCCGCACAACTGTGATCCCGCCTACACCCGCTCGAGGGTGCGCCACGAGGTGCTGCCGGTGCTGGAGAAGCACCTGGGCGGCGGCGTGGTGGAGGCGCTGGCCCGCACCGCCCGGCTGTTCCGCGACGACGCCGACGCCCTCGACCAGTGGGCCTCCCTGGCCGAACGCGACCTCCGGACGGGCGAAGGCACCCTGGACGCCGTGAAGCTGGCCGAACTGCCGTCGGCCGTCCGGCGCCGGGTGCTGCGCCGGGCCGCGCTGCGCGCGGGTTGTCCGGCCGGGGACCTGTTCGCCCGGCACCTGGAGACGGTGGACCTGCTGGTCACCGGATGGCGGGGTCAGGGGCCGCTGCACCTACCCGGGGGAGTCGAGGCCACCCGCCGGTGTGGCACGCTGGTCTTTCGGCGGCAGGGCGACTGAGGGCGAGGCACGTCCCGGGGGAGCCGGCCGCCGGCCACACAGACCCCGAACGTTTGAGGACGTATCCCCGGTGGACCAGAACGACATGGGCGCTGACCTCGCAAAGGTGCTCATCAGCAAGGACGAGATCGACGCCAAGCTCCTGGAGCTGGCCGAGCGGATCGACCGGGACTACGCAGGCAAGGACCTGCTGATCGTCGGCGTCCTCAAGGGGGCCGTGATGGTCATGGCCGACCTCGCCCGCGCCCTGCACTCGCAGGTCACCATGGACTGGATGGCGGTCTCCTCGTACGGCATGGGCACCAAGTCCTCGGGCGTGGTGCGCATCCTGAAGGACCTGGACACCGACATCGCGGGCCGCGACGTCCTGATCGTCGAGGACATCATCGACTCCGGTCTGACGCTGTCCTGGCTGCTGGGCAACCTGGGGTCGCGCGGCCCGGCCTCGCTCGAGGTCTGCACCCTGCTGCGCAAGCCGGACGCCGCCAAGGTCGAGATCGACGTGAAGTACGTCGGCTTCGACATCCCGAACGAGTTCGTGGTCGGCTACGGGCTGGACTACGCGGAGAAGCTGCGTAACCTCCCCTTCATCGGGACCCTCGCCCCGCACGTCTACGGCGGCTGAGGCCCGTTCGGGCTACGGGCGGGAACAGTAGGTGGTTCCCGCCCGTTGGACCGGGGGGACAAAGAACGACGGCCGTGTCGCCGCGCTCCCGCCATGGGCGGGTCCGACTGCGGTACGGTCCAATAAACCGCTCTTCACATGAGCACCGACCCGGATGCGCCGAGGCCCCCCGCCTCCCGGCGCCGTTGAGTGGCAGGAGGGACGGGGCGGCAACGCCCCGCATGGATGGACGTCAAGCGATACTTCCGTGCGCCGATCATGTGGATCGTGCTGGCCGTCCTCGCCGTCATCGTACTGATGCAGGTCGTTTCGGACTCGAACGGCTACAAGACGGTGGACACCGGTCAGGTGGTCGCGGCGATCGACGCGCACAACGTCAAGTCGGCGCAGATCACCACCGGTGACTCGAACACGATCAAGATCCAGCTGAAGGACGGCGCCACGCTGTCCGCGGCCGGTACGGGCAAGGCCCCGTCCGGCACCAAGTTCCAGGCCTCGTACATCGGCGACCAGGGTGTCGCGATCGCCGACAAGCTCCAGGCCCAGATCAACGACAAGGACTCGAACACGCTCGCCGAGGGCTACACCGTCAGCCCGGAGAAGCAGAGCACCTTCGTCAGCCTGCTGCTGTCGATGCTGCCGATCGTGATCATCGTCCTGGTCTTCCTGTTCCTGATGAACCAGATGCAGGGCGGCGGCTCGCGCGTCATGCAGTTCGGCAAGTCCAAGGCCAAGCTGCTCACCAAGGACACCCCGAAGACCACCTTCGCCGACGTCGCGGGCGCCGACGAGGCGGTCGAGGAGCTCCACGAGATCAAGGAGTTCCTGCAGGAGCCGGCCAAGTTCCAGGCCGTCGGCGCCAAGATCCCCAAGGGCGTGCTGCTCTACGGCCCGCCCGGGACCGGCAAGACCCTGCTGGCGCGTGCCGTCGCGGGCGAGGCCGGGGTGCCGTTCTACTCGATCTCCGGCTCCGACTTCGTCGAGATGTTCGTCGGTGTCGGTGCCAGCCGGGTCCGCGACCTGTTCGAGCAGGCCAAGGCGAACGCCCCGGCGATCGTCTTCGTCGACGAGATCGACGCCGTCGGCCGGCACCGCGGCGCGGGCCTCGGCGGCGGCCACGACGAGCGCGAGCAGACCCTCAACCAGCTGCTGGTCGAGATGGACGGCTTCGACGTCAAGGGCGGCGTGATCCTGATCGCGGCGACCAACCGGCCCGACATCCTGGACCCGGCGCTGCTGCGCCCGGGCCGCTTCGACCGCCAGATCGCGGTGGAGCGCCCGGACCTCCAGGGCCGCCTGGACATCCTCAAGGTGCACCAGAAGGGCAAGCCGATCGCGCCCGACGTCGACCTGTCGGCCGTCGCCAAGCGCACCCCCGGCTTCACCGGCGCCGACCTCTCGAACGTGCTCAACGAGGCCGCGCTGCTGACCGCCCGCTCGGACAAGAAGCTGATCGACAACGGCATCCTGGACGAGGCGATCGACCGCGTCGTGGCCGGTCCGCAGAAGCGCACGCGGATCATGTCCGACAAGGAGAAGAAGATCACCGCGTACCACGAGGGCGGTCACGCCCTGGTCGCGGCGGCCTGCCAGTACAGCGACCCGGTGCACAAGATCACCATCCTGTCCCGCGGCCGGGCCCTCGGCTACACCATGGTGCTGCCGGACGAGGACAAGTACTCCACCACCCGCAACGAGATGCTCGACCAGCTGGCGTACATGCTGGGCGGGCGCGCGGCGGAGGAGCTGGTCTTCCACGACCCGACCACCGGCGCCTCGAACGACATCGAGAAGGCCACCGCCACCGCGCGGGCCATGGTCACCCAGTACGGCATGACCGAGCGCCTGGGTGCGATCAAGTTCGGCACCGACAACTCGGAGCCGTTCCTGGGCCGCGAGATGGGTCACCAGCGCGACTACTCGGAAGAGGTCGCCGCGCTGGTCGACGAAGAGGTGAAGAAGCTCATCGAGAGCGCGCACAACGAGGCCTGGGAGATCCTGGTCGAGAACCGCGACGTGCTCGACAACCTGGTTCTGGAACTCCTGGAGAAGGAGACCCTGAACAAGGAGCAGATCGCCGAGATCTTCGCCCCCGTGGTCAAGCGCCCGGCCCGGCCGGCCTGGACGGGTTCCACCCGTCGCACGCCGTCCACCCGGCCGCCGGTCCAGTCGCCGAAGGAGCTGGCGCTCACCAACGGCGCCGCCGCGACCGACACCGCTCCGGTGGACGTCGTGAAGCTCCCGCCGCTGCCGGCCTCCGAGCCGCCGACCGAGGGCTGACCGCCCGGAGCCGGGCCCGGTTCCCCGGGGGAATGGATGCCGCGTCACCAGGGTTTGTACCCTGGAGGCGCGGCATCCGTGCTGTTCAGCCAGAGTCTTCCCACACGTAAGCGAGGCCCGCATGATCGACCCGGTGACGCTCGACGGCCCTGTCGCCGTCGGCACCTTCGACCAGAAGCGGGCCGAGAACGCCATCCGCGAGCTGCTGCTCGCCGTCGGGGAGGACCCGGACCGCGAGGGCCTGCTGGAGACCCCGGCCCGGGTGGCGCGGGCCTACAAGGAGATATTCGCGGGCCTGTGGCAGGAGCCCGAGGACGTCCTGACCACCACCTTCGACCTCGGCCACGACGAGATGGTGCTGGTCAAGGACATCGAGCTGACCTCGGTCTGCGAGCACCACCTGGTGCCGTTCCGCGGGGTGGCGCACGTCGGGTACATCCCGTCCGCCAGCGGCAAGATCACCGGCCTGTCCAAGCTGGCCCGGCTGGTCGACGTCTACGCCCGCCGCCCGCAGGTGCAGGAGCGGCTGACCAGCCAGGTCGCCGACGCGCTGATGCGGATCCTGGAGCCGCGCGGGGCGATCGTCGTGGTCGAGTGCGAACACATGTGCATGTCGATGCGCGGCATCCGCAAGCCCGGTGCCAAGACCATCACCTCCTGCGTGCGCGGCCAGCTGCGCGACCCGGCGAGCCGGGCCGAGGCGATGAGCCTCATCATCGGCCGGTAGCCGGTAGCCGGTAGCCGGTAGCCGGTAGCCGGTAGCCGGTAGCCGGTAGCCGGTAGCCGGTAGCCGGTAGCCGGGCGGCCCGTGGGCGCGGCCGCCGGTGCGGCGGCTCAGAGCACCTCGTGCTCCGCGTGCGGCGGGGCCGGGGTGCCCAGCGCGTTGCGGCGCTCGGGCATCCGCAGGGTGACCATCCGGCGCCAGCCGAGGACGCGGTCGTACAGGTACAGCGCGTGCACCCCCAGGGTGACCAGGGCGAGCTGCCAGCGCGGCCAGCCCAGGATCCGCGCCATCCGGGCGGTGACCGCGAGACCGACGTCCCGGTGGGTGCGGATCTCGCCCCGGGCGGTGGCCTCCAGGGTGTGCCGGATGTACGGGCCGTGGCCCGCGTCCTTCAGCCGCAGCAGCTCCTCGTGGCAGTACGCGAGGTGGTTGTCCTCGTCGGCGGAGATCATCCGCATCGCCCGGCCGAGGTCGGGGTTGTCCCCGTACACCTTGACCAGCTGGCGCATCTGCTCGGCGGCGCGCTGCTCGGTGACCCGGCTGTGCGCGAGGTAGACGATGATCTCCCGGTCGCTCAGCGGGACGTCGCTCTTCAGCCGCTCGTGGGAGAGGCCGACGCCCTGGCGCTCCAGCAGCATGCAGTAGTCGGCCTCCTCCGGGACGGGCACCTTGGGCAGGCCGCGCTTGTTCAGCAGCTGGGCGAAGATCCGGCCGTGCTTGCGTTCGTCCGCGCCGTGCCGGGCGACCTTCGGCGCGAGGACCGGGTCCTGGGTGAGGGCGGTGATCCGCTCGTTCTCCCACCCGCCCTGGTCCTCGCCGCCGGCCGCGATGCTGCAGAACAGCTGGTACGCCTGGTCGTTCCGGTAGATCTCGTCGAAGAGCGAGCGGGTGCTCAGCACGGCGCCTCCTGCGCGCATCCGGGGCGGCGTCCGCCGGGTGTCCGGCGGGCGGCCGCGATACGTTCCCCCGAACCGCCGGACGGTCGGGCCGACCGGCGGGTAATCACCCGCACGCCTCAGCCGAGGTGGGTGCCCAGCCATTCGAGCGAGGCGGGCAGCTCCCGGGTCCAGCTGTCGAAGTTGTGGCCGCCGTCGTCCAGGTAGAGCGACTCGACCTTGAACTGCGGGTTGGCGGCGGCCGCCTGGGTGGCCTGGTCGACGAACTGGACGGTCTGCGGGTAGTCGCCCTCCTTGCGGGTGGAGACCACCAGCAGGTTCAGCGGCGGCACCGGGAGGTTCTGCAGCCGCCAGCCGAGGTCGTGCTGCTGGGTCAGCGCCTTGTCGCCGTTGAAGAGGTCGCCGCCGGTGTAGTTGTCCTGGCGCACCGCGAAGTCGCCGTGCAGGCCGGCGGCGTTGCCGTAGACGTTCGGGAAGCGCATCGCCAGCCGCATCGCGCAGCTGCCGCCGGTGGAGTAGCCGAACAGGCCCCAGGATCCGGCCGAGCGGCCGAGCCGGTAGGTGCTGTGCAGGGCCTGGGGCAGGTCCTTGACGAACCAGCTCTCCGTCTTCGGGCCGCCCGGGACGTCCACGCACTCGGTGTCCCGGGACGGGACCACCGCCGGGCGGGCCATCACCAGGACGGTCGGCGGCATCTTGCCGGAACGCTGCAGCTCGGCCGCCGTCTGCACCAGCGGCAGTTCCTTGAGCAGGTTCAGGGTGGTGCCCGGGTAGCCGGCCAGTGCCACCAGGACGGGGAAGCGGACCAGGGCGAACTTCGGGTCGAAGTACTCGGGCGGCAGGTAGACGAACATCTGGTCGGAGAAGCCGGTCTCCTTGCCGTTGACCCGCACCGACTCGACCTTGCCGACCTCCTCCGGCGCGCCCTTCGGCAGGTTGGTGACGGTCTCCAGCCCGCCCTCGGTGGTCGGCTGGATCAGGTCGTCGGAGACCGGGGTGCCGCCCTTGTGGTTCTCGTTGCTCGCCAGCGCGAGCTTGGCGCCGCCGGGACTGAGCAGGTCGTCCCAGGAGGTGTAGAACCCGAAGGAGTTGTTCACCGAGAGCGCCAGCACGGCGAGGATCGACACCTGAACGACGGTCAGCAGGCCGATCCGGCCGAGCACCGGCAGCGGGCGCTGCTTGGCCAGCCGGGGCCAGATCCACAGGGTGGTGACGAGAGCCGCGGCACCGAGTGCGAGCAGCGAGTTCACCAGCGCGTCGCTGGTCAGTTCCATGCCGTCGGCCTTCCGGTGGGACACTGTCGGAGCAGGCTTCATCGTCTGGCGGCCCGTCAGGCCGGGCCACCGCTGCTAGGCCGACCGGGCGCCCGGGTGGGCCGGGAGGGCGGGCGGAGACCGGGGGCAACCGGCACCCTAGAATGCGGCGTCCACCGTACGTAACGCGCACCGGAGGGCCCCGACCCGCCACGCGGCGGCGGGTCCCGGCTCCCACCCCCGGCTCAACCGCAGCGCATCCAGGGCACCCGGTTTACCTACCGTTTCCGGATCCTTGGTATGCGCATGGCCTGATGAAGGAATAGGCATGAAGGTCCATCACACGTGCTCCCCCGGAGTGACCGGACACCGCCCCGCAGCCTCTACCCTGAGCTTCCATGAGCGTTCCCGTGTCCGTTGAGCCGAGCCCCGAGCAGCCGCCGCGCCGTCGGCGTGGTCTGCAGACGCTGCGCAACCAGGCGGCCGCCGTCCCGAGGGCCTGGCTCCCGGGCGCGGTCGGCTACGCCTGCCTGCTGATCGGGCTGGTGGACATCGCCAGCGCGGTGTTCCCCAAGCTCCGGCACACCAAGATGCACACCTTCGCCGGGCAGCTGCCGGGCGGCACCACCAGCCTGGCCGCGGTCGGCACCCTGATGGTCGGCATCCTGCTGGTGCCGCTCGCCCACGCGCTGCGCCGCCGCAAGCGGCGGGCCTGGCGCGCGGTCTGCGTGCTGCTGCCGGTCGGCGCGGCGCTGCACATCGTGCGCTGGCACCAGGTCGGCCCGGCGGTCGTCTCGCTGGCGGTCTGGGTCGTGATGCTGCTGCACCAGCGCGAGTTCTACGCCAAGGCCGACCCGCGCACCCGCTGGCGCGCGCTGGTCAACCTGGTCGTGATGGGCACCCTCAGCGTGCTGCTCGGCCTGCTGATCGTGAGCACCCGGACCAAGTACGAGGTCGGCCACCCCGGCCTCACCGAGCGCCTGGAGCACGTCGGGTACGGGCTGTTCGGCTTCGAGGGCCCGATCCGCTACACCAACGTGCGGATGTCCGACCTGGTCGCCTACCTGCTCGGCGGGCTCGGGCTGCTGACCGCCTTCACCACCGCCTACCTGGCGCTGCGCCCCGGCAAGCCGAAGCCGGAGCTCAGCGCCGAGGACGAGGAGAAGGTCCGCGAGCTGCTCAAGCGCCACGGCGAACGCGACTCGCTCGGCTACTTCGCGCTGCGCCGCGACAAGAGCGTGCTGTTCTCGCCCACCGGCAAGGCCGCGATCTCCTACCGGGTGGTCTCCGGCGTGATGCTCGCCTCCGGGGACCCGGTGGGCGACGTCGAGGCCTGGCCGGGCGCGATCAAGGTGTTCATGGCCGAGGCCCGCGAGCACGCCTGGGTGCCGGCGGTGATGGGCTGCAGCGAGGTCGGCGGCGAGGTGTGGACCCGCGAGGCGGGCCTGGACGCACTGGAGCTGGGCGACGAGGCGATCGTCGACACCTCGACCTTCTCGCTGTCCGGCCGCGCCATGCGCAACGTCCGCCAGATGGTCAAGCGGATCGAGCGCAACGGCTACTCCTGCAAGGTGCGCCGGGTCTCCGAGCTCACCCCGGACGAGAAGTACCGGATCGCCGACGCCGCCGCCCGCTGGCGCGGCACCGACACCGAGCGCGGCTTCTCGATGGCCCTGGGCCGCTTCGGCGACCCGCTGGACGACGACTGCGTGGTGGTCACCGCGCACAAGGCGCCGGAGGAGGGCGAGGGCGGCGACGACCTGAAGGCCGTGCTGCACTTCGTGCCCTGGGGGCCGGACGGCATCTCGCTGGAGCTGATGCGCCGCGACCGCGCCGCCGACCCGGGCCTGAACGAGCTGCTGATCGTCGCGGCCCTCCAGGCGGTGCCCGACATGGGCGTGCGCCGGGTGTCGCTCAACTTCGCGATGTTCCGCTCGGCACTGGCCCGCGGTGAGCGGATCGGCGCCGGCCCGGTGCTGCGCGCCTGGCGCGGACTGCTGGTCTTCCTGTCCCGCTGGTTCCAGATCGAGTCGCTGTACAAGTTCAACGCCAAGTTCCAGCCGGAGTGGGAGCCGCGCTTCCTGGTCTTCCCGAACACCCGGGACCTGCCGCGGATCGGCTTCGCCGCGATGCAGGCGGAGGCCTTCATCACCCTGGGCATGCCGCGCTTCGGCCGCAAGCGCCAGCGCGAGGGCCTGATGCCCGTCCCGTCGAGCCGCGAGGTGACCGAGGCCGCCTGAGGCCGCTCGGCACCGCCCGGGGCCCCCGCCGAGAACGCTCGGCGGGGGCCCCGTTCGATAATGGGGAGCATGAGCGATGCGCCGTCCTTCCCGTTGCCGCCCGGTCTGCCGCGGCTCGGCCGCTGTGCCGTGATGGGCGTGGTCAACGTCACGCCCGACTCCTTCTCGGACGGCGGGCTCTGGTTCGACCCCGCGAAGGCGATCGCGCACGGACTCGCGCTGCGCGCCCGCGGCGCGGACCTGGTGGACGTCGGCGGCGAGTCGACCCGGCCCGGCTCGCAGCGGGTGCCCGAGGAGGAGGAGCTGCGCCGGGTGCTGCCCGTGGTGCGCGAGCTCTCCGCCGCCGGGGTGGTGGTGTCCGTCGACACCATGCGGGCCTCGGTCGCCGAGCGGGCCGTCGAGGCCGGCGCGGCGATCGTCAACGACGTCTCCGGCGGCCTCGCCGACCCGGCGATGGGCCGGGTGGTCGCCGGGACCGGCGTGCCCTTCGTGGTGATGCACTGGCGCGGGCAGTCCGCCGACATGGACCGGCTCGCCGTCTACGACGACGTGGTGCGGGACGTGGTCGCCGAGCTGACCGACCGGATCGACGCGCTGCTGGCCGCCGGGGTCAAGGAGGACCAGCTGATCCTCGACCCGGGGCTCGGCTTCGCCAAGACCCCCGAGCACAACTGGGCGCTGCTCGGCCGGCTGGACGCGCTCACCGCGCTCGGCCGTCCCGTGCTCGTCGCCGCTTCGCGCAAGCGGTTCCTGGGTACGCTGCTCGCCGACCCGGAAACCGGGGAGCTGCGCCCGGCCCGTGAGCGGGACGACGCGACCGCCGCGGTCTCGGTGCTGTCCGCCCAGGCCGGAGCCTGGGCGGTGCGGGTGCACGACGTGTCGGGTACGGCGGACGCCGTCCGCGTGGTCGCGGCCTGGCAGCGCGCGGCGCGGCTGGGGTGAGGGAGGGTCTGTGACAGGTGACGGCAGGTTGAGCGGCGGTACGGCCGGAAAGGCCCACGAGGTGGACCTGGAAGCGGTGCTCGCGGCGAACCGGGCGTTCTACGAGGCGCTGGAGCGGGGGGACGTCGAGGCGGTCGAGGAGGCCTGGCTGGGGCCCGAGCACGCCGACGACAAGGGCGGCGTGGTGTGCGTGCACCCCGGCTGGCCGGTGCTGCGCGGGCGGGCGCAGGTGACCCGCTCCTACATGTTGATCATGATGAACACGGAGTACATCCAGTTCTTCCTGACCGATGTCGAGGCCGAGGTCCACGGCGATGTGGCCCTTGTCACGTGCACCGAGAACATCCTCTCCGGCGGTGAGGCGGAGGAGGAGGGGGAACTCGGTCCGCTGGTCGGCGGAAAGGTCGTCTCCAGCAATCTGTTCCGCCGTACCCCGGCCGGGTGGAAGCTCTGGTCGCACCACGGTTCACCCGTTCTGACCAGCGGCGACGAGGACGACGAGGAATGACGGCGGCGGTCGCGCGATAGCGGCGCCGAACCGTGACCGGGGAATTCCCGAGTGGGCGTCCGACGTTCACGTCAATCGCCGGATCGGCGTGCGTGGCGACGGTTCGTGCCGGGTAGGACGGTCAGGCGTTGTCCGCGCTCGCGGGTAGATTCGAAACGGAGTGGCGGGCGTGCTGCCCGCCTTCGCCCTGCCCGTCCGTGCCTTCCAGGGCGGGGCCCGTCCGACTGGGAGCAGTGATTCGTTTGCTGGACCGCGTCACCCTGCGGGGGCTGCGAGCCCGGGGCCACCACGGCGTCTTCGAGCGCGAGCGCGTCGAGGGCCAGACCTTCGTGGTCGACCTCGTGCTGTACCTGGACACCCGCCCCGCCGCGTCCGGAGACGACCTCACCCGCACCGCGCACTACGGCATCGTGGCCGAGGAGGTCACCGCGATCATCGCCGGGGAGCCGGTCGACCTGATCGAGACCCTGGCCCAGCGCATCGCCGACCAGTGCCTGAAGCACGACGCGGTCGAGGAGGTCGAGGTCACCGTGCACAAGCCGGACGCCCCGATCACCGTGCCGTTCGACGACGTGACCGTGACCATCCACCGGGGCCGCACATGACCCCCACCGCGTGCCCGGTATCCGATGCAGAGGGATTTCTTCGATGAGCAGCAGTGACCCGACCGCCGAGCCGAACGCGTTCGACCTGGAGAGCCGGGTGGACTCCGCCGACACCACGCTGCACGGCCAGCGCTGCGCGGTGATCGCGCTGGGCAGCAACCTGGGCAACCGGCTGGAGACCCTGCAGGGTGCCGTCGACGCGCTCGCCGACACCCCGGGGCTGAAGATCAAGGCCGTCTCGGCGGTCTACGAGACCGAGGCCGTCGGCGGCCCGGAGGAACAGCCCAACTACTACAACGCGGTCGTCGTGCTGCGCACCTCGCTGCCGCCGCGGGACCTGCTGGAGCGCGGCAACGCGATCGAGGACGCCTTCGGCCGGGTCCGGGAGGTCCGCTGGGGCCCCCGCACCCTGGACGTCGACATCCTGGCCTACGAGGGCGTGGTCAGTGACGACCCGCAGCTGGTGCTGCCGCACCCGCGCTCGCACGAGCGGGTCTTCGTGCTCGCCCCGTGGCTGGACGCCCAGCCCGAGGCCGAGGTGCCCGGGCACGGGCAGGTCGCCGCGCTCCTGGAGGCGCTCGGCGGCCCGGAGGCGCAGGGCGTGCGGCGGCGCAAGGACATCCGGCTGACGCTGCCGGAGTAGCCCCGGGACCGGCCCGCCGCCGGTCGGCCGGGCGGGCCGGGGAACTCGGCCGGGGGCCCCGGCCGTACGAGTAGATGTCCGTCCGGCCGCGCCCGGTACGGTGGCCTGACGCCTCCGCGCCGGCCCCCGGCCGGTCGGCCGGCTCTGGTACCCCGGGAAGGACCTGCTCCGAGTGAAGCTGCTTCGCCTCCGCCTGTTGATCGGCATCACCGCCGCGACGACGGCGCTGTCCTGGGCCGGCTCCAAGCTGTGGGCCTCCCTGGACACGCTGCCGGCCGTGCCGGCCGCGGCGCCGGTGGTGCTGGCGGCGGTGGCGGTGATCCTGCTGGCGACCACGATCTCGCTGCGGTCCCGGCTGAAGGCGGTGCGCGAGCGGCAGCCCGGCGCGAAGCGGGTCGACCCGCTGCTGGCGGCCCGCGCGGTGGTGCTGGGGCAGGCCAGCGCGCTGGTGTCCTCGGTGGTCACCGGGATCTACGCGGGGGCCGGGATCTACCTGCTCGGGGAGCTGGACGTGGCGGCCCGCAAGGACCAGGCGGTCACCGCCGGGCTGGCCGTGCTGGCGGGGGCCGCGGTGATCGCGGCGGCGCTCTGGCTCCAGCACGTGTGCAAGCTGCCGGAGAACCACGACGACCCGAGCGGTCCGGCGGCCTCGCACCGCTGAGGCGGGCGCGGGCGGCGAGCCGCCGGGTCGGTCGCCGGTAGTGGCGGCGGTCGCCGGTCGCGGCGGCGGGCGTCGGGCCGGTCGCCGGGAGGTCAGCGGGCCGCACTGCCGGGAGCGCGCTGAGCAGCCCCCTTGTCGTGATCTTGAGTGAAAAGCCGGGCACGTGCGGTAAAAACGGCACCCTGTCAAGGGCGGAAGAGGACCCTGGGCTGACACGGCCCCAATTCGCACGCTAGTTTCTTGGCATGTCTCGCGGACGCCACCGTCATTCCTCCGTCCTCAGCCGGGTCGTTCCCCCCACCGCCGCCGGCGTACTGCTGGTCGCCGCACTGGCCGCTCTGCTGTTCAGTCAGGACACCGTCCTGGTGCGCTCGGTGGGCATCGCGGCGCTGATCGCGGTGCTCGGATTCGCCCTGCTGCTGCGCCAACGGGACAAGGCGGCCCGGGCGGCCGCCGAGCTGTCCGCCGCGCAGCGGCTGCGGGCCGAGGAGCGCTTCGAGGAGCAACTGGCCGAGGCCGAGTACGCGGCCGAGGTCGCCGAGGAGCGGGCCACCCGGTTCGGGCGGCGGCTGACGGCGGAGAAGTCGCGGCTGGCGAAGGCCGAGACCGAGATCGCCCGGCTGCTGCGGGAGCGGGCCGTGACCGTGGCCGAGCAGGCGCTCAAGGAGGCCGAGGCGGCCCAGCGGGCGCTCGCCGCGAGCCGTCCCAAGTACCCGGCCAGCCCGGCCGCGTTCGTCCGCGCGGCCTCGGTGCTGCGGCTGCTCGAGCGGCGGGCCGCGGAGCAGGAGGCGCGGCGGGCGCGCACGGCCGGTGCGGAGGTCGCGCTGCGGGCGTCCGCGACGGTGTCGCAGACCGGCCCGGGCGCCGCCGCGGCTTCCGGGGCCCAGGCCGGGTCGGCGGCTCCGGCGGCTCCGGTGGCTTCGGCGGGCGCGGCGGCCAAGCCGGTGTCCGTGCCCGCTCCGATCGCGCCCTCGGTGCCGACCCCGGCGCAGGCGCCGGCGGCCCAGTCCTCGGCGATCCGGTCCTCGGGGGTGCAGTCCTCGGCGGTCCAGGCTTCGGTGCGGCCGACCGCGGTGCAGCCGACGCCGCTGCGTCCGGCGCTGACCGCGACGGTCGGCCAGCTCGGCGGCACGCCGAGCGTCCCGGCCGTGGCACCGGTGCCGGTCGAGCGGCAGCGGCCGCGCCCGGCGCAGTCCGGCCAGGCGCGCGGACAGGGCTTCAGCTTCTTCGGCCGCGGCTCGGGCGCGCCGGTACGGGCGGCGGCTCCGGCGCCGGCGGTGGGCAGCATCGCCGAGCTGGAGGACCGCACCGACCTGGCGGACGTGGTGGGTGACGAGGCGGTCGCCGCCAAGGCGAAGGCCGAGGCGCAGCAGGCCCGGCCCGTCCAGGCCGCGCCGGCGGCCGACGGGCCGGAGCAGGCCGAGCCGACCGTGGTGGACCTGACGCCGGAGGACGAGACCGAGCTGATCGAGCTGCCGCACCTGCGCGCCTCGCGCTGAGCAGGGGCGGAAAGGCCCGCGGCGCGGGACGTCGGACCGTCCGACGCCCCGCGCCGCGGGCTTCGAGCGGTCGGCCGGACCGCCCGGGGGTGCGTCAGAGCTGGACGCCGAAGTCCTGGGCGATGCCGGCCAGGCCGGAGGCGTAGCCCTGGCCGACGGCGCGGAACTTCCACTCGCCGCCGTTGCGGTAGAGCTCGCCGAAGATCATCGCGGTCTCGGTGGCGGCGTCCTCGGAGAGGTCGTAGCGGGCGATCTCGGCGCCGCCGGCGGCGTTCACCACGCGGATGTAGGCGTTGCGCACCTGGCCGAAGTTCTGGCCGCGGGCGACGCCGTCGTAGATGGTGACCGGGAAGGTGATCTTGGCGGCCTCGGCGGGCAGGCCGGCCAGGTTGACGTTGATCGTCTCGTCGTCCCCCGCGCCCTCGCCGGTGCGGTTGTCACCGGTGTGGACGACGGTGGCGTCCGGGGTGCTGGTGTTGTTGAAGAAGACGAAGTGCGCGTTGGACAGCACCTTGCCGTCCGCGTTCAGGACGATCGCGCTGGCGTCGAGGTCGAACTCGGCGCCGGTCGTGGTGCGGACGTCCCAGCCCAGGCCGACGCTCACCGCGGACAGGCCGGGGGCCTCCTTGGTCAGCGAGACGTTGCCACCCTTGGAGAGGCTCACTGGCATGGCGATTGCAGTCCCTTCGTTCGCTTTTCCCGGGACAACGCAATCCCCGGGGTGCTTGGTTCCACCGGGTCCGTGAATTCTCGGCGGGTGCCAAACGCGGACAAAGGAAAATCAAAGGACTGACCAACCCGGCGATCCGTCGCCGGGTCAGATCCGCGGGAACCGGCCCTGCAGCGACCAGATGTTCGGGTTGTCGGCCAGGTCGGGGTGCATGTCGAACAGGTCGGCGAGGGTGTCCTGGAGGAAGTCCCGGGCCTCCCGGCGCAGCTCGCTGTGGCGCACCACGGCGGGCGGCTCGTCCCGCAGCCAGGTGGCGGTGATCTCCACCCAGTTGAAGCGGCGGGCGAAGCGCAGCAACTCGGTGTTCTGGGTGAAGTCGAGGTCGGCGGTCTGCACCCGGGCGGCGCGGGAGCCGTCCGGGTCGCGGTCGAGCTGCTCGACGATGTCGCACAGCGCCCAGGCGAAGTCCAGCACGGGCACCCAGCCCCAGCGGGTGGAGAGCTCGGCGCCCTCGGCGTCCAGGTAGACGTCGCCGCAGAACAGGTCGTACCGCAGGGAGCGCACGGGGGCGGTGCGGTAGTCGGTCTGCGGGGGGTCGGGGAAGCGGTTGGAGAGGGAGTAGCCGAGCTCGATCACGTAGGCCATTGTCGGGGTTCGCGGCGGGGTGCGGATAACCGGGTGACCGGGCGGGGCGGGCGCGGGATGATGGGCGCATGCCCGAGCCCATCCGCGTACGGGGGTCGGTGGTCGTCCCCGACGCCGAGCTCGTCTGGCGCTTCTCGCGTTCCTCCGGCCCCGGTGGCCAGCACGTCAACACCTCCGACTCCAAGGTCGAGCTGCGCTTCGACCTGGCGGCCTCCAGGGCGCTGCCCGAGGTGTGGCGCGAGCGTGCCCTGGAGCGGCTCGCGCACCGGCTGGTGGACGGCCGGGTGCTGGTGGTGCAGGCCTCCGAGTACCGCTCGCAGTGGCGCAACCGGGAGGCGGCCGCGGCCCGCCTGGCGGCGCTGCTGACCGAGGCCTGCGCGCCGCCGCCGAAGGCCCGGCGGGCGACCCGCCCGAGCCGGGGGATGGTCCAGCGGCGGCTGGAGAACAAGCGGCACCGCTCCGAACTGAAGCAGGGGCGGCGGGCGCCGCGGCAGGACCAGTAGGCCTGTCCGGCCGAGAGCCGGATCGGTGATCCGCTCGGGTACCGGCTCGGGGCCGGCTCAGCCGAGACTGCGGTAGCCGCCGCGGAAGTAGAGAAGCGGGCGGCCGCCGGGTTCGGGGACGAGGGCTTCGAGGACGCGGCCGATCAGCAGCGTGTGGTCGCCCGCGGATATCCGCTGTTCGGTGCGGCACTCGACGGTGGCCAGCGCGCCCTCGATCAGGGGGGCGCCGCTCTGCGGGCCGCGGCGGTGCGGGGTGTCCGCGAACAGCAGCCGGTCGCTGAGCCGGCCCTTCATGGCGAAGCGTGAGCCGAGCGTCTTCTGCCCCTCCGCCAGCACCGAGACCGCCCAGGTGTCGGCCCGGGCGAGCACCTCGTCCATCCGGGAGTCCTCGCGGACCGAGATCAGCACCAGCGGCGGCTCCAGCGACACGGAGAGGAAGGACGTCGCGGTCATGCCGACGTCCTCCCCGTCCTCCGGGTCGTTGACGGTCACCAGGCTCACGCCGGCGGCGAGCTGGGAGAGTGCTGCCCGGAACTCGTCGGGCGTGGCGTGGGGAGCAGCTTCGGGCTGCGAGGACGGGTACACGTACCGCACGGTAGCTGGCGGCCGCGGGAAACGGCATCGGACCGTGGTCGTAGGACCACCGGCGCGGGCCTGCCGGGCCGTGGGCGGGCTCACTCCCAGGGGTGATGCCGGGGGACCGGTGGGCGTACCGGGCTCCAGTGCGGGGCCGACCCGGTCGACCACCGGAAATGCACCGATAACGCCTTTTGTCCCGCTATGGGGGAATGAACTGATTAAGGGCGCATTAGTGCCGTGTGATTTAAGTCACAAGTGACGTCCTATTGCTGACCGAGCGTGCCGAACGCTGTGCTCCCTGTGATTCAGTTCTTCTGGCAATCGGACGATAACCAATCAAGAACTATCCGAAGCAGCCGGGGAGCCCCCGCATGGAAGCCGAGTCGGAGCCGTACGTCCGTCTCGCGACCCTCCGCACCTTGCACCGGGTCGTGGCGGACCTCAACGCTGCCCGCAGCCTGGCGGGCACGCTGCAGGCCGTCGTCGAGGGCGCGGTGCACGGACTCGGCTTCGACGCCGCCGCGGTGAGCCTCGTCCGGCCGGACGGCGACCTCGTGGTGGCGGCCGTCTGGGAGCTGGAGGAGAGCCCGATGGGCGGGCCCTCGGTGCTGCTCGGGCAGGTCGGATCGCGCGAGTCCTGGGACCGGCTGCTCGGCGTGAGCGACCACTGGGGCACCCTGCGCTTCCTGCCGTACGACCGCGGCTGGGCCGTCGCCAGCGACATCCCGCGCTGGATCGGGGACGGCCCGCTGCCCGTCTACGCCAACGACTGGCACCCCGCCGACGGCTTGCTCGCCCCGATGTACAGCGCCGGCGGCGACCTGCTCGGCGTCCTCTCGGTGGACCGCCCGCGCAGCGGCAAGCGGCCCGGGGCGTGGACCCGCGAGGCGCTGGAGATGTTCTCGCTCCAGGCCTCCATCGCGATCGGCAACGCCCGGCTGCGGGCCGAGATGCAGCGCGCGCTGGCCCGGCTGGAGAAGGAGCAGCAGGCGCTGCGGGCCAGCGAGGAGAGCTTCCGCCAGGCCTTCGAGTACGCGCCCAGCGGGATGGCCATCACCGAACTGCACGGCGCCGGGCGCCGCCAGCTGACCAGGGTCAACGACGCGCTCTGTCGACTGCTCGGCCGCCCCCGCGCCGTCCTGCGCCAGCAGAGCTTCGCCGACCTCGTCCACCCGGACGACCGGGCGCTGCTGGAACGCACCAGCGCCGAGAGCGGCCGGGCGGAACTGCGGCTGTCCCGGCGGGACGGCGGCTACCAGTGGGTCTGCCTGCGCAACTCGATCGTGGCGGACGCGGCCGAGGGCCCGAGCTTCCTGCTCACCCACGTCGAGGACATCGAGGACCGCAAGCGCCACGAGCTCCAGCTCGCCCACCGGGCCAGCCACGACGCCCTCACCGGCCTGCCCAACGGTGCCGAGCTCAAGGCCCGGCTGGGCCGCCGGCTCTGCTCCGAGCCGCAGCCGGTCGCCCCGGTCGGTCCCGCCGGGTCCGGCGAGGCCGGCTACCCGTCCCCGTACGGCTACCCGGCCGACTCGTACAGCGCGCACGCGGCGTACGACGGCCTGGAGGGGGTGGACCCGTACGCCGGGCCGGCGCACGGCTACCAGCCGGCCGAGGGCGGCGGTCTGCTGCCCGGACTGGGCCCCGGTTACGGGGAGCACGTGCACGCCGTGGTCCCGGCCGAGTACGGGCCGACCGGCGACGCCTGGTCGGCCGCGTTCCGCTCCGGCCCGGTGGCCCCGGTGGAGAAGGGGCTCGCGGTGCTCTTCTGCGACCTGGACGGCTTCAAGTCGATCAACGACCGGTTCGGGCACAACGCCGGCGACGCGGTGCTGGTCGAGGTGGCCCGGCGGCTGAGCGGGGCGGTCCGGGACGGTGACACGGTCGCCCGGCTGGGCGGCGACGAGTTCGTGGTGCTGGCCGACGGCATCGGCCGCGAGGAGGCCAAGGACCTCGCGCACCGGCTGCGCAACGCGATCATCCCGCCGATGCGGATCGACGGACGGGCGATGCGGGTGGGCGTGAGCCTGGGGATCGGCTGGGCCGGCTGCGGGATGAGCATCGAGGAGGTGCTGCACACCGCCGACGAACGGATGTACGACGAGAAGCGGGCCCGGGGCGGGGCGGTGCGCGGGGCGCGCGGGGAGCGCTCGCACCGGCGGGCGGGCTGACGCAGGGCCGCGGGCGCCGGTCGGGGCCGGTCGGATCAGCCGGAGGCCTGACGGATGAGTCGGAGGCCGACCAGAGCAGTCGGAGCAGGTCGGACCGCTCGGGGCGGGTCGGACCGCCGGATCGATCGGGTGCCGAGCATCCTGCGCGGCGCAGGTTACCGGAGAGTTGTCAAGGCCTCTTTTCCGGCTGTCCGCTACGGCAGGTAGGGTTCCGCGTACGACAGCGTCCATGATCTGCGCCGCCCGCAGCCCGGCGGCGCGCAACGGATGGGGGAGCAGACCACCGTGACGACCGCCGGCGACAACGGAGTGTCCGAGGGCCAGGGGGGCGGTGCCCCGCAGGACGACGACCCGTTCGGCTACCTCTACCGCCCGGCCGACGGCTCCACCGGCCAGCCGGCCGAGCCGCAGCAAGGGGTCCCCCGGACGTCGTACAACCGGCCGATGGAGGTCGGGCGTGCGCAGTACGGCCAGCCCTACCAGCAGGCGGCGCCGCCGATGGCCCAGCAGCAGCCCCCGTACGGCCAGCCCGGGATGCCCCCGCAGGGCGGCCCGTACGGCCGGCCGGGCGTGCCGCCGCAGCACGGCCAGCACACCCAGCAGGCACCGCAGGCCCGTTACGCCGAGCACTCCCGGCCGCAGCCGGGTGAGGAGCGCCCGAGCAGCGGCCGGAGCAAGGGCGCGGTGATCGGCGCGGTCGCCGTGGTCGCGGCGATCGCCATCGGGGCGGGGATCGCGCTCTCCACGGGCGACCCGGACGGCGACAAGACCGCCAAGGGCGGCACCACGACCTCCGCCCCGCCGGCCCCCAGCACCCCGGCGAGCACCGCCACCACCGGCACGTCCTCGCCCTCGGCGAGTGCCTCCACCGGCCCGTCCACCGTGGACGCGGGCCAGTTGCAGGCGCAGAACGCGCCCTCCGGCAACACCGTCAAGGGCGCCAAGTCCGCCGACGGCAGCTACCTGACGCTCCAGCAGGGCGGCTCGGTGACATGGACGGGCGACGTCCCGGCGGCCGGGACGTACAAGCTGACGGTGCACTACAACAACGCCGGCGCGGACGTGAAGGGCGCGGCGGCGGTGAACGGCAAGGACTGGCCGAGCGGGCTGACCTTCCGGAACTACTCGCCGGGCAAGGACCCGGCCACGTCCTGGTACACCACCTGGATACTGCCGCAGTTCCAGGCGGGGTCGAACTCCGTCACCCTCACCGTGCCCTCGGGGCCGATCCTGATCGACCAGATCACGGTGGACCCGAGCAGCTGAGCCCGGTGCGCGACGCGACGCGGCCGCCCGTCCCCTGCGGGGGAGGGCGGCCGTCGTCGTCTTCTCAGGCGGATTCGGTGGTGGTGGTGGTGAAGCGGTCGCCGCCGCGGACCCACCGACCGCGGCGCATGACGGCGACCAGGTCGTAGCTGGTGGAGTCGAGCACGACGAGGTCGGCGAGCTTGCCGGTCTCCAGGGAGCCGATCGAGTCGGTGAGGCCGAGCAGTCGGGCCGGGGTGGTGGAGAGCGACTCGACGGCCTGACCGAGGGTCAGGTTGTTGACGGTGACGGCGCGTTTGAAGGCGATGTCCAGGGTGAGGGTGGAGCCGGCGATCGAGCCGCCCTCGACGAGCCGGGCGACGCCGTTGTTGACCTCGACCTGGAGGGGGCCGAGGGGGTAGAGGCCGTCGCCCATGCCGGCGGCGCCCATGGCGTCGGTGATCAGGGCGACCCGGGAGGGGCCGGCGGTGCGGTAGGCGAGGTCGAGGACGGAGGGGTGCAGGTGCACGCCGTCGTTGATCAGTTCGACGGTGACCCGTTCGTCCTGCAGGAGGGCGACGATCGGTCCGGGGGCGCGGTGGGCGATGGCGGGCATGGCGTTGAACAGGTGGGTGGCGACGGTGGCGCCGGCGTCGATGGCTTCGAGGGTGGCGGTGTAGTCGGCGTCGGTGTGGCCGACGGCGGCGATGACGCCGAGGTCGGTGAGCATGCGCACGGAGTCGAGGCCGCCGGGGAGTTCGGGGGCGAGGGTGACCATGGCGGCGTGGCCGCGGGCGGCGTCGACGAGTTTGCGCACGAGGGCGGGGTCGGGGTCGCGCAGCAGGTCGGGGCGGTGGGCGCCGCAGCGGTGGTGGGAGATGAAGGGGCCCTCGAAGTGGATGCCGGCCAGGATGCCGTCCTCCACGAGTTCGGACAGGACGTGGGCCTGGCGGGCGAGTTCGTCGATCTCGCCGGTGACGGTGGAGGCGACGGTGGTGGTGGTGCCGTGGGCGAGGTGGGTGCGGGCGGCGAGCAGGGCCTCCTCGGCGATGCCGGAGGCGTAGGAGGCTCCGCCGCCGCCGTGGACGTGCAGGTCGACGAAGCCGGGCACGACGGTGCAGCCGGTCAGGTCGAGGTCCCCGGGCTCGGCCGCGCTCTCGGTGCTGCCGGTGCCGTCGGTGCCGCCCGTGACGGAGGCGATGCGCTCGCCCTCGACGGTGAGGCGGCCGCCCTCGACGACGCCGCCGGGCAGGACGATCCGGGCGCCGGCCAGGGCGGTACGGTCACGGTCCGCGGTGGTCACGCGGTCACCTCCATGGAGAGCAGATCCCAGGCGAGCAGGCCCGCGCCCAGGGACGCGGCGGTGTCTTTGAGCATGGCGGGAACGACCTTCGGGGGCATCTGGAAGGTCAGGCGCCCGGTGACCGCGGTGCGCAACGGGGTCAGCAGGGTGTCGCCGGCCTCGGCCAGCCCCCCGCCGACGATCACCGTGGACGGGTCGAGCAGGCTCTGGGCGAGCACGATGCCGTCGGCCAGGGCGTCGACGGCGCGCTGCCAGACGGCGAGCGCGCGCTCGTCCCCGGCGTCCACCGCGGCGGCGCAGGACGCCGCGTCGGCGGCGGGGTCGCCGCTGACCTCGGCCCAGGCGCGGGAGACGGCGGAGGCGGAGGCCAGCGTCTCCAGGCAGCCGCGGGCGCCGCAGCCGCACGGCGGCCCGTCCGGGCGGACGACCACGTGGCCGATCTCGCCGCCGTAGCCGTGGGCGCCGGCCTCGATCCGGCCGTCGATGCCGATGGCTCCGGCGATGCCGGTGCCCAGGGCGACGAACAGGAAGCGGTCCACGCCGCGGCCGGCCCCGAGCCGGCCCTCGGCCAGGCCGCCGGAACGCACGTCGTGGCCGAGGGCCACCGGCACCGCGGGGCCGCCGGGGGCGGCCAGGCGCTCGCCGAGCAGCCGGCGCAGCGGGAGGTCGCGCCAGCCGAGGTTGGCGGAGAAGACCGCGATGCCGTTCTCCTCGTCGATCGTGCCGGGGACGGCGACGCCGGCCGCGAGCGGGGCGGCGCCGAAGCGGCTGCGGCCTTCGTCCGCCAGATCGGCGGCGAAGTCGAGGATGGCGGCGACGACGGCCTCGGTACCGCGCTCCCGCCCGGTCGGTCGGCGTGCTTCGAACAGCACGGAGCCGTCCTGGGCGAGCAGCGCGGCCTTCATGCCGGTGCCGCCTACATCGAGTGCGATGACGTGCTTCACGGGGGACAGTTTCCCTTGGCTCGGTCGAAGAGGTCTAGTCCAGTTGCCGGATTGGTCTGGTCCATACTGGGTGAGCTTGGTCTCGGGCGGGGGTCCGGTTCGGGCGAGGGCGAGGGCGAGGGCGAGGGCGAGGGCGAGGGCTCACGGGCCGGAACGGGGCGTCCGGTCGTCGGTGTTGCGCATCGTGTTGCGCATCGTGCAACGGAACGGGGCACTTCGGTAACTACTCGGCGGGTGGGGCCGAATGGTGTGGACCAGTGGACCGCGGGTTTGGCAGTGTGGCGCCTCCCCCCTGCCGGATTCCCTCATCCGGCCGCAGTTGATCCCCTGAAGGCGGTACCCGCGTTGAACAGGCGCGTCCACGTTTCCACCCGTGTGCTCGGCAGTGCGATGGCCGGAGCGCTGGTGCTCACCGCGGTGAGCGCGTGCAGCGGACAGGGCGGCGGGCCGGTCACGCTCAAGCTGGTGGCCGCGGACTACGGGGAGAACGCCGAGACCAGCTCCAAGCACTACTGGGACGACGTCTCCAAGGCCTTCGAGGCCGCCAACCCGGGCATCAAGGTCCAGGTCGAGGTCGACAGCTGGACGGACATCGGCAAGAAGGTCGACGACATGATCGCGGCCGGGAAGTCCCCCGACCTGCTGCAGAGCGGCGGGTTCGCCGACCAGGTCGCGGCCGGCCGGCTGTACCCGGCCGCGGACGTGCTCTCGATGGACACTCAGGCGAAGTTCATGGACAACTTCGCCCACGCCGGGCAGGTGCTCGGGACCCAGTACGGCATCCCGTTCGTGTCCTCGTCGCGGGTGCTGTTCTACAACAAGGCGATCTTCAAGCAGGCCGGGGTCACCCAGCCGCCGACGACCTGGAGCGAGCTGCGGGCCGCGGCCGAGAAGATCAAGGCCAAGGTGCCGGGGGTGACCCCGTACGGGCTTCCGCTGGGGCCGGAGGAGGCGCCGGCCGAGTCGATGCTGTGGACGCTGAGCGGCGGCGGGAGCATCTCCGACGACGTCGGCAACTACACCATCGACAGCGACCAGAACCAGGCCACCTTCAACTGGCTGAAGAACAACCTGGTGAGCACCGGGCTGACGTACCCGGACCCGGGCCGGATGAACCGCACGCCGGTGTTCCAGGACTTCGCGGCGGGCAAGGTCGCGATGCTGAACGGGCACCCGACGCTGCTGCGGATGGCGTCCGCCGGGAAGATCGACTTCGGTACGGCGCCCATCCCGAAGAAGGACGGCGTCGGCCGGACCGGGAGCCTCGGGGTCGCGGACTGGATGATGGCGTTCAAGGCCAACGGGCACAAGAACGAGATCAAGAAGTTCCTGTCCTTCGTCTACTCGCGGGACAACCAGCTGAAGTTCGACGAGCAGTACAACCTGCTGCCGGTGACCCAGGACGCCTTCACCCAGATGTCGTCGGACCCGAAGCACGAGGACCTCAAGCAGTTCGCGGTCGGGCTGGCCAACGCGAGCTTCTACCCGTTCGGGGACCCGGCCTGGGGCGAGGTCAGCAACCGGATCAAGGCGGGGATCGGGCAGGCGGTGACGGGGGATCCGAAGCAGGTGCTCGGCGGGCTGCAGGACGCGGCGGTGAAGGAGGCGGCCCGGGTCCGCAAGCAGTAGGACCCGGGCGCCGGCTTCCGGTCGGTGGCGTCGCGGCCCCGATCCGGGGGGCCCGGTCGGTGGCGGGGCGCGTCGGTCGGGGGTGGCCCGCGATCAGTGGGGGAGCGTGATCGCGTAGGCCTTGCGGAGGGTCTCGTGGACGGTCCAGGTGGTGCGGTCGCCCTCGCGCAGGACCGCGCAGTCGCCGGGGCCGACGGTGAGGGTCGGGCCGCCCTCGATCTCGATGGTGGCCCGGCCGCTGAGCACCACGAACATCTCGTCGGCCTCGACGTCGGTGACCACGCCCGGGGTGATCTGCCAGATGCCGCGCAGCTGGCGGCCGTCGGGGGACTCGGCGAGGACCTTCCCGGTGACCTCCGGGGTGCCGGAGACGATCTGGGACGGGTCCAGGGGCTCGGGGGTGAGCTCGGCGGTGGGGATGTGCAGGGCGAAGCTGATCATGGGTCGACGGTAGCCGCGCGGTGGGGGTGCGTGCGTCCCGCAGAGTGTGTCGGTGTTCGGCGCGAGAATGACACTCCGTAGTGACGGACGGAGGTGTTCTCGGTGGGTGAGCTGACCGGGCGGGAGCGGGCGGTGCTGGCGCTGGAGGGGCGGCAGTGGCGGACGGCGGGGGCCAAGGAGCGGGCGATCCGGGAGGAGCTGGGGATCTCGCCCACGCGCTACTACCAGGTGCTGAACGGGCTGCTGGACCGGGAGGAGGCGTTGGCGGCTGCTCCGGTGCTGGTGAACCGCTTGCGGCGGGTGAGGGAGGCCCGCCGGGCGGCTCGTTGACCACCGGCAGGGGTGCCGGCGGGGTGCTCTTCCCGGGCGCGCGGGCTCCGGCCCGCGCGCCTGCGGCTTGTGGTGGGGGGTAGCGGGTATGGGGGTCGGTATGGGTCTTGAAGAGATGGTTGTGCCGGCGACCGAGGCCGGGCGGGACGGGCTGCGGGTGATTCTGGGGACGCCGCTGGAGGCGGTGGTCGCGTTGGACTTCGACGGGACCTTGGCGCCGATCGTGGCGGATCCCGCGCGGGCCAGGGCGCATCCCGGGGTGGTGGGGGCGCTGCGGGGGCTGGCGCCCGTGGTGGGGGGCCTCGTGGTGGTGACGGGTCGGCCGGCCGGGGTGGCGGCGGAGTACGGGGGGTTCGACGCGGTGCCGGGCCTGGTGGTGCTGGGGCACTACGGCGCCGAGCGGTGGGAGGACGGCCTGGTGACGGCGCCGGAGGTGCATCCCGGGGTCGCGGGGGTGCGGGCGGCGCTGCCCGGGACCTTGGAGCGGGTGGGGGCGCCCGAGGGGACCTGGGTGGAGGACAAGGGGCGCTCGGTGGCCGTGCACACCCGGCGCACGGCGGCGCCGGAGGAGGCGCTGGAGCTGCTGCGCGCGCCGGTCGGGGAGTTGGCCGCCGAGTACGGGCTGGTGGTGGAGCCCGGGCGGCTGGTGTTGGAGCTGCGGCCGCCGGGGGTCGACAAGGGTGCCGCGCTGACCGCGTTCCTCCAGGAACGCGGGGCGCGGGCGGTGCTGTACGCGGGCGACGACCTGGGGGACGTGGCGGCCTTCTCGGCGGTCGAGAAGCTGCGCGGGCAGGGGACGGCGGGGCTGCTGGTGTGCGCCGGAGCGGTGGGGGACGCTCCGGTGCGCGAGCTCGCCGACCGGGCGGACGTGGTGGTCGACGGCCCCGAGGGTGTGGTGGAGCTGCTGGCGGCTCTGGGGGAGTCGCTCAGAGGGCGTTGAGCTGGTCCAGGAACCACTGCTGCGGGGGGAGCGCGGTGGCCGCCGCGGCGAGGCGCTTGGTGCGGTCGGCGCGCTCGTCCGGGCTCATGGTGAGGCCGGCGTGCAGGGCCTCCGCGGTGGCGACCACGTCGTACGGGTTGACGACGAGGGCGTCCTCCCGGAGTTCGGCGTGGGCGCCGGCCTCGCGGGACAGCACCAGGGCGCAGCCGTTGTCGGAGACGACCGGGACCTCCTTGGCGACCAGGTTCATGCCGTCGCGGATGGGGTTGACCAGCGCGACGTCGGCCAGCCGGTAGGCGGCGAGGGAGCGCGGGAAGTCGTCGTCGACGTGCAGCATCAGCGGCTGCCAGGTGGGGGTGGCGAACTCGGCGTTGATGGCCTCGGCGAGTTCCTGGACGGCGGCCGTGTAGCTGCGGTACTCGGCGAGGTCGGTGCGGGAGGGGTACGCGAAGGCGATGTGCACCACCCGGTCGTGCCACTCGGGGCGGGTGCGCAGCAGGTGCCGGTAGGCCTGGAGGCCGCGGACGATGTTCTTGCTGAGTTCGGTGCGGTCGACCCGGACGATGGTGCGGCGGTCGCCGACGGCGGCGCGCAGGGCGGCGAGGCGCTCGTCCACGTCGGGGCGGTGGGAGCGCTCGCGGAGGAAGTCGGCGTCGGCGCCGAGGGCGTGCACGCCCAGGCGGGTGGTGCGGCCGCTGGGGGTCCCCCCGGCCGAAGGCTGGGGGAGGGTGACGGTGAGCGCCCCGGGGTCGACGGTGGCGCCGAGGAGGTCCTCGCAGCAGGCGGCGAAGGCGCGCGCCCAGCGCTCGGTGAGGAAGCCGGCCCGGTCGGCGCCGAGGATGCCGGTGAGGACGGCGCGGGCGACGTCGTCGGGCAGCAGCCGGTAGTACTCCGGCGGGGCCCACGGGGTGTGGGAGAAGTGGCCGATCCGCAGGTCGGGGCGGAGCTCGCGGAGCAGGCCCGGGACGAGCGAGAGGTGGTAGTCCTGGACGAGGACCGCGGCGCCCGGGGCGGCCTCGGCGGCCAGGGCCTCGGCGAAGGCGGTGTTGTAGGCCTGGTAGGCGGCCCACTCGGTGCGGAAGTCGGTGTCGAAGGAGGGCGCGGTCGGGGTCGCGTACAGCAGGTGGTGGACGAACCAGAGCGTGGAGTTGGCGATGCCGTTGTAGGCGTGGGCGAAGGTCTGCGGGTCTATGTCCAGCATCCGTACGGCCTGGCCGCCGACGTCGTGGCCGGCGCGGTCGAGACGGCCGTCGGGGGCGCCGGCCGCGGCTCGGCGGTCGGCGTCGTTGAGGGCCGCGCAGACCCAGACGGCGTCGGGGTCGTCGATCGCGGACAGGCCGGAGACCAGGCCCCCGCCGCCCCGGCGCAGCGTCAGGGTGCCGTCGTCGGCGGTACTGAACGACACCGGCCCCCGGTTGGATGCCACCAGGACGGGAGCGGTGCCGGTGGCACTCGAACGTTCGGTCGTGAGATCGCCCATGGTTGGGATGTTGCCGGGGGTCCGGGGTGGCAAACCCCTCAGTGGCGGGTGGCGTATTCGGTGATGGTGTGCATCGGGGGGCGCTCGAGGGCGGTGACGGGGTGGGTGTGCGCGATGAAGGCGCGGGTCTCCGGGTCGCGGGTGAACTGGGTGAGGTGGGGGTGGACCAGGTCGGCCGAGGCCTTGAGGCGGTGGGTGCGGTCGAGGCGTTCCAGGGCGGTGCGGTAGATGGTGGCGGCCATCCGGCCGAGGGCCTGGCCGTCCTGGTGGCGGTGGTGGCGGACGCCGACGTCGACCTGGGCCAGGGCGTCCAGCCCGGCCAGTTCCAGGGCGTCGACGAGGAGGCCGAGTTCGACGCCGTAGCCGGTGGGGAAGGGGAGCCGTTCCAGCAGCGACCGGCGGGCCGCGTACTCGCCGCCGAGCGGCTGGACGAAACCGGCGAGTTCCGGCCAGTGGAGGTTGAGCAGGGGGCGGGCGACGAGTTCGGTGACCCGCCCGCCGCCGGTCGGGACGACCGCGTCGGGGTCGCCCGCGGCCGCGCCGGTGACCTCGAAGGGGCGGTCGTACATCGCCTTGACCAGCTGGATGTTCCCGTCGGTCAGCAGGGGCCCGACGGTGCCGTAGACCAGGGCCGGGTCGAACTCGCGCAGGTCGGCGTCGACGAAGCAGACGATGTCGCCGTGGGTGACCAGCAGCGAGCGCCAGAGCACCTCGCCCTTGCCGGGGACGGCGGGCAGCCGGGGCAGGATGGCGTCCCGGTGTTCCACCCGGGCGCCGGCCGCGGCGGCGGTGGCGGCGGTGGCGTCGGTGGAGCCGGAGTCGAGGACGACCAGTTCGTCGACCAGGGGGAGGCGGTCCATCAGTTCGCGGCGGACGGTGCGGACGATGTCGCCGACGGTGGCCTCCTCGTCGAGGGCGGGCAGGACCACGCTGACGGTCTGCCCGGTGCGCCGCTTGGCCTCCAGCAGGGTGTGCACCGGCCGGTCGGCCGCGCTCCACGAGCGGCGGCGCAGCCAGGACGCCGCCTGCGGGAGGAGTGCGGGGGTCGGTTCGGCGGGCACGGTCGGTCTCCTCGAGGGGGCGGTTTGGACGGGCCATCTCGCGTGGCGGACGGTCCCGTTCGGGATCGACGCCTTCGGATACAGTCTTCGTACAGCTGCCGGACCTCCGCACGCCGGGGTCGCCGCTGAACCACAACTTCACAAGCTCATCCAGAGGGACTGAGGGAACGGCCCGTTGACGTCCCGGCAACCTTCTCGCTCGGCTGTCGTTCACAGGCCCCGGCGGGACAGGTGCCAATTCCGGCCTGTGGCGCGACCGCGTCACGGGGAAGATGAGGAGAGAGGCCTCCGCCATCATGGCTATCGACACCGTCGCACCCTCCCCCGGCGCCCGGCCGGCGGGATCCCCCACCGTCGACCTCGGCCCCGCCGCCGCCCTGTCCTGTCGGGAGTGCGGCGCCCGGTCCCCGCTCGGTCCGAGCTTCGCCTGCGCGGAGTGCTTCGGGCCGCTGGAGATCGCCTACGAGTTCGGCGACGAGCGCGCCGAGGAGCTGCGCAAGCGGATCGAGGCCGGTCCGGCGTCGATCTGGCGGTACGCGCCGCTGCTGCCGGTGCCGGCCGACGTGGCCTCCAAGCCGAACCTGAACCCGGGGTGGACCCCGCTGGTGAAGGCGGACAACCTGGGGCGGGAGCTCGGGTTCACCGCGCCGCTGCACGTCAAGGACGACTCCGGGAACCCCACCCACTCGTTCAAGGACCGGGTGGTGGCCTGCGCCATCGAGGCGGCGCGGGCGTTCGGCTACACCACGCTGTCCTGCTCCTCGACCGGCAACCTGGCCGGCGCGGTGGGCGCGGCGGCGGCCCGGGCCGGGTTCCGCTCCTGCGTGTTCATCCCGCACGACCTGGAGCAGGGCAAGGTCGTGATGGCCGGGGTGTACGGCGGCGAGCTGGTCGGCATCGAGGGCACCTACGACGACGTGAACCGCTTCTGCTCCGAGCTGATCGGGGACCCGGCCGGCGAGGGCTGGGGCTTCGTGAACGTCAACCTGCGCCCGTACTACGGCGAGGGTTCCAAGACGCTGGCGTACGAGATCTGCGAGCAGCTCGGCTGGCGGCTGCCGGAGCAGATCGTCATCCCGATCGCCTCCGGTTCGCAGCTGACGAAGATCGACAAGGGGCTGCAGGAGCTGATCAGGCTCGGCCTGGTGGAGGACCGGCCGTACCGGATCTTCGGGGCCCAGGCCGAGGGCTGCTCGCCGGTGTCCGCCGCGTTCAAGGCGGGCCGGGACGTGATCAAGCCGGTGAAGCCGGACACCATCGCCAAGTCGCTGGCGATCGGCAACCCGGCGGACGGCCCGTACGTGCTGGACATCGCCCGCCGCACCGGCGGCGCGGTCGAGGACGTCACCGACGCGGAGGTCGTGGCGGCGATCCGGCTGCTGGCCAGGACCGAGGGCATCTTCGCCGAGACCGCGGGCGGGGTGACCGTCGGCGTGCTGAAGAAGCTGGTCGAGACCGGTCAGCTGGACCCGGCCAAGGAGACCGTCGCGATCAACACCGGCGACGGCCTGAAGACGCTGGACGCCGTCTCCGACGCCGGGATGACCGCCGTGATCCGCCCGACGCTGGAGTCCTTCCGCTCCGCCGGTCTCGCGTCCGCCTGACCCGACCCCACCCCGCTAGGAGAGCCATGAGCGCCAACGTCCGCATCCCCACCATCCTGCGCACCTACACCGGCGGCGCGGCCGAGGTGACCGCCGAGGGGGCCACCCTGGCCGAGGTCATCGCGGACCTGGAGAAGAACCACGCGGGCATCTCCGCCCGCATCCTGGACGACACCGGAAAGCTGCGCCGATTCGTCAACGTGTACGTGAACGACGACGACGTCCGCTTCGCGGACGGCCTGGAGACCGAGATCAAGGACGGCGCCGGCATCTCGATCATTCCGGCGGTGGCCGGCGGCTGCTGAGCCCCGCGTCCGCTTCCCCGGCCGCCCGCACCACGGAATTCGGCTCTCCGTCGGTGCGGGCGGCCGTCGGTATTTCGGCGGGAATATTCCGGGTCGGGTGGGAGTAGAGTGTGGCTCGGCTGGGAACAAGGCTCCCCTTTCGGCTCGCACGCCGCTCGGCCCGAGGCCGTCCGGACGTTGAGACCGGCTCGTGCCCCCGGCCGTGAAACATGTCAGGCAGATGTCAGAATTCCTGCACGGATTTGGGTAATTCGTCCGCTATGTCCGGCGTGAAATGCCGACTTCCTCCCGGTTTGTTCGGCCTTGTCTCTTGACGGGTCCCGTGAATTCCCGGCGGCTGGCCCTGTTGCAGAGGGCGTCGATCCGGATACATTCAGCCGCGGTCGACGCAATCGCCCGCTCACCGGAAGCCGTTCGGCGTTCCGCGCGGGGATTGCGGCGTGCACGGCTGCGCCCAGGGGGGGTTCCCCGGGCCGGCCTCCAACCAGACCCGGGCCCGCGACCTGCGGGCGCGTGAAGGGCCAGCACAGCACTAGGGGAGTTCGGAATGGCTCAGGGCACCGTCAAGTGGTTCAACGCGGAGAAGGGCTACGGCTTCATCGCGGTCGACGGTGGTGCGGACGTCTTCGTCCACTACAGCGCGATCCAGATGGACGGCTACCGCACCCTCGAGGAGGGCCAGCGGGTCGAGTTCGAGATCTCCCAGGGACAGAAGGGCCCGCAGGCGGACATGGTCCGCGCGGTCTGACCCCCTTCCGCTCCAGGAGCTCGGCGCGGCCCACTGCTGGTGGAACCCTCGCTTCTCGGCGGGCCCGTACGACGTGCGTCGTACGGGCCCGTTCGCGTTTCCCGGCGGCTCCCGCGGCGGCTCGCGGGTCGCCGATTGGGCTTGCACTCGACCACCTGGAGTGCTAATCATTGGCGTTAGCACTCACAGCGTGAGAGTGACAGCGGACCGGGTCGGTGAGGCCCCCGGGAGCGGTAGGGGAATGGACCCCCGCACACCAGGGCCGTCCGTCGCGGGCACCCCTTGGTCCGAGCAGTCGACCGTGTCCCGGAGGACCACTTCAGATGGCCAAGATCATCGCCTTTGATGAGGAAGCTCGCCGCGGCCTTGAGCGTGGCATGAACCAGCTCGCCGACGCAGTGAAGGTCACGCTCGGCCCCAAGGGTCGCAACGTCGTTCTGGAGAAGAAGTGGGGCGCCCCCACGATCACCAACGACGGTGTCTCCATCGCCAAGGAGATCGAGCTCGAGGACCCGTACGAGAAGATCGGTGCGGAGCTCGTCAAGGAGGTCGCCAAGAAGACGGACGACGTCGCGGGTGACGGCACCACCACCGCCACCGTGCTCGCCCAGGCCCTGGTTCGCGAGGGTCTGCGCAACGTCGCCGCCGGCGCCAACCCGATGGCTCTGAAGCGCGGCATCGAGAAGGCCGTCGCCGCCGTCTCGGACCAGCTGCTGGCCCAGGCCAAGGACGTGGAGACCAAGGAGCAGATCGCCTCCACCGCCTCCATCTCCGCCGCCGACACCCAGATCGGCGAGCTGATCGCCGAGGCCATGGACAAGGTCGGCAAGGAAGGCGTCATCACCGTCGAGGAGAGCAACACCTTCGGCCTGGAGCTCGAGCTCACCGAGGGCATGCGCTTCGACAAGGGCTACATCTCCGCCTACTTCGCCACCGACCTGGAGCGCATGGAGGCGACCTTCGAGGACCCGTACATCCTCATCGCCAACTCCAAGATCGGTTCGGTCAAGGACCTGCTCCCGCTGCTGGAGAAGGTCATGCAGAGCGGCAAGCCGCTCGTCATCATCGCCGAGGACGTCGAGGGCGAGGCCCTGTCGACCCTGGTCGTGAACAAGATCCGCGGCACCTTCAAGTCCGTCGCGGTCAAGGCCCCGGGCTTCGGCGACCGCCGCAAGGCCATGCTCGGCGACATCGCCATCCTCACCGGCGGCACCGTGATCTCCGAGGAGGTCGGCCTCAAGCTGGAGAACGCCGGTCTCGACCTGCTGGGCACCGCCCGCAAGGTGGTCATCACGAAGGACGAGACGACCATCGTCGACGGTGGCGGCGACAGCGAGCAGGTCGCCGGTCGCGTGAACCAGATCCGCGCCGAGATCGAGAACAGCGACTCGGACTACGACCGCGAGAAGCTCCAGGAGCGCCTCGCCAAGCTGGCCGGCGGCGTGGCCGTCATCAAGGCCGGCGCGGCCACCGAGGTGGAGCTCAAGGAGCGCAAGCACCGCATCGAGGACGCCGTCCGCAACGCGAAGGCCGCCGTCGAGGAGGGCATCGTCGCCGGTGGTGGCGTCGCCCTGCTGCAGGCCGGTGTCGCCTTCGAGAAGCTGGAGCTGGAGGGCGACGAGGCCACCGGTGCCAACATCGTCAAGGTCGCGCTGGAGGCCCCGATCAAGCAGATCGCGACCAACGCCGGCCTCGAGGGCGGCGTCGTGGTGGAGAAGGTGCGCAACCTCCCCGCCGGTCACGGCCTGAACGCCGCCACCAACGAGTACGTCGACCTGGTCGCCGAGGGCATCATCGACCCGGCCAAGGTCACCCGCTCCGCGCTGCAGAACGCCGCCTCCATCGCGGCGCTGTTCCTCACCACCGAGGCCGTCATCGCCGACAAGCCGGAGAAGGCCGCTGCGGCCGCCGGCGGCGGCATGCCGGGCGGTGACATGGACTTCTGATCCTGATCGCTCCGATCGGATCGGTTGACTCCCGTCCGCGTGGGCGGCTCCCTCAGGGGGCCGCCCACGCGGCGTTTCCGCGTTCGGGCGCCGGCGGGAGAGGATGGACGGATGGCTTCCGACGACATCGAGACCGCCCTGCACAACGCGCGGGCACTGATCCTGGCCGACCTCACCGCGCGGGACGTGGCGGACGCCGCCGTCGTCTCGCTGGTGGAGGACGCCGTCACCCACCGCCGCTGGTGGCTGGAGCAGTGGCCGGACGGCACCGAGTACGTCCTCGGGCTGATCGCCCAGGACGTCCAGGACGCCCTGCTGGAGGCCTACGGGCGGTGGCCGCTGTGCGCCGACTGCGCGGCCGACGGGGACCCGCACGCGCTGGGCGTGGAGCCGGAGCTGGGGCCGGAGCCGCACTGGGTGTGCGGCAAGCGGGGCGTGGTGGTGGCGCCGGTGGGGGAGCTCGTTTAGGGCCGGACCGGCCCCGGACCGGCCCGGCCGCCGCCGAGGTCCGCCAGCTCGGCGGTGAGGTTGGCGCGGGCGGCCGCGGTGAGGCGTTCGGCGGCGGCGGGGGTGCGGTAGAGCGCCGGGAGCGCCAGGAGCGCGCGCAGGACGGCGGCCCGGCCGGCGCGGAAGTCCGGCTCCGGGACGAAGCCGTACTCCTGGCGGACGGCGGCCGCGTACGCCGCGTACGCCTCGGGGGAGCCGCCGAGGACGGCGAGGTCCGCGTCGCAGAGCACCTCGCCGTCGCGGTCGCCCGGGGCGGGGTCGTGGGTGACGGTGAGCAGGACGAGCCGCTCGACCTCGGCGACCCGCTCGGGGGGCAGGCCGACGGCGGTCAGCGCGCGGACGGCCAGGGCGGCGCTGCGCTCCTCGTTCTCGGTGCGGTCCGGCCGGTAGACGGCGTCGTGGAACCACGCGGCGAGCCGGACGGTGTCCGGGTCGGCGGCGTGCCCGGCGAGCTCGTCGACGTGCCGCAGGACGGCGCGCAGGTGCTCGGGGGTGTGGTAGCGCCGCTGCGGCTCCGACCAGCGGCGCAGCAGCTCGCGGCCGTACGGTTCGGGGTCGTCGGCGGCGCCGCAGCGGTGCAGCAGGGCGGTCCAGGCGGTGAGCAGGTCCTCGGTCGCGGTGGGCATGCGGCCCATTGTGTCGGCTGGTTCCGGTGGACGGGATGTGCCGGTCGGCGATATATGTAGACGCATGACAGAACGCTCCATGCAGGAGCCCACGCTGCTTCTGCTCACCGCGCTGGCCGACGCCCCGAGGCACGGCTACGCGCTCATCCAGGAGATCTCCGCGATCTCGGACGGCCGGGTCAAGATGCGCACCGGCACGCTCTACGGGGCGCTCGACCGGCTGCTCGGCCAGGGCCTGATCGAGGTCGCCGCCGAGGAGGTCGTGGACGGCCGCGCCCGTCGCACCTACGCGCTGACCGATACCGGTCGGGGCGCGCTGGCCGCCGAGGCGGAGCGGCTGCGGGCCGTGGCCACCGAGGCCGAGCGGCGGCTGTCCGTCTCGGTCACCGCCGTCACTCCGAGGGTCAGGGGGGCCTTCGCATGAGCATGAACGGGACCGTCGCCGTCCGGACCGCACTGGCGCTCTACCCCGTCCGCTACCGGCGCGAGCGGGGCGAGGAGCTGGCCGACGTCTTCGCCGACACCACGGCGGGGGCCGGACCGGTGGCCAAGGTCCGGGAGCTGTTCGACCTGGGCGCCTACGGGCTGCGGATGCGGACCGGGCTGACCTCCTCCTCCGGGGGCGGCCGGCTGGCGGCGCTGGCCGCCCCGCTGGTGGTCGGGGCCGCCGGAGGGCTGGCGGCGGGCCATGCGCTGCTGACCTGCCTGACCCTCGGTCTGTCGCGCGCTTCGCTGCTGTACTCCCTGCCCTACTGGGTGATGTGCGGCGCTGCGGCGCTGTCCGCCGTCGTGGCGATGCTGGGGCGGTGGACGGCGGCGAAGCTGCTGGCCGTGGTGGCGGCGCTGGCGGCGGTGGCGGACCTGGTGCAGGCGGTGAGCGAGTCGCAGGTCGTCCAGCCGCTCTGGATCTTCCTCGCCGTCTTCGAGTGGAGCGGGCCGTTCGTGCTCTGGGCGCTGCTGCTGCTGGCCGCGCCGAAGGACGCCCTGCCGGTGCCGACCTGGCGGGAGCGGGGCCTGGCGCTGGCCGCGGCGGTGATCACCCCGGTCGCGGCGCTCACGGACAACGTCTACACCAGCTTCCACCAGCTGGACCCGCAGTGGCGTGCGCTGATGATCGCGGTGTCCCTGGTGATGGCGCTGTCGGCGGTGCGCGGCTGGTACCTGGTGGCCGTGCCGGGGCTGGTGGCGCTGCCGTGGGCGGTGTGCGTCAACCTTCAGGCGCTGTGGCAGCAGGAGGGCGGCGCCTGGCGGCTGCTGCCGATGGCGGTGCTGACGGTGGCGGCGGCGGTCGCGCTGGCGCTGCTGGGCCGCCCGAAGGGGATGGCCGGGCCGCGTGGGCGGCAGGCCGCCTGAGGCGGGGCTCGGCGGGGTGGCGGTCTCGCCGGGGGCGGTCGGATGTGGCAGGCTGTGCGATATGTCTAGACCAATTTTCGAAGTCATCGCGCTGACGCCCCAGGACGCCACGGCTGCCGAGTCGGGCGGCGCCGACCGGCTCGAACTGGTCACCGACATGGCCGCCGACGGCCTCACCCCGTCCGTCGAGGACTTCGGCCGGATCCGTTCCGCCGTCGCCCTGCCGCTGCGCGTCATGCTGCGGATCCGGGACGGCTTCGCCCCGGGCGACCTGGACGAGCTGTGCGCCCGGGCCGCCGCCCTGCGGGCCGAGGGGGCCGAGGAGTTCGTCCTCGGCTTCCTCGACGCCGACGGCGCGGTCGACCTGGCCGCCACCGCGGCCGTCGCCGGGGCGATCGCCGGCTGCCGCTGGACCTTCCACCGGGCGATCGACCACAGTGCCGACCGGGCCGCCCTGCGCGCCGCCGTCGGCGCCCTGCCCGGGCTGGACACCTTCCTCACCTCCGGCGCGGCCGCCGGCGTCGACGCCGGCCGCGAGGTGCTGGCCGCCGAGCTGGCCCGCGCGGGCGAGCCCGGGTACACCCAGCGGATCCTGATCGGCGGCGGCCTGCGGGCCGAGCACGTGCCGGGGCTGCGGGCGGAGGGCTTCGACGCCTTCCACGTCGGCGGCGCGGTCCGGGTCGACGGCTGGCGGACGCCGGTGGACGCGGCCAAGGTCGCCGAGTGGCGGGCGCTGATCGACGCCTGAGTGCGCGTCGGACGGGGCCGGCCCCGTGCGCGGGACCGGCCCCGTCGTGCTCCGCGGGCGCGGCCCTTTCGCCCTCCGCGGGCGCGGCCCCTTCGCCCTCCTCGGGCGCGGTTCAGCGGAGCTGCTCGGGCAGCGGCTCGGTGTGCAGCACCGTGAGCCCGGAGACGGCACGGGTCAGCGCCACGTACAGCCGGCGCAGGCCGGTCCGCTCGTCCGGCTCGCCGGCGACCACCGCGGCCGGCTCGTCCAGCACCACGTAGTCGTACTCCAGACCCTTGGCCAGCGACGCCGGGACGAGGGTCAGCCGGGAGTCGGCGCTGGTCTCGGTGCCGGGCGTCAGGTGCGCCAGCCCGGCGTCCGCCAACGCCCGGGCGAGCAGCGGGATCCTCGCGTCGGCGGCGATCAGGCCGGTCGAGCCCTCGTTCTTCAGCGCCTCCCGGCAGGCCGCGACGACCGCCTCCACCGCCTCCGGCCCGTCGACCCGCCGGACCGCCAGGGAGCCGGGCGCCTGGCGGACCGAGCCGGCCGGGGCCAGGCCCGGGGCGATCGCCGGGAGCAGCCGGGACGCGTAGGCGATGACCTCCTCGGGCACCCGGAAGCCCTTGGTCAGCTCCTCGACGTGCGCGTCCGGCTTGCCCAGGTGGCGCAGCGCCTCCGGCCAACTCGCCGTCGCCCAGGGCGTGGTGCCCTGGGCGAGGTCGCCGAGGACGGTCGCCGAGCCGGTGCTGCAGCGGCGGCCGACGGCGCGGTACTGCATCGGGGAGAGGTCCTGGGCCTCGTCCAGCACCACGTGCCCGAGCGAGGGCGTGCGCTGCACCAGGTCCGCCGCCTCGTCCACCAGGACGGCGTCGGCCGGCGTCCAGCGGGCGGTTCTCACCGAGCGGCCGGGCTTGGGCCACAGCACGGCCCGCTGCTCCTCGGGGGTGAGCACGCCCTCGGCGCACTCGGCGAGGAACTCCGGCTCGGAGAGCAACCGCAGCACCAGTTTGGCCGGGTCGACGGCCGGCCAGCACTCCTTGACCACGGCCTTGACGGCGCTGTTGCGGGCCACCGCGTCCTGCACCCGGTCGTCCGGGGCCTCCCCGGACTGCTCCATCTTCAGCAGCACGGCGTGCGCGATGCGCTGCGGCAGGGCGTCCCGGGCGGCGCCGTAGCGGATCTCGCGGCCCTTCAACTCCTCGATGATCTCGACCAGTTCGTACGCGGGGACGCGCCAGCGGCGGGAGCCCCGGACCACCACGCAGGGCTCGGTCGGCAGGGTGATCCCCGCGCGCACAGCCCGGCGCAGCACCTCGGCCATCCGGGCGTCGCCCTTCAGCCGGGCCGCCTCCGGGGAGTCCTCGCCCCGGACCTCGACGTGGGCGACCAGCTGCTGCACGGTGGCCTGGGCGACGTCCAGCTCGCCGAGGGCCGGGAGCACCTGCTCGATGTAGGAGAGGAAGGCGTTGTTCGGGCCGATCACCAGGGTGCCGGTGCGGGCCAGGCGCTCGCGGTGCGCGTACAGCAGGTAGGCGACGCGGTGCAGGCCGACGGCCGTCTTGCCGGTGCCGGGCGCCCCCTGGACGCAGATGGTGCCCGTGACGTCGGCGCGGACGATCTCGTCCTGCTCGGGCTGGATGGTGGCGACGATGTCGCGCATCGGGCCGACGCGGGGCTTCTCGATCTCGGCGGCGAGCAGCGCGGAGGCGGTGTCCGTCTCGGCCGGGTCGGTGAGGTGCTCGTCCTCGTAGGCGGTGAGTTCGCCGCCGGTGTAGCCGAAGCGGCGGCGGCGCTCGACGTCCATCGGGTCGGTGCGGCTGGCCCGGTAGAACGGCTGGGAGACGGGTGCGCGCCAGTCGATCACCATCGGGTCGCCGTCGGCGTCGTGGACGTGGCGGCGGCCGATGTAGAAGCTCTCCCCTCCTCCCGCCCGTCGCCCACCGCCACCCTTCCTCGGCGCGCTTCGCGCGGCACCTCCCGTTCCGCTCAGTTCCTCGCCGATCGGGTGGAGGTAGTCGAGGCGGCCGAAGAACAGCGGGGTGTCGGCGAGGTCGGCCAGGGCGGCGATCCTGGCCTCGATCTGGTTCTGGAGCACGACGGCGGACACCCAGGTGCCGGTCACGTCGCGCAGGTCCAGTGACTGGACGTCCTCGCGCATCGCGCGCAGTGCGGCGCGGGACGCGGCCAGGTGGTCGCGTTCGCGCTGGAGGGGGTCGGTGGTGGGGGTGGCGGGCACAGCGAACCTTCCCGGCTGCCCCGGACGCGGGCGCAGCGGATCGATGGAGCTCACGGTGGGTACGGCCGACCGGTTGCCGTGCGGTCGGCGCCTCCCCCGGCTGCCTGCGGAACACCGCCAGGTACCACGGTTCGGGAGGGGGCAGGCGGACGATCTTAGACCCGTCGGTCTCGGGGTTCCAGCCCCGCAGGTCTCAGGGGTCGCCGTACACCTGGAGGACGACCGGCGCCGCGGCGGATGCGGCCTTTGGAGTGATGCCCCGGGCCGGTCGGGTGCCTACCGTTGAAGACATGAGCAGAAAGAACAGCACCCCCCGTACGGGCCCGGCCGGTGCCACCGCCGTCCAGGGCCGCCACCGCAACCCGCTGAGCACGGCCGTCCGCAACCTCGGCATCGCCCTGGACACCGCCGCGCGGGTGATCTTCCTCGGGCGCGACGGTGTCCGTTACTGAGCGTCGCCGCGGTTACAGCACGTCGTCGGCGTCGACGATGCGGTACGCGTAGCCCTGCTCGGCCAGGAAGCGCTGCCGGTGGGCGGCGAAGTCCTGGTCCACGGTGTCCCGGGCGACCACCGAGTAGAAGTGCGCCGCGTGCCCGTCCGCCTTGGGGCGCAGGACGCGGCCCAGGCGCTGGGCCTCCTCCTGGCGGGAGCCGAAGGTCCCGGAGACCTGGATGGCCACGGTGGCCTCCGGCAGGTCGATCGAGAAGTTCGCGACCTTGGACACCACCAGGACGCTGATCTCCTTGTTGCGGAACGCGTCGAAGAGCTTCTCCCGCTGGGTGTTGCTGGTCTCGCCCTTGATCACGGGGGCGTCCAGGACCTCGCCGAGCTCGTCCAGCTGGTCGATGTACTGGCCGATGATCAGCGTCTGGTCCTTCTCGTGCTTCTTGACCAGCGCCTCCACCACCCGCCGCTTGGTCGCCGTGGTCGCGCAGAAGCGGTAGCGCTCCTCGGGCTCGGCGGTGGCGTAGGCCAGCCGCTCGGAGTCGGTCAGGGTGACCCGCACCTCGCAGCAGTCGGCGGGCGCGATGTAGCCCTGGGCCTCGATCTCCTTCCACGGGGCGTCGAAGCGCTTGGGCCCGATCAGGCTGAACACGTCGCCCTCGCGGCCGTCCTCGCGCACCAGCGTGGCGGTCAGGCCGAGCCGGCGGCGGGCCTGGAGGTCGGCGGTGAACTTGAACACGGGGGCGGGCAGCAGGTGGACCTCGTCGTAGACCACCAGGCCCCAGTTGCGGGCGTCGAACAGCTCCAGGTGCGCGTAGACGCCCTTCCGCTTGGTCGTCATCACCTGGTAGGTGGCGATGGTGACCGGGCGGATCTCCTTCCGGGTGCCGCTGTACTCGCCGATCTCGTCCTCGGTGAGCGAGGTGCGCTTGACCAGTTCGTGCTTCCACTGGCGGGCCGAGACGGTGTTGGTCACCAGGATCAGCGTGGTCGACTTGGCGTGCGCCATCGCGGCGGCGCCGACCAGCGTCTTCCCGGCGCCGCAGGGCAGCACGACGACGCCCGAGCCGCCGTGCCAGAAGCCCTCGACGGCCTGCGCCTGGTACGGGCGCAGCTGCCAGCCGTCCTCCTCGAGGTGGATCGGGTGCGCCTCGCCGTCCACGTAGCCGGCGAAGTCCTCGGCGGGCCAGCCGAGTTTGAGCAGCACCTGCTTGATCTGGCCGCGTTCGGAGGGGTGCACCACCACGGTGTCCGGGTCGACCCGGGCTCCGACCAGCGGCACGATCTTCTTGGAGCGCAGCACCTCCTCCAGCACCGGCCGGTCGGTGGTGGTCAGGACCAGCCCGTGCGTCGGGTGCTTGACCAGCTGGAGCCGGCCGTACCGGCCCATGGTGTCCGCCACGTCCACCAGCAGCGCGTGCGGCACCGGGTAGCGGGAGTACGTCACCAGGGCGTCCACCACCTGCTCGGCGTCGTGGCCGGCGGCGCGCGCGTTCCACAGCCCGAGCGGGGTCACCCGGTACGTGTGCACGTGCTCGGGTGCGCGCTCCAGTTCGGCGAACGGCGCGATGGCGCGGCGGCAGTCGGCGGCCTTGGGGTGGTCGATCTCCAGGAGAAGAGTTTTGTCGCTCTGGACGATGAGCGGTCCGTCGTTCACGCGGGGGAGCCCTCCACTGGCTGACAGGCTGGATGACGCAGACCCTCCAGTGTCGCTCATCGCGCGGGGTACGCGGGCGGGTCGTCGTGAGGGGGGGCGCGGGCGGGCTCGTCGCGCGGGGTGCGTGAGGGGGGCTCGTCGCGCTCGGCCGCGGGCGGCCCCGGCCCTGCGGGGCGCCGGGTGACCGGCGGGGCCCTCACTCGTTGGGCTGGGCATGAACAAGTCGAAGCGTGTTCTCACCGCCCTCGCCCTGATGGGCTCGGCCTTCGCCGCCACCGCCGCCTCGGCCGGCTCCGCGCACGCCCTCGCGGGCATCGGCGAGGGCCCCGGCGGCCTGCTCGCGGCGCCGGGCTTCCTGCTCGCGGACACCGTCACCGGAGGTGGACTGCCGGTCGGCCAGGGGCAGATCGGCAGCCTGGCGGACAAGGCGATCGCCGAGAAGATGAAGGAGTCGAAGGGGCACTGACGCCCCGGCCGTCAGCCGCCCCCCGCCGTTGGCTGTCCCGCCGTTGGCCGTCCGCCGCCCCGGCGGCCGTCACTCGTCGAGTTCGGCGACGCCCGTGATGCGGTGGAGGGCGAAGGTGCGCAGTTCGTCTGCGTGGTGGTCGAAGGCGGTGACGAAGCCGCCTTCGACCTTGACCGGGTCGATGATGCGCTGGCTGGCGATGCCCTCGGCGTTGAGGTAGCCGATCCACATCCGCTCGCCGAGCAGGACGGCGGTCTGCAGGGCGGCCAGGGTCTCGGCGGCCGCGGTGCGGGGCAGCCGGCGCGGGTCCGGGGCGGCCTCGCGGCGGGAGGCGGTCGCGGCGCGGTCACCGGCCCGGATGGCCTTGATCGCGGCCGCGAGCAGGGTGTCGTCCGGGGCGGGCGGGCCGTCGGGGACGGGCGTGGGCGCCGTCCGGGGCGGGGTGCGGTGGGTGTCCGGGCGGGTGATCAGCACGTCGCCCTCCGCGGATTCGGCGGCCGGGGCGTAACCCATCGCGCGCAGGGTGGCGAGCAGGACGTCCGGGGCGGCCTGGGAGGCCAGGACGGTGGGGGCGAGCAGCCGGAGCCGCAGGTCGGCGGCGCGGCGCTCGGCGAGCACCTCGCCGAGCAGCGAGGGGTCGTCGCAGCGCAGGTAGGAGGAGGCGGCGCCGACCCGCAGGATGCCGTGCCGGCGGGCGACGTCCTCGATCAGGTAGCCGAGCGGCTGCGGGACGGGCGTGCGGCTGTGCTGCGCCAGGAAGGCCTGGAGGTCGGCGGCGGTGCGGCCGGCGTCCAGGGCGCGGCGGACGGAGGCCGGGGTGAACCGGTAGACGGTGGCGCCGCCCTTGGACTCGATGTCGGCGCACAGCGCGAGCGCCTGGGCGAGCGGGGTGAGCAGCGGGCCGGGGGCGATCGCGGTGAGGTCCGGCTGGAGGATCACGTGGTCCAGCGGCTGCGGCAGCAGCGGGGCGAGCACCTCGGCCGGGTCGGACTCGGCGGTGAGCAGGGCGCGGGCGGGCGCGGCGAGGGCGCCGCGGCCGGTGATGCCGAGCAGTTCCGCCTCGGCGAGGGTCCAGGCGGTGAGGTCGTCGCGCAGCTCGCGGCCGTCCGGGCCGGTCGGGCCGCCGCGCAGCGGGCGCTGCCAGCGCAGGGCGGGCAGCAGTTCCTCGGCGGTGGCGGCGGTGCCGGGCGGCAGTTCGGCGAGCAGGGCGAGGGTGGCGCGGCGGACGGACGGGGCGAGGGTGCGGTCCAGTTCGGGGCCGAGGGCGGCGCGCGGCTTGCCCTTGCCGTCCGGGGTGCCGGTGAGGGCGGGCACGCGGGTGGCGCCGAGCCAGGCGGTGGCCAGGACGGCCCAGCGTTCGGCGGTGTCCAGTTGCAGCCAGCCGTCGTACGCCGGGGTCGGCGCCCAGCACTCGTCGACCTCGCCGTCGGGGGCCAGCAGGCCTGCGGTGTAAGCGAGTTCGAGCCAGAAGGCGGCCTGCTGCTCGGTGGTCCCGAGGGTCTGGGCGGTGCGCTTGAGGTCCCGTACGCCGAGGCCGCCGGCCCGCAGGGTGGGCGGCGGGTTGAGGCCCCAGGCGTCCAGGAGTTCCTCGACGGTCTTGACCGCGGTGTGCGCCTGGCCGGCCGCGGCGCCGTCCACGACCTGGGGATCGCGCGGGGCGGCGGCGGGCGCGGGCTCGGGCTGGAGGGGTTCGACGGTGCGGTGGGTGCGGCCGCCGCGCAGGTGCAGGGCCAGCTCGCGGGGCAGCACGACGCTGCCGGGGCTGGTGGGCAGCAGCAGGCCGCGGGCGAGCAGCCACTCGACGGGGCTCTGCGCGTCCTCGGCGGTGACGGGGCGGGTGGCGTCCGGGACGGTGCCGGTGGGCGGCCCCCAGACCAGCCGCTCCAGCAGGCGCAGCGCGGGCTCGGGGGCGGTGGCGAGCAGGGCGGCGCAGCGGGCGCGGTCGCTGAGCAGGGAGGTCAGGGCGGCGACGGCGGTGACCGGGTCCGGGGTGGGGGGTTGGCCGGCCGAGGCGAGCAGCTGTTGCAGCCGGGCCGGGGACATGCCGGCGGTGGCCTCGGCGAACGTCGGGCCGAGGCCGGTGCGGCCGGGGTTGGCGGCGGTCGGGGCGAGCGCCTCGCGCACCGCGAGGACCAGCCGCAGGCCGTTGTCCGGGCCCCAGAGCAGCGCGCGGTCGCGCAGGGTGGCGATCGCTCGGGGCAGCTCGGCGGCGACGGCGGACCGGTCGGCGGGGGTGAGCGGGGTGGCGCCGGGGTGCGGCTTGACCTTGGCCGGGCCGGTCAGCAGCGTCCGTACGGTGGCCAGACCGGTGCCGTCGGGGGCGGTGGCGAGGGCCTCGGCGACCTGGAGGGTGAAGCGGTCCAGCCGCTCCAGGGCGCGCAGCGCGGAGGCCCGCGAGGACAGCCGGGCGGACAGCTGGGTGAGGTCGCCGGGGACGGGGTTCAGGAGGTCGGGGCGGGAGCGGAGCAGGGCGGCCAGCGCGTCGTCGGGACGGGCGCGCAGCTCCTCGGCGAGGGTGCGGGGGCCGGTGGCGGACCTGCCCTGGCGTCGAGGGCCCTGCTGTGTGGTCATTCGACCTAGGTTAGTCGCGCGGGAGGACGGCCGGGCCCCCTGCGGCGGCGGGGGAGCGGCGGGCCGGGGTCTTCGTGGCGGGACTCGCGCGGGCGGGGCCCGGTGGGTAGCGTCACGGCCGAGGGCGGTTCGGTGGGCGGCCGCGCTCCCAGTGGGCGGGCCGGGCGAGGCGGGGTGTCGGTGATGACGGACGGCGAGTGGTGGCGCAAGAGCGGGCCGTGGAGCGAGCGGGCGGGGGCGTCGGGTCCGGGGGTGCCTGGTCCGGGGGCGCCCGGTTCCTCCGGGGCGGCGCCGGCGTCGGGTTCCCCGGAGGCGGCCGGGCCGGCGGGTGACGGCGCGGAGGGCGCGGGCGCGCGCGGAGTTCCGGCGGAGGACAGCGTCTACGGCCCGTCGGCGGCTCCGGCCGCGTCCGGCGGCATCCCGAACGTGTCGCTGGACCTGCCGGGCGTCGCCGGGCCCGAGACCGGTTCTGGGGTCATCCCGCCGCCCATGGTGCAGAGTTCGAGCCCGTGGACGATGACGATGCTCGACTTCTCGGACACCCCGCAGCCCGCGCCGAAGCCGGTCCCCGAGCAGCGGGTGGAGGAGGAGGCGGCGCCGGTCGAGCCGGCCGCGACGAAGCCGGGGAAGCAGCGGAAGGCCAGGGCCGGGGCCAAGGCCGCCCCCGCCGCCGGGGCCGGCCCGGCCAAGGGCGCCCGCAGGCCGTCCCCGCTGATCCTGCTCTCCTGCGGGCTGCTCGTCGGCGGCGCCGTGTCGGGCTTCTTCCCGGCGATGCTGGCGGGTTGGGGGCTCGGCTACCTGACCCGGCAGATCTCGGACATGACGCGCAAGTTCGTGATCCTCGGGATCCCGCTGATCACCATGAGCGCGTCCACCCTGTTCACGATGCAGCACGCCAAGGAGAGCGGCGGGGCCGCCCGAACGGGCTCGCCGCTGGGGGAGTTCAGCTGGTCGATGGCGCCGGGGGTGCTGCGGACGGCTGCGGTGCTGACGGCGGTCGTCCTGCTGCTGCTCGGCCTGCGCCGCCGCCGGCCGCAGCAGGGCTGAGCCCGCCGCTCGCCGCAACCCGCGCTGGGCCCGCCGCTCGCCGCGGCAGTGCTGAACGCGCCGCTCGCCGCAACCGGGGGCTGAGCACGGGCCGGCCCCGCACCCGGGTGGGTGCGGGGCCGGCCGTCGCGCCGCGGACCGGGTCAGGCCCGGCGGCGGCGCCACCAGACGATCGCCGCGCCGCCCGCGAGCAGTGCGGCGGCGGCGCCGGCCAGGGGCAGGACGTCGGTGCCGGTGCTGGCGAGGCTTCCGCCGCCGCCGCTGCCGCGGCCGCTGCTGCCGCCGGCCGGGGCCGGTGAGGGGCTGGCGCCGTCGTCACCCGCGGGGGTGGCGGCCGGAGTGCTCGGCGCGGTGGTGGGGGTGGGCGTGGGCGTACCGGTCGGTGTGCCCGTGGAGGTCGAGGTCGGCGTCGGCGTCGGGGTCGAGGTCGGCGTCGCGGTGGGGGTCGGGGTGTCCGTCGGGGTCGGGGTCGGCGTGGGGCCGGTGTCGGCGGGTCCGCCGCCGCCGAGGAGCAGCAGGTCGTCGCTGTCCGCCTTGTCGGTCATGGCCTTCACCGAGGTCTGCGCGGAGCGCGGCAGGTCCTTGTGCTTGGCCGTGAACTCGGTCGCGCCGATGTCCTGCTTGGGCGACTGGGAGAAGTCCACGCCGCCCACGACGCAGATCCTCCCGTCGTTCCCGCACGGGTAGCTGTAGTCGCCCTGGGTGAAGGACTTCACGTACTCCTCCCAGGTCTGGCGCGGCGTCCAGCCCTTGTTCGCGCCGCGCAGCGGCCACCCGGAGACGTCGTTGCTGTTGATCACCGACCGGTAGTCGGTGGCCTCCTGCTGGTCCTGCTGCCGCACGTACTCGGCGGCGACCCGGGCGCTGTAGACGCGGCGCAGGTCGGCGTACGCCGGGGCGGTGTTGACCTTGTGCTCGATGCCCGGGACGACGATCTCGCGGACCAGCCGCTCGAAGGTGTGGGTCTGGGCCTCGGTGAGCGAGCAGTCGCCGTTCGGGTTGTGGGCGGTGGTGACGGCCGCCTCGGAGTTCACCTTCAGCGGCGCGTCGAGGATGTACACGCCGTTCTCGTCGGCGCGGATCCTGGCGGGCAGCGGCACGATCCAGTTCCGCTCGATCGGCCCGCAGTCCAGGCCCTCGGCCTGCATGGCCTCCCAGAGCTTCTTGCCGGTGCCCTGGCGCGGGTCGACGTCCCTGGCCCAGTCGTGCTTCATCTCCAGGTCCGCCTGGAGCAGCACCCGCCCGGCGTCGGTCCTGCCGAAGGCCGGGTCCATGATCCGGTCGGGCTGGTCGGGCATCAGGTTCACCCAGAACTTGTCCGGGGTGAGCGCGAGCCAGGTGAAGAAGGAGTCCGAGATGAGCTGGGCCTTCTCCTGGCCGCCCCAGCCGACGTTCTCCTCGTCCTCGTCGGCCTTCTTGGCGGCGAACGCGTAGTTGAGCGCCTGGCCCTTGACCGGCTTGCCGACGTAGGAGAGCTGCAGGGTGGAGAAGTCCACCCCGCCGGGCCCGCGCACCCGCAGGCCGGTCGGGTCCTCGGCGCGGATGCGCGCCATCCGCTCCGCCATGTCCTTCGGGGTGGGCATCGAGCCCTCGATGTTCCGGGCGGCGCCGCCGGAGGGCTGCTTGGCGCCCGTGTTCATGTACGGGTCGGGCTTGGAGGTGTTCGGGTCGAACCTGGAGACGGGCACCCCGGTCGACCGGTGCTCGTAGCTGCGCACGCGCGGGTTGGCCGGGTCCGATCCCACCTCGCTGTTGACCTTGGCGAGGTACTTCGTGGTGGCGCTCTTCTTCTCCTCGCCGAAGACGTACGTGAGGCGTGCGTCCTTGCGCTGGGGGTCCTGGAGGAAGGTCCGGTTGGCGAGGTCCTGGGTGGTGTCCCGGCCGCCGCCGGCCTTGAACTCCAGGAAGTCGTTGGTCCTGTAGTTGACCGCGTCGAACTTGCGGACCAGCGGCTTGTTCGTCTTCGGGTCGATGACCGGCTTGCCGTCCTTGTCCAGGATGGGGATCTCCTCCTGGCAGAGCCAGTCGGGGCCGACCAGTCCGAGGTCCTTGACCACCTTCTCCTCGTAGAAGGCGCCGCGCCGGTTGTTGTTGTTCGGCAGGATGTAGGCGTCGGAGAGCCACTTCTCGAAGGTGCCGTACTTGGTGTTCTGCGGGTCGCGGGTCAGGTAGTTCTTGTACCGCGCGTAGACGCGTTCCTTGGTGTTCTCGGGGTACTTCTCGTAGTCCGAGTCGAACTGCTTGAGGAACTCCTCCTGTTGGGCCGGGTCGGACGGGAGGGTGAGCCCGTCGAAGGCCTGGCGCGGGGCGTCGAAGTCGTACGTGTCCCAGGACGACTTGTCCCGGACGCTGTCGGACGCCTTGTTCCAGGGGAAGGACGTCCCCTGCGGGGCGCCCTTCGCGCTCTGGTAGATCTCGTCGCAGCGCTTGCCCTTGGCCGCGTACGCGGTGCCCTGGAGACCGGGCAGGCCGGTGACGGCCAGGACGGCGGTGCAGGCGAGTGCGAGGCCGCCGCGCGCCCAGATGCGCGCGCGGCGGGGTATCAGGTCTGTCACGTGGCTACTCCCCCAAGGAGCCCGCAGATGAAGGCAGTTGGCCGGGCGGCGTCGGGACGGGCCCCGATTGACGTGTGCGCCGCCAGAGTTCGAACAGTAGACGGCCGACGGTGTTCGCGTCTCGTCGATTCCACGTCGTGTCGAACGTCAACGCACCTTGCACACAAGTCGGTTACGGCGCCACGGGGCGCTCGGCGCATAGGCTGCCGGCATGGATCCGATCGACACCCCCGAGTGGGCCGACAACCCCCGGCTGTCCGGGTGGCTCGCCGAGCAGCGCCAGGCGTTCCCGGCGTGGGCGGCCGAGCACGGCGGTGACTGGGACTTCGCGCCCGCCTCGCTCGACCGGCTGGAGGACCTGATCCGCAGCCGGTTCGACACCTGGGAGGAGGTCCGGGACGCCCGCGGGACTCCGCTGCTGGAGGTCGCCGCGTGGTACCTGGGCGAGACGCTGGTCCGCCGCTGCGGGGTGATGTGGCGCTGCATGCCCGCCCTGCCGCAGCCGCACCCGCCGGCCGGCGGCTACCCGCTGGTGACGTACGCCCGGGACGGCCTGACGGAGTACGAACAGGAGGTGCTCGAGGACCTGGAGGAGCGGCTGGAGATGTCCGTTCCGCTGCTCGATCCGGCCGATGCCATCCGGTCGCTGTTCGCCGTGCCGGGCTACCGGCTGGCGGGCACCGTCGACCGGTTCGACCGGTTCCAGGAGTGGCGCCGGAGCCTGCCGGGCGAGGTCGACTGATCCCGCCCGCGCGGGCCCCCACGGCCGGAATCCCCGGCGGAGCGCTCCAGTAGAGTGCGGCCGGACGACGGGAGGTGGCGCGGTGCGGATCGTGGTGGACGATCTCTCGGGGCCGGAGATCGCGGAGTTCCTGGCCGAGCACGTGCGGGAGATGCGGTCGATCACGCCGCCGGAGAGCACGCACGCACTGGACCTCGACGGGCTGCGGCGCCCGGAGGTGACCTTCTGGTCGGTGCTGGACGGGCCGGAGCTGGTCGGCTGCGGTGCGCTCAAGCAGCTGGGCGGCGGGCACGCGGAGCTCAAGTCGATGCGCACCAGCGCCCGGCGCAAGCGCAGCGGCGTCGCCTCGCTGCTGCTGGCCCACATCATCGCGCAGGCCCGGGCGCGGGGGTGCACCCGGCTGAGCCTGGAGACCGGGTCGGCCGAGTTCTTCCGGCCGGCGCGGGAGTTGTACCGGAAGTTCGGGTTCGAGGAGTGCGGGCCCTTCGGGGAGTACCGGCCGGACCCGCACAGCACGTTCATGACCCGGCGGCTCGAGGGGGCCGGGTAGCGGTCCGGCCGTCCGGCTCCGACGTCCGCGCCCGGCGGGTGGCCGGCTAGCAGAGGGCCGCGAAGCCCGTGCAGAGCAGGCGGATGCTCCGCGCGAACTTCTCGTCCTGGCTCAGGCGGGGGATCAAGTCGCCCATGACCAGGGGGAAGCGCTCGCTCAGGTCGGCGAACAGCTCGGCGGTGACGGTAGGCGGGGTGGTCGGCTGGTTCTGCTCCTGGAGCACGAAGCCGGTGACGTGGCTGAGCAGGGTGTCGGCGGCGGTGCCGCAGTGTTCGGCGGGCAGGCCGGCGTCGAGCAGGGTGCGCAGCAGGCGCTCCATCAGGGAGAGGGCGCCGGTGCTGAGCACGCCGGGGCTCTCGGCGAGGAGCTGGGCGCCGCCGGGGTGCTGCTTGATCTCCGCGCGCAGGGTGGTGGTCTGGGCTTCGACGCGGTCCTGCCAGGTGGCGGTGGGCGGGAGTGCGGCGAGGGCTTCGGTGCCAGCGTCGTAGGCGCGCCGGCAGACCCGGTCGGCCATCAGGGCGAGCAGTTCCTCCTTGCCGCGCACGTGGTAGTAGAGGCTGCCGGCGTGGGCGTCGAGTCGGTCGGCGACCTGGCGCATCGACAGGTTGTGGTAGCCGACCTCCGCGAAGACGGCCATGCCCGCATCGACGATGCGCTCCTTGGTGAGCTTCATGAGATCCACCGCTTCATGGGATCCACCGTACCTCGTTTTCCAACACCGTTCGAAAACTGTGCTAGCTTTGCGCCGTCGGGTTTCGAACAGCGTTGGAATCGCTGGAACCGGGGGAGTGACGGGCATGGGGGCGATCGTCTTCAACGTGACCACGGCTGCGCTGATGGTCATGATGGTCAACTGCGGGCTCGGGGTGGTCGGCCGGGACACCCTGCGCGGGCGGCCGGTCCCCTGGGCGGCGGTCGCCCTGACCGCCACGGCCGTCGGCGGCGTCCTGCTCCAGCTCGCATGGTCCGGGGCCATGGACGCGCTGGACGCGGACCCCGCCAGGTCCGGCTGGTGGCGCGAGTTCACCTCGGTGTTCATGCAGAACGGCGGGCTCTTCGGCGGCCTGTGGAACATCGTCACCCTGGCCGCGGTCGCCGCACTCGCCCAGTGGTACTGGGGAGGCCCGCTCACCCTCGGCTTCTTCCTCGCCGGCATCCTGCTGCCCGGCCGGATCGACACCCTGCTCGGCCTCGGCGACGGCCCGAGCACCGACCCCCGCAACTTCGCCGGCAGCTCCGGCGCGACCTACTTCCTCGGCGCCACCCTCGCGCTGGCCCTCCTCACCCGCACCCGCCTGCCCAAGGAGATCGCCCTGGCGGCCGGAGTCCCGGTGCTGGGCCTGGCGATGTGGCTCGCCCAGGACAACGGCCACGGCCTGGTGTCGGTCTACGGGTTCGCCCTCGGCGCGGCCGTCCACGCGGTCCGCCGCTCGGTGGCGCGCCGGTAGCCCGGGCCCCGAGCGCGGCTCGGAACTTCCGTCCGCGCTGGACGGGACGTATTCGCGGTGACTGTCACATTCGTCCGCCGGGATCCGTCGGTGCGGTAGTGAACCACCGACGACAGTACGAAGGGACGGCAGCGCGATGCTGACGAACATCATGTACGTGACGGTCTACGTGACCGACCAGGAGCGCGCCCTGAAGTTCTACGCCGACCAGCTCGGCCTGGAGAAGCGCATCGACCACCCGGGCCCGGACGGCCGCTTCCTCACCGTGGCCGTCCCCGGCAGTCCGCTGGAGATCATCCTCTGGCCGCACGCCCCGGCAGCCGGGCAGCCGGCCGGGAGCCAGGAGGGCGGGACGCCCGGTCCGGTCTTCATCGAGTCGGACGACCTGCGGGCCGACTTCGAGGTGCTGCGCGAGCGGGGCGTGACCTTCGAGCAGCCGGAACCGGAGGACTACGGCTTCGGCGTCCGCATCGAGGCCGTCGACCCGGACGGCAACCGGATCTCCCTGCGTCAGCGCGCCGCCTGGCAGGCCCGCGACAAGGGCTGAGCGGCAGACGCCCCGGGACGGGTGGCCCGAAAGCGGAGAGGGGGGTTAACACCCGTACGGCACGGGTGCTTTCCCCGTTCTTCGCGGCCGCCCGTCCGACCAGACTCGGGGCATGCCCACACAGCCCCTGACGATGACCAAGGCTCCCGGAGCCGCCGAGGCCGCCGAGGCCGCCGCCCCCCGGCCGGACGGCGGCGGCAGCGACTTCGCCCGGTTGAGCCGCCGGATAGCCGCCGAAGGGCTGCTCGACCGCCGCCCCGGCTACTACGCCGTCCGGGTGGGCCTGGTGCTCGCCGCGTTCCTCGGCGGCTGGTGCGCGCTGTTCGCGCTGGGCGACACCTGGTGGCAGCTCGGCCTGGCGGCGGGGATGTCCGTCGTGTTCGCCCAGATCGGGCTGCTCGCCCACGACCTGGCGCACCGCCAGGTGTTCGAGCGGCGGCTGCCGAGCGAGATCGGCGGGCGGATCGCCGCCAACCTGCTGATGGGCATGAGCTACGGCTGGTGGATGAACAAGCACACCCGCCACCACGCCAATCCCAACCACGAGGAGCGGGATCCGGACGTCGCCCCCGACCTCGTCGTCTGGTCGCAGCGGCAGGCCCGGCAGGCGAGCGGGCTCGCCCGGTTCATCGGGCGCCGGCAGGCGTACCTGTTCTTCCCGCTGCTCCTGCTGGAGGGCCTCAACCTCAGCTTCAACAGCTTCCGCGCACTGCGCAGCCCGGTGATCAAGCGGCCGCTGCTGGAGGGCGCCCTGCTGGTCGTCCACTTCGCGGCCTACTTCGGGCTCGTCTTCGCCGCGCTGCCGGTCGGCAAGGCGGTGGCGTTCCTCGCGGTGCACCAGGCGCTGCTGGGCGTCTACCTGGGCTGCGTCTTCGCCCCGAACCACAAGGGCATGCTGATGGTGACCCCGGAGATGCGGCTGGACTTCCTGCGCCGCCAGGTGCTCACCTCGCGCAACGTGCGGGGCGGTCCGGTCGTCGACTCCCTGATGGGCGGGCTCAACTACCAGGTGGAGCACCACCTGTTCCCCAACATGCCGACCCCCGCACTGGGGCGGGCCGCGCGGATCACCCGGGCGTTCTGCGCGGAGAAGGGCATTCCGTACTACGAGACGGGCCTGCTCCGCTCGTACCGGGAGATCCTGGGCCACCTGCACCGGACGGGGGAGCCGATCCGCTCGGGTGAGTGAGGGGCGGAGGGGCCCGGGGTGGGGGGGGGGGGGGGGGGGGCCCGACCCCCCCCCCCCCGGCCCCGCGGCTAAACGCGGGGGTGGGCGCGACCGGGGGGGGGCCGGCCCCAACAACAAACCACGCCCCGCG
>NZ_JBIDAK010000027.1:0-84211 GCF_043202455.1 Kitasatospora sp. NPDC048194
GCCCCAGGGCGCGGGCGATCTCGCGCACGCCCTTGCTCATCGCCCTGAGGATCGCGATCTCCTCGCGCTCCTCGAACGTGAGGTACCGGCCCGAGGGCTCGGCCAACGAGATCGGAGGCATGCCGCCAGCGTGACGAAACCACCTCGCACCCACCGGCCACGACACGCCGACCGCCAGCGACGCCTCCACCGTCGTGACCCCCGTGGCGATCCGGCGCCAGAACTGGCGCTGCACGACCCGAGACGGATCAGGCCGTCCCGGCGAACGCATCGCCGGCCGCAACGCACGGTCAGCGCGCCACTGCCGACGTCGCCCCTCCGGAACATCGCTGGTCTTCAAACTCCAGTCCGCTGTGGCCACGCCGCATACCTCCGAGATCAGGGTGTTGCGACGACCAGTTGAATTCACCCAGTGAACCCCTGCTTGCCGTTGGCGAGTTGGTCCTATCCGAGCTCGTGACCAACGCGGTGGTGCATGCCCGGGTGTCCCCGGGCAGCCGCATTGCGGTGCACTTCGAGCTGGTCTGCGGCCACCTTCGGATCGAAGTGCACGACGCGAGCAGCGAGAAGCCGGTGATCCGGCGCACAGCCAGCCCGGATGACCTCTCGGGGCGTGGGTTGTGTCTGGTGGAGGCCCTGTCAGTGGAGTGGGGTTGCGCGCCTCGGCAGGAAGGCATTGGAAAGATCGTTTGGGCTCTGGTGGGCCCGGAAGGTGGCGGGCGATGAGGCTCGCGAGTACGTCCGGGGAGGCTGCGCCGTACCCGTTCCCCGTAGTGGTGGAGGTCAAGGGGATCACAGGTCCCGCGCAGTTCTCCAAGCTGTCGGACGCGATGTCGGCACTCCTCGCCTCGCTGCGGGCGCTGCCGCTCACCGTCGAGCAACTGGACTACTTCGAGGAGCTGTTCGGGCTGGACTCCGCGCAGCGCATCGGCCACCGGCTCGCGACGTACGGTGAGGTGAGGTCGCTGGCGTTCCTGGGCCTGACGCCCCACCTGGTCAAGCTGTACCCGGCCGACCCCGGAGCAACCCGGTGAGGCAGCGCCGCCGGCGACCCGGCGGCGCTGTTCCGGGGGAACTTCGGCCGCGAGACCAAGCCTTGACCACTCAGTCCCAGAGGGCGCCGAACTCCAGGAGTTCGTCCCGGTACTCGATGCGGTCGACCCACTCCTCGGGCCAGGCGGACTCGCCGTGGTGGGCGCCCGCGAAGGCGCCGGTCAGGCAGGCGAGGGAGTCGGAGTCGCCGGAGCTGTAGGCGGCGCGGCGGACGGCGGCGACCGGGTCGTCGGGCAGCAGCAGGAAGCAGAGCAGGCCGGTGCCGAAGGCCTCCTCGGCGACCCAGCCCTCGCCGGTGGCCAGGCAGGGGTCGGCCTCCGGGTCGGGTGCGGCGAGCGCGGCTTCCAACTGGTCGAGCACCGTGAGGCAGTCGTCCCAGCCGCGGGCCATGACGGACTGCGGGGAGCCGCCGTGCCAGTGGGCAGCGAGGTCGCCGAGCCAGAACTCGTCGTACCGCTCGCGGTTCGCCAGCGCGTACGCCCGCAGCGCCGCGGGCAGGCCGGCGGGCGGGGCGCCCTCGGCGAGCTTGCGCACGGCGTACGCGGTGAGGTCGCCGGCGGCGAGGGCGGTCGGGTGGCCGTGGGTGAGCGCGGACTGCAGCTGGGCGGCGCCGGAGAGCTGCCGGGCGTCCAGTTCGCGGATCAGCCCGATCGGGGCGACCCGCATGTTGGCGCCGCAGCCCTTGGAGCCGACGTCACTGGCCTGCTGCCAGCGGTACTTGTCGTGGCTGAGCCGCTCGCAGGCGCGCAGGCAGGTCATGCCTGGGGCGCGGTTGTTCGCCGGGGAGCGCCACCAGTCGACGAACTCCTCGCGGACCGGCCGCGCCAGCCGCAGGGGCGTGAGCGGGCCGCGCGAGAGGGCGGTGCGCAGGCCGCGGGCGAGGGCGAGCGTCATCTGGGTGTCGTCGGTGACCAGTGCCTTTTTCGGCAGCGGGAGTCGCCGCCAGTCGGGCTCGACGGCGGCGATCTCCTCGACGCTCTTAAACTCGGTCACCCGGCCGATCGCGTCGCCGATCGCCAGTCCCAGCAACGCCCCCGTAGCCTTCCCCACGGCCTTCTCCCCCCTCGGTCCTCGGTCCTCAGACCTCGACCAGCAGTTCCCTGAGCCCGCGGATCACGTAGCCCGGATTCCACTCGGGCTCGCCGGCCAGCCGCAGGCCCGGGGCCCGGCGCAGCAGCGTGCCGTAGGACTCGGTGAGCTCCAGTCTGGCAAGGGGGGCGCCCAGACAGAAGTGAATTCCGGCGCCGAAGGTGATGTGCGGGTTGTCGGTGCGGCCGAGGTCGAGGCGGTCGGGGTCGGCGAAACGCTCCGGGTCGCGGTTGGCGGAGCCGAACAGCAGGGCGATCTCGGCACCGCGCGGGACGGTGACGCCGCGGACCTCGACGTCCTCCAGCACCCAGCGTTCGAACATCTGCAACGGGGTGTCCCAGCGCATCAGTTCCTCGACGGCGGTGGGCAGCAGCTCGTCCACCGAGCCGCGCAGCCGGGCGAGCTCCTCGGGGTGGCGGAACAGCGCCCACCAACCGTTGCCGGTGGTGTTGACGGTGGCCTCGTGGCCGGCGTTGAGCAGCAGCACGCAGGTGGAGACCATCTCCTGCTCGCTGAGCGCGTCGGAGCCCTCCTGGGCCTGGATCAGCGCGCTGATCAGGTCGTCGCCCGGCTCCACCCGGCGCTCGCGGATGAGCGCGCGCAGGTAGTCGGAGAACTCGATGCTCGCGGCGACGGCCCGACGGGCGGTCTCCTCGCTCGGGTTGAGCTCGAACATCCCGGTGATGTCGGCGGACCAGGGGCGCAGCAGGTGGCGGTCGGACTCCGGCACGCCGAGCATCTCGGCGATCACGGCGACCGGCAGCGGCTCGGCGACGGCGGCGATCAGGTCCCCGCCGCCCGCCGCGAGCAGCCCGTCGACGAGTTCCCCGGCCAGGCGCCGGACGGTCGGGCGCAGCCCCTCGACCATGCGCGGGGTGAAGGCCTTGGAGACGAGGCGGCGGATCCGGGTGTGGTCGGGCGCCTCCAGGTCGAGCAGCCCGTGGTCGTTGAGGGTGTGGAAGGGCTCGTGCGCCGGGTCGGGCTCGGGGCGGCCGAACTCCTGGTGGCTGAACCGGTGGGTGTAGGTGCGGCCGAGCCGCCGGTCGCGCAGCAGGGCGCTGACGTCCTCGTGGCGGGAGACGAGCCACTGGTTCGTGGGCTCGAAGTACGTCACCGGCGCGTGCTCGCGCAGTTCGGCGTACGCGTCGTACGGGTGGGCCACGAAAGCCGCGGACCAGGGGTCGAACGTCGACGTCGTCGTCATCGGTGGTCACTCCAGGCCGTGAGGGGGAGCCGGAAGGATCATCGTACGCACGCGGTGCGCCGTGCAGAGGCCCTTCCGGCCCGGCGTCCTCAGGCCCCTTCCGTCACCAGCCGCCGCACCAGCCCGGACAGCGCCCGGGAGATCGGCTCCCGGATCACCTCGGCCGCGGCCTCGTCGTACGGCGTCGGCTCGGCGTTCAGGATGATCAGCTTCGCGCCGGACTCCACCGCGGTGTACGGCAGCGCCGCCACCGGGAACACCTGGAGGCTGGTGCCGACCGCGACGAACAGGTCACAGGCCCGGGCGATCGCGTCCGCCTGCCCGAGCACCTGCGGATCCAGGTTCTCCCCGAACATCACCGTGCGCGGCCGCAGGATCCCGCCGCACTCCCGGCAGGCCGGATCCGGTTCCCCGGCCTCGACCCGGGCCAGCGCCTCCTCCATCGGCCCGGTCACCCGGCAGCTCGCGCACTGCACCTCCCGTGCGGTGCCGTGCAGTTCGAGCACTTTCCGGGCCGGCAGGCCGGCCCGCTGGTGCAGCCCGTCCACGTTCTGGGTGAGCACCCGCAGCGGGAGGCCGGAGCGCTCCAGGTCGACCAGCGCCCGGTGCCCGGGGTTGGGCTCGGCCGCGAGCGCGCCGGCGTCCCGGCGCATCAGCCAGGCGCGCCTGCGCACCTCCGGGTCGGCCAGGTACGGGCCGATGGTCACGAGCTCCTGGGCCGACGGGTCCCGCTGCCAGAGCCCCTGCGGGCCGCGGTAGTCGGGGATGCCGGAGTCGGTCGAGATGCCCGCGCCGGTGAGCACGGCGATCAGGGGGCGCTTCGCGTTCATACCGCGGACGGTACGGGCGCCCGGCCGCCGCGGCCACCGAAAATCCGGGTGCGGCCGACCGCCTCCCGCCGCCCACCGGGCCGCGGATGAGCCGACGCGCAGAGGGCGGCCGACCGCCTCCCGCCGCCCACCGGGCCGCGGATGAGCCGACGGTCAGACCAGTGCCGGCTGCTGCCGGGTGGCCGGGCGGGTCAGCGGCGCCAGGGCGCCGAGGTAGCAGGCGGCGGCGAGCGGGATGAACGCCAGGTCGGCCGCCGAGGCGACGGTGCCGACCAGCATGAGCACCGGGCTCCACCAGCGCAGCGTCCGGTCCCGGCCGACCGCGGCGGCGACCAGCAGCGCCAGCAGGCCGACGTAGAAGAGCAGCGGGCCGACCCGGTACACGGCGGGCAGCACCCCGGGGACGTCCTGGATCCGCTCGAACAACCGCGACTGCTCCTCCTTGGTGGCCGCGGCCAGGCCGACGCACAGGTCGATCCCGATCTGCACCAGCGAGGCCAGCAGGCCCGCGAACGCCGTCCCCAGTGCGGCGTCGGCGGCCAGCCGCCCGACCGCGGTGCCGCGCGGGGCGAGCAGCCCGCGCAGGGCGAGCAGCACGGGGACGAACAGCAGCAGGCCGGCGAACATCGCGGTGTGCCCGGCGGTCCAGCCGAGGCCCGGCTGGCGGGAGCCGGGCACCAGGCGGATGCCGCCGTACAGGGCCATCAGCGCGGGGGCGCCGACGGCGGCGTAGCCGGCGAGACGGGCGGTGCGGGTGGCGTTCATCTGACGATCTCCAACGGTGGGCGTGCTCCGACACCGCAGAGCCTGTCCGCCGGACCCCTCGTCGCGGATCGCCCGCACCGGCGAACCCACCGCCTCCCCCGTACGAGGGAGCCGGCGGCGGAGCCGGTCAGGACTCCCCCGCCACCACCGCCCCGGCCTCGTACGCGAACACCACCGCGTGCACCCGGTCGCGCAGCCCGAGCTTGCTCAGCACATTGCTGACGTGCGTCTTCACCGTGTGCTCGCTCACCACCAGCTCGGCCGCGATCTCCGCGTTGGACATCCCGCGCGCGATCAGCCGCAGCGTCTCCCGCTCGCGCAGGGTCAGCTGCTCCAGCAGCCGGGACGGCGGCCGCACCGGCCGTTCCGGCCCGCCCGGCCGGCGGGCGGCGAACTCGCCGATCAGCCGCTTGGTCACCGACGGCGCGAGCAGCGCCTCCCCCGAGGCGACCATCCGCACCCCGTGCGCCAGGTCGTCCCGGCGGACGTCCTTGAGCAGGAAGCCGCTGGCGCCCGCGTACAGCGCGTCGAAGACGTAGTCGTCGATGTCGAAGGTGGTCAGCATGATCACCTTGGTGGACGGGAACTCCGCGCACACCCGCCGGGCCGCCTCCAGCCCGTCCATCACCGGCATCCGCACGTCCAGCAGCAGCACGTCCGGGCCGTGCAGGCGCACCGCCTCGACCGCCTCGGCGCCGTCGCGGGCCTCGGCCACCACCTCGATGTCCGGCTGCGCGTCCAGGATCATCCCGAACCCGGCCCGCACCAGCTCCTGGTCGTCCGCGACCACCACCCGTATCGACGTCATCCGCCCGCCCTCTCCAGCACGCCCGCCCGCCCCAACGGCAGCCGGGCACTCACCAGGAAACCCTCGCCCTGCGGCCCCGGACCGGCCTCGGCCCGGCCGCCGCAGGCCGCCGCCCGCTCGCGGATGCCGACCAGCCCGCGCCCGCCGGACCAGCCCGCCACCGTACGGTCCGCTCCCAGCGGCACGCCGCGCCCGTTGTCGGACACCACGACCTCCAGCACGTCACGACTGCGCCGCACCCGGATCGCGGCCCGGTCGGCCCCGGAGTGCTTGACCGTGTTGGTCAGCGCCTCCTGCACGATCCGGTAGGCCGCCGCCTCCACGTCCGCGGGCACCGCGCCCAGCCCGTCGGCGAGTTCGAACTCCACGGCCAGGCCGGCCCGGCGCACCCGCTCGGCCACGTCGGCGAGTTCGCTCAGCCTGGGCTGCGGGGCCAACTGCTGCCCCGCCTCCGGGTCCTTCAACACACCGAGCACGCGCCGCAGTTGCACCATCGCGTCGCGGCCGGTGTCGGCGATGGTGTCGAAGGCGCGGATCGCCCGGTCCGGATCGCCGCGCACCACCAGCGGACCGGCCTCGGCCTGGATGACCATCAGCGACACGGCGTGCGCCAGGATGTCGTGCATCTCCCGGGCGATCCGGCCCCGCTCCTCGGCAACGGCCCGCGCCGACTCACTGGCCGCCCGCTCCCCCGCCTCCCGCGCCCGCTCCGCCTGCACCTGGGCCAACTGCCGCTGGGCGCGCACCAGGGAGCCGAAGACGAACGAGCCGGCCGAGGTGAGCACGCTGAACACCATGCCGTTCGGCGAGTGCGTCCCGATCACGTTGGCGACCACCGCAACGACCAGCACCGACCAGCGCACCCGGTCCGAACACCGCTCCGCCACCGTGTAGAGGCCGATGACACCGGCCAGCGGCACCTGGGCGTTCGCCGAGTGCGCCAGCGCGGACAACGCGATCTCGGCGGCGGCGCTCGACGCCAGCACCGCCAGCGGCGCCGAGCGCCGCCACGGAAGAGGCACCGCGGTGGCCACCGCCAGCAGGTAGACCCACGCCGGCCAGGCGACGTCGTCGTTGTAGACCGCCCACACCGCGACCGCCGCGGACGCCAGCGCCAGCACCGAGTCCAGCACGTACGGACTCAGCCCGGCCGTCCGGACCCGCCAACGCGTCGCGCTCTCCACCGCCGCCCCTCCCCCGTACCCGGGGCCGACGCCCCCACGGAGGAGATCATGCCCCACCGGCAGAACCTCTGGCACCGCCCGGTCAGCCACCGCTGACCGTCACGCCGCCGGTCTTCGCCACCGCCGTGATGCGGTGCGCCGCGCCCGGCTGCGAGCGGATGCCCACGTCCGTCCCGCCGGAGTCCGTCCGGGCGTCCACCGCGTACGCCTCGCCGCCCGGCACCGTCAGCCGGACCCCGCCGTCGCCGACCTCGGCGTCCAGCGTCGTCGGCGCCGCCGTGAACTCGGCCCGCACCCCGCCGTTGGTCGCACTGAGGCGCGCCGTCGGCGAGGTCATCCCGGTGGCCTCCACCCCACCGTTCTCCACGGCGGCGTCCACCTCGGCGGCCAGCCCGGACAGCCTGACGCCGCCGTTGCCCTCCCTGATCCGCACCTTCGTCCCGGCCGGCACCCGCACCGTGTACCCGACCCCGCAGGAGTCGCACGCGTACCCCAGCGTCAGCACGCCGTCCTTCACCTCGTGCCGGCTCTGCGGCGCCTCGCCCCGGTAGCTCTGCTCCTCGACCACCCCCACCGAGTCACCGCCGCCAATCACCACCACGCCGCCGCTCTCCCCGTCGACCACCAGCTCGCTGATCCGCTCGGCCACCCCGTAGCTGACCGTCCGGTGCTCGTCGGACTCCCAGAACCCGACGCACCCCTGCATCCCCAGCACCACCGCCGCCGTGATCGCCACCGCGCCCAGCACCCGCTTCATGTCCACCCTCCACGATCCCGTCACCCGACACCGAGGAGCCTCCCGCGACCGCCCCTTCCGCCACCTCCCCCGCCGGAACGGTTCTGCAGGCTCCCCCTCAAGGGGGAGGAGCGTGCGGAGAATTCACGGATTCACCGGCGGAGCAGCCGGTTCACGAGTAGCTTGTTTGCCCGCGCTCAACCTCCCGCGCCCCACCCCTGCCGAGGCGAGACACACCGAGGGCTGATCAGGCATGGCCAACACGCCGTCCGGCGGACCCGCTTCCGCGACCGGCCACGGCCTCGACGACCGGGTGCCCTTCCTCGCCAGACTCGACCAGGCCGACCGCAGCGCACTGCTCGCCCTCGGCCGCCGTCTGAGCTACCCCGCACGGTCCACCGCGCTGCGCGAGGGCGAACCCTCCGACCACGTCCTGCTCGTCCTGCACGGCTGGCTGAAGGTGACCGCCGCGGCCGAGAACGGGTACGAGGCGCTGCTCGCGCTGCGCGGCCCCGGCGACATCATCGGTGAGTCCGCGGCCCTCAGCGGACGGCCCCGGGCCGCCACCGTCACCGCGCTGGAACAGGTGGAGGCCACCGCCGTCGACCGCGCTGCCTTCACCGCCTACCTGCAGCGCACCCCCGCCGCCTCGATGCAGTTGCTGGCCCTCTCCACCGACCGGCTGCGCGCCGCCGACCACCACCGGCTGAAGTTCGCCTCGCTCAGCGTCAGCGAACGGCTCGCCGACCTCCTGCTGGAACTGGCCCGCACCCACGGCCGCCGCACCGCCGAGGGCATCGTCGTCTCAGTCCCGCTCAGCCAGCAGGAACTGGCCGGTTCCGTCGGCGCCTCCCGCGAGGCCGTCGCCCGACTGCTGAAGTCCCTGCGGGACCGCGGAATCGTCTCCACCAGTCGCCGCTCGCTGGTCATCGCGCGCCCCGACCTGCTTCGGAGGCCCGGTCAACTCCGCTGATCCGCAGAGCCGTTCTGTGCACACCGTCACAGAACGAGTGCTTCACCCGCGCTCACGCCGGCACGCCCACAGCGGGCAGGCTGGAGCCCGACGACGAACCGAGAGGTGACCATGACCGAGCCGGTGAACCACACCATCCTGCTGCTCGACATCGAGCAGTTCGGTCGGCGGGACGACGTGGAACAGGCCTTCATGCGCCGGATGCTCTACTCCGTCCTGCGCGAGACGCTGCGCAGCGCCGGCGTCGAGGCCGCCGAACAACGGCTGGAGGACCGCGGCGACTCGGTGATGGCCCTGATCAACCCGACCGTCCCCAAGTCCAGGCTGGTGCACGCCCTGATCAACGAGACCCCCGCGCTGCTGAACGCCAACAACCGCCTCGCGGCCGACAGCGCCCGGGTACGGCTGCGCATCGTGCTCGCCTCCGGTGAGGTCGCCGTGCAGGAACTCGGCGGAGCACTGGGCGGCGTCGTGGGCTGGGACCTCAACCAGGCCTTCCGGCTCCTCGACTCGACGGCCCTGCGGGAGGCGCTGAAGCACCGCGCCGACGCCCCGTGCGTGCTCAGCGTGTCCGACACGGTCTACCAGGGCATCGTCCGGCACGGCCACGGCGGGCTGCCGACCGGGGAGTTCTACCGGATCACCGTCCACGGCAAGGAGGGCGACTTCCCGGCCTGGCTCCACGGCGAACCCGCGCCCACCCCGTCCACTCCGGCCGCCGCCCCGGACCAGCCCGCACCCACCCCGGCCGCCGCGGCCGCCCCGGGTGGGGCCCGGCCCCCCGCCACCTTCCAGTTCCTCGGCGGCTCCCCGTCCTTCGGCGGCAACCTGATCGGCGGCGACCACCACACCGTCTCCGGCGGCCAGGTCCACGGCGACGTCAACACCGGCAACACCGTCGGCGGCGACCGATGACCGCCACCGCCGACCCGGAGGCCGTCGCCCAGCCGGTCGAGCCCGAGCGCGAGGACGAGCTCCAGGAGGCCCCGCCGGAGGAGCCGCAGAACGCCTGGGAAGCCGCCCGGGAACTCCTGGAACACGTCCCCGACTCCTTCGCCGACCGCGGATTCCTCTTCGCCGGCGGCACCCCCCGCTTCGGCGGCAACCTCGTCGGCGGCGACGAGCACGTGGTCTCCGGCGGCCGGGTTCACGGCGACGTCGTCACCGGCCACAAGACCACCGTCTACCAGCTCGGCTCCGCCTTCGGCACGCCGCTGCACGTCTCGGGCGAGGTGCCCATCGAGGAACTGGCGGCCCTCGCCCGGGTCTTCCGGCGCGGACCGGCCTTCGAACGGGCGCTCCGCCAACTGCACGAGCAGCGCGTCCTGATCCTTACCGGCCGTGCCGATACGGGCCGGCGCTCCGCCGGACTGATGCTGCTGAGCACCCTGGGCCTCAGCCGGATCCGCAACCTGGACCCCGACGTCTCCCCAGCCGCCCTGCTCAACGGGGCCGATGAGGCCGAGGGCTACCTGCTCGCCGACTACACCACCTCCCGCACCCGCCCGCTGCGCCGCTCCGACCTCGACCGGCTCCGCGAGACCCTCGCCAAGCAGAACGGCTACCTGGTCATCACCACGCTGCGGTCCGGCTCGGCCCGGGATCTGCCCACGCTCGACTGGCAGCCGCCCGAGGCCCGGGCCGTGCTCGCCGCCCACCTGGACGCCCTGCTGCCGGACGGCGAGCAGGGCGTCCGCACCGAGGAGTTGCTCGCCCAGGAGCCCGTCCGCCAGTTCCTCGCCAAGCCCCGGCCGATCCGGGAGATCGCCGAGTTCGCCGGCCCGCTGTCCGCGCACGTGCCCGGGACGGGCAGTTCGTCCGACCTCGTCGACTTCGGCCACGGCTTCGTCCAGGAGCAGGTCGGCCGGTGGTTCGGCGATCCCGAGCTCCACCTCCGGGAGAAGGCGTTCCTGATCGCCCTGGCCGTCTTCGACCACGCCCCCTACACCCTCGCCGCCGAGTGCGCCGACAAGCTGTTCCGCCGCCTGGAGACCATCCGCACCGCCGGGGAACCCGACGGCATCCCGCCCTTCGGCAGCTCGATCGAGGACCGGCTCTCGCTCGCCCGGGCCGAACTCAATGAGGAGACCGAGCAGACCCCCTGGGGGCCGGTACCGCAGCGGATGGCTTCCTTCCTCGATCCCCGCACCTCCCACACCCTGCTGCGCGAGGTGTGGACGAGCCACCCCTCCGCTCGCCCCGCCATCACCGGCTGGCTGAACGCGCTGGCCACCGACTCCCGCGCCCTGGTCCGCACCCGGGTGGCCTCCGCCACCGCCCTGCTGGCCTCCGTCGACCTCTCCGCCACGATGAGCGGACTGCTCGGCCCCTGGTCCGGCGCCAAGGACTTCCGGCTCTGCGTACAGGCCGCCAACAGCCTCGCCCTCGCCTACCACGCCGGCACCGCCGCCGTCCCGCGCATCCTGCGCAGCTGGGCCGGTGACGACAACGCCCGCCGCCGCTGGACGGCGATCCGCTGCTACGCCCTGCTCGGCCCGCTGCTGCCGGCCCAGGCCCTGGAGGCCCTCGCGTTGGCCGCCGAACGGCTCACCGCCACGGACCTCGACCAGCTCGCCGCCACGATCCGGCTCGGCGACCAGGCACCGGCCGGCGACCAGCCCAACCGCTACCAGGCACTCGGCCTGGTCGAGGCGGCCGAACTGCTGCTGCTGTCCCCCGAGGCCGAGCAGGCCCTGCACGCCCTGGTCCGGTGGCTGTCCGGCCCGGCCGGCCTGCGGCAGCTCGCCCTGGCCGCCTTCCTCACCGCCGCGCAGCGCACCGAGGACACCGTCGTCGGCCGACCGCTGCTGCTCGACTGGTACGCCCGGAGCCCGCGCCCCGAGCCGGGCAGCGTGGTCAGCGTGACGGTGCTGTCGCCACCCGAGGAGCCGTTGCCCGTCCGCGTCCTGCTCGCCGCCCTGTGGCGTACGGCGCTCGCGGACCGCCTCTACGGCACCGTCGCCCTCGGGGTGCTGCGCGGCTGGCTGGTCGGCGCCGCCGACCACCCCGAGACCGATGCCCAACTGGCCGAGATGTTCGACGACCTGGCGGTCACCGAACGCGACCGCCGACGGCTCGACCACCTCGTCCGCACCGTCCGCGACGGCGGTCCCGCCGCCCTGTCCGGACGAACGAACTGACCGGCCCATCCGATCCTGGAGCATCCGCGCATGTCGGCACGACACCTATCCGCCGGGAACCGCACCGACCCGGTCCTGAAGGTCCACCCCCTGGGCCGCTCGCTCGGCCTGCCCAAGCGGCCGGCCGCCCGGGCCGATTCGGCCCTGGTGCTGACCTCGCCCTCCGGCGAGCACCGGGTCTTCCTGCCGCCGCACCGCCCGGGGTTCAGCGATCTGGTCGGCCGCGGGTACCAGGCCGCCTACGAGATCGACCTCGGCCTGCACCACTTCCGGGTGGAGGAGCGGCTGCCCGGCCGGGACGACGTCGGCGCCTTCGAGGCCGTGGTGGAGGTCGACTGGCAGGTCCTCGCCCCCGAGCTGGTGGTGACCAGCAGGATCGGCGACGTCCCGGCCCTGCTGGTCCCCCGCATCCGGCAGCGGATGCGCGCCGTCACCCGGACCCTGTCCACCGACCAGAGCGGCGAGGCCGAACTCGCCGTCCAGCAGGCGCTGGACGAGCACCCCATCGCCGTGGCCGAGGGCCTGCGGGTGGGCTGCGCCGTCCAGTTGGACATCGACCAGGCCGCTCGGGACCAGAAGGCGCGGCTGCGCGGCTACCACTTCGACACCCAGGCCCATCCGCACGCCCTCCGCCAGGTCCAGGAGGCGAACGAGGTCCTCGCCGCGAAGGCGAAGTTCTACCAGTACCACCTGGAGCAGGGCGGTATCACCGCCTGGGCCCTCCAGGTCGCCGCCCACCCCGAGGACCTGCCGCAGGCGCTCCGCTACCTGAAGGACGAGCAGCAGGAACTGGTCCAGGGCCAGCTCGCCGTGATCCAACGGCTGCTCGACCAGGACGCCCTGGAGGACTTCGAGCTGGAGGGCCCGCGCCAGGACGCCAAGGCCGCCTTCGAGGCCATCCTGCGCCACCGGCCCGGCGGCCCGGAGACACCCGGGCTCGGCCAGGGCCCGAACCCGCCCCTCACCCAGTGATCCGAGGAGCCCACCGTGTCCGTCCCTCCCCTCCCGCCTGCCCCGGCCCCGCCACCCGGTGCGGCCCTGCTGGCCGAACTCCGCACCGAGATCGCCCGCGCGGACAGCAAGGCGGCCGTGCTGGTCGCCGCGCTCGGCGTCATCGTCGGGACGCTGGGAGGCCTGCTCACGAGCAACGGCTGGGCACCGCATCAGCTCTCCGTCCCCGCCCGGATCCTGCTCGCCGCCGGCGGACTCGGCATCGCCGTGTCGCTGGTCTCCCTGCTGCTCGCGGTGCTGCCCCGGTACGGCCGCAGCAGTTGGCGTCCCGGCCGCCCGCTCGGGTACTTCGGGGACATCCGCCGGGCCGCCGAGCAGGGGCTGCTCGCCGAGGCCCTGGCCGAGAGCGAGCAACTCGCCGCCGAGGCCGTCCGCACCGCACTCGCCGAGAACAGCCTGATCGCCTCGCGCAAGCACTCCTGGGTCCGGGTCGGCATCCTCGCCTTCGGCGCCGGACTGTTCCCGCTGGTCACCGCCCTGCTCCTGGGCTGAACCGGCTCCGCGCACCCGCCCACCCCCGTGTCCCTTCCCGTCCACCGCCGCCGTACGGGCGCCGGCGCCGCGCACCCGCGCGTCAACGTCCCGTCCCGTCCCCTTCCCGAGGATCCGTCATGACCGAACCGACCCTTCCGGGCGCCCTGCCACCCCAGTACCCCGCCGCCGCACGGCCGCAGTACCCGACCGTCCCGCCGCAGCACCCGCAAGGCGCTCCCCGGTACCCGGCCGCTCCCCCGCCCCCACCGCCGTACCCCGCCGGCGGACCGCAGTACCCGCCCACGGCTCCGCCGCAGTACCCCACCGCGCCGCCCCCGCAGCACCCCGGCACCGCCATGCCGCCGCAGTACGCGCCCCCGTCCGGGCACCGACCGTCCAGCCAGCAGGCGCCCCACGCCCCCGCTCACGCCCCCTTCCAGGGCTTCGCCCCGCCACCCGCTCCGTCGCAGCCGCCCGTCCTCGACCCGACCGTCGACATCGACCCGCACACCGGCCGGATCCACCTGGCCGCCCGCCAGCGCGGCGCCGATGCCACCACGATCGGCCAGCTGCTCTTCCAGCTCCCGCACTTCCTCTGCAGCCTGGGCGTCATCGCGATGGTCTCGCTGCTCCTCCCCTCCCCCGCGAACGTGGTGCTGATCGGCCTCTGGATCGCCTCCGGCGCGCTGGTCTTCCACCGCCCCACGGAGAAGGTCCTCGCCCGCTACCTGTTCCGGATGCGCCCGGCGCTGCACTCGGAGCTGGTCCGCCTGGAGCCGATCTGGCACCAGGTGACCGCCAAGGCCGGGGTGGACCCGGCGTCCTACGACCTGTGGATCGAGGACCGCAAGGGCATCAACGCCACCGCTGCTGCCGGGCACATCGTGGGTGTCACCCGGTACGCGCTGGAGACCCTCCCCGACGCGCAGCTGGCCGCCGTGCTCGCCCACGAGCTCGGCCACCATCGCGGCGGCCACGCCTGGGCGACGCTGCTCGGCTACTGGTACTCGCTGCCGGCCCGGATCAGCTGGGCGGTCTTCCGGTTCGTCGCGGTCATCGCGATCCAGATCGCCTCGGTGTTCTCCCTGCTCGGAGCCCTCGCGGTCGGTCTGGCCGCGGTGGTGCTGGTAGCGGCCGTGGCCCTCACCTTCCCCCCGCTGCTGCTGGTCCTGGTCACGCCGTACCTGCTCGCTGCGGTCGGCCGCCGGTCCGAGCTGCGGGCGGACATCCAGGCCGCCGAGCTGGGCTTCGCCGACGCCATGATCGAGGTGTTCCACGGCTTCCTCCGCGACGAGGAGCAGGCCCTGGAACTGGCCGCGCGGGAGAACGGGGGCCGCGCCGTCCGACCGGGCCTGGGCCAGCGCCTGCTCTCCTCCCACCCGGACACCCACACCCGGATCCGCAGGCTGGAGGACTGGCGGGCGGCCGCGGCCGCCCGCTGAGGGACACCCCCGGGAAACGCCGCAGGGCGGCCACCCCCTGCGGGGTGGCCGCCCTGCGGCGTTCAACGGCCGTGACCGGCCGAAGAGGTGACTCAGCCGGTGTACGGGCCGTAGTCGTAGTCGTCCAGCGGGACCGCCTGGCCGGAGCCGGCGCCGAAGGGCGACAGGTCGTAGTCGTCGTAGCCGACGGCCGAGTACATCGCGGCCTTGGCCTCCTCGGTCGGCTCGACCCGGATGTTGCGGTAGCGGGGCAGGCCCGTACCGGCCGGGATGAGCTTACCGAGGATGACGTTCTCCTTGAGGCCCAGCAGCGGGTCCGACTTGGCGTGGATCGCCGCGTCGGTGAGGACCCGGGTCGTCTCCTGGAAGGAGGCGGCCGACAGCCAGGACTCGGTGGCCAGCGAGGCCTTGGTGATACCCATCAGCTGCGGACGGCCGGAGGCGGGGTGACCGCCCTCGGCGACCACGCGACGGTTCTCCTGCTCGAAGCGGCCGCGCTCGACGAGCTCGCCCGGGAGCAGCTCGGCGTCGCCCGACTCGATGATCGTCACGCGGCGGAGCATCTGCCGGATGATGATCTCGATGTGCTTGTCGTGGATCGACACGCCCTGCGAGTTGTAGACCTTCTGGACCTCGGCGACCAGGTGGATCTGGACGGCACGCTGGCCCATGATGCGCAGGACGTCGTGCGGGTTGGTGGCGCCCATGGTCAGCTTCTGGCCGACCTCGACCGCCTCGCCCTCGCTGACCAGCAGCTTCACGCGCTTCGAGACCGGGTAGGCGATCTCGTCGCTGCCGTCGTCCGGCGTGATGACCAGCTTGCGGGTCTTCTCGGTGTCCTCGATGCGGACCCGGCCGGCGGCCTCCGAGATCGGGGCCACACCCTTGGGGGTACGGGCCTCGAAGAGCTCGACGACACGCGGCAGACCCTGGGTGATGTCGTCACCGGCCACACCACCGGTGTGGAAGGTACGCATGGTCAGCTGGGTACCGGGCTCACCGATGGACTGGGCGGCGATGATGCCGACCGCCTCACCGATGTCGACCAGCTTGCCGGTGGCCAGCGAGCGCCCGTAGCACATGGCGCAGGTGCCGACGGCCGACTCGCAGGTCAGGATCGAGCGGACCTTGACCTCGCCCACACCGTGGCGGATCAGCTCGTCGATCAGGACGTCGCCGAGGTCGGTGTTGGCGGTGGCCAGCAGCTTGCCGTCGACGGTGATGTCCTCGGCGAGCATGCGGGCGTACACGCTGGTCTCGACGTCGTCGGCCTTGCGCAGGACGCCGTCGGCGCCCACGTGGCCGATCGCGAGCTTCAGGCCGCGCTCGGTGCCGCAGTCCTCCTCGCGGATGATGACGTCCTGGGAGACGTCGACCAGACGACGGGTGAGGTAACCGGAGTCGGCGGTACGGAGGGCGGTGTCGGCCAGACCCTTACGGGCACCGTGGGTGGAGATGAAGTACTCCAGCACGGACAGACCCTCACGGAACGACGCCTTGATGGGTCGCGGGATGGTCTCGTTCTTGGCGTTCGACACCAGACCACGCATACCGGCGATCTGGCGCATCTGCATCATGTTTCCACGAGCACCCGAGTCGACCATCATGAAGATGGGGTTCGTCTTCGGGAAGTTCGCGGCCATGGCGTCCGCGACCTCGTTGGTCGCCTGGGTCCAGATGCCGACGAGCTCCTGCTTGCGCTCGTCGTTGGTGATCAGACCGCGCTCGTACTGCTTCTGGACCTTCTCCGCCTTCGCCTCGAAGCCCTCCAGGATCTGGGGCTTGCTCGGCGGGACGATGACGTCCGAGATCGAGACGGTGACGCCCGAGCGGGTCGACCAGTGGAAGCCGGCCGCCTTCAGGTTGTCCAGGGTCGCCGCGACGACGACCTTCGGGTAGCGCTCCGCCAGGTCGTTGACGATCGCGGAGAGCTGCTTCTTGCCCACCTCGTAGTCGACGAACGGGTAGTCCTCGGGCAGCAGCTCGTTGAAGAGCGCGCGGCCCAGGGTGGTCTTCAGGCGGAAGGGCTCGCCCTCGAACCAGGTCTGCTGGCCGTCCTCGTCCACCGGAGCGGTCCAGCCGCGCGGCGGGACGGTGCCGGCGCCGAGGCGCAGCTCGATCGGGGCCTGGACGTCCAGCTCGCGGGCGTCGAAGGCCATGATCGCCTCGGCGGTCGACGAGAAGGTGCGGCCGGCGCCCTTGACGTCCTCGCGGTCCGAGGTGAGGAAGAACAGACCGAGCACCATGTCCTGGGTCGGCATGGTGACGGGGCGACCGTCGGCCGGCTTCAGGATGTTGTTCGAGGACAGCATCAGGATGCGGGCCTCGGCCTGCGCCTCCGCGGAGAGCGGCAGGTGGACGGCCATCTGGTCACCGTCGAAGTCCGCGTTGAACGCGGTGCAGACGAGCGGGTGGATCTGGATGGCCTTGCCCTCGACCAGCTGCGGCTCGAAGGCCTGGATGCCGAGGCGGTGCAGGGTGGGCGCACGGTTCAGCAGGACGGGGTGCTCGGCGATGACCTCTTCGAGCACGTCCCACACGACCGGGCGGGCACGCTCGACCATGCGCTTGGCCGACTTGATGTTCTGCGCGTGGTTCAGGTCGACCAGGCGCTTCATCACGAACGGCTTGAAGAGCTCCAGCGCCATGGCCTTGGGCAGACCGCACTGGTGCAGCTTGAGCTGCGGGCCGACGACGATGACCGAACGGGCCGAGTAGTCGACTCGCTTGCCGAGCAGGTTCTGACGGAAACGACCCTGCTTGCCCTTCAGCATGTCGCTGAGGGACTTCAGCGGGCGGTTGCCCGGACCGGTGACCGGACGGCCGCGGCGGCCGTTGTCGAACAGCGCGTCGACGGCCTCCTGGAGCATGCGCTTCTCGTTGTTCACGATGATCTCGGGGGCACCGAGGTCGAGCAGGCGCTTCAGGCGGTTGTTGCGGTTGATGACGCGGCGGTACAGGTCGTTCAGGTCGGAGGTCGCGAAGCGGCCACCGTCCAGCTGCACCATCGGACGCAGGTCCGGCGGGATGACCGGGACGCAGTCCAGCACCATGCCGTTGGGCTTGTTGCTGGTCTGCAGGAAGGCGGAGACGACCTTGAGGCGCTTGAGCGCACGGGTCTTCTTCTGGCCCTTGCCGGTGCGGATGATCTCGCGCAGGCGCTCGGCCTCTTCGGCCAGGTCGAAGGTCTCCAGGCGGTCCTTGAGGGCCGCCGCGCCCATCGAGCCGGAGAAGTAGGTGCCGAAGCGGTCGCGCAGCTCGCGGTAGAGCAGCTCGTCGCCCTCGAGGTCCTGGACCTTGAGGTTCTTGAAGCGGGCCCACACCTCGTCGAGGCGGTCGAGCTCGCGCTGCGCGCGGTCGCGCAGCTGCTTCATCTCGCGCTCGGCGCTCTCGCGCACCTTGCGGCGCACGTCGGCCTTGGCGCCCTCGGCCTCCAGCTCGGCCAGGTCGGTCTCGGCCTTCTTGGCGCGGGCCTCGAGGTCGGCGTCGCGGCGGTTCTCGATCTGCTGGCGCTCGACCGAGACGTGCGCCTCCAGGGACGGCAGGTCGCGCTGGCGGCGCTCGTCGTCGACCCAGGTGATCATGTAGGCGGCGAAGTAGATGACCTTCTCGAGGTCCTTCGGCGCCAGGTCGAGCAGGTAGCCGAGGCGGGACGGCACACCCTTGAAGTACCAGATGTGGGTCACCGGGGCGGCGAGCTCGATGTGGCCCATCCGCTCGCGGCGCACCTTGGCGCGGGTCACCTCGACGCCGCAGCGCTCGCAGATGATGCCCTTGAAGCGGACGCGCTTGTACTTACCGCAGTAGCACTCCCAGTCCCGGGTGGGGCCGAAGATCTTCTCGCAGAAGAGTCCGTCCTTTTCGGGCTTCAGGGTGCGGTAGTTGATGGTCTCCGGCTTCTTGACCTCGCCGTGCGACCACTGGCGGATGTCGTCGGCGGTGGCCAGGCCGATGCGGAGCTCGTCGAAGAAGTTGACGTCAAGCACTGGTCGTCAAGCCCTCTTTCGTAATTCGAGAGTCTTATCTGTGGTCTGAGGGGGGCCTGGGGGCGGGCCGGCTGCTCGGGGCAGCCGGCCCGGCCTCCGTCAGACCTCTTCGACGCTGCTCGGCTCGCGCCGGGACAGGTCGATGCCGAGCTCCTCGGCGGCGCGGAACACGTCCTCGTCGGAGTCCCGCATCTCGATGGACTGGCCGTCCGAGGACAGCACCTCCACGTTGAGGCAGAGCGACTGCATTTCCTTGATGAGAACCTTGAAGGACTCGGGAATGCCGGGCTCGGGGATGTTCTCGCCCTTGACGATGGCCTCGTAGACCTTGACCCGGCCGAGGACGTCGTCGGACTTGATGGTGAGCAGCTCCTGCAGCGCGTACGCAGCGCCGTACGCCTCCAGGGCCCACACCTCCATCTCACCGAAGCGCTGACCACCGAACTGCGCCTTACCACCGAGCGGCTGCTGGGTGATCATCGAGTACGGACCGGTCGAACGGGCGTGGAGCTTGTCGTCGACCAGGTGGTGCAGCTTGAGGATGTACATGTAGCCGACCGAGATCGGCATCGGGAACGGCTCGCCGGAGCGGCCGTCGAACAGCCGGGCCTTGCCGGTGGAGTTCACCAGGCGCTCACCGTCACGGGTGAGGGTGGTGTTGTCCAGCAGACCGGTGATCTCGTCCTCGCGGGCGCCGTCGAAGACCGGGGTGGCGAGGTTGGTGCCACCCGTGACCCGGTCGGCGCCGATCGCCTGCAGGCGCTGGGCCCACTCGTCGGCGAGGCCGGAGACGTCCCAGCCCTGCTTGGCGAGCCACCCGAGGTGGATCTCCAGGACCTGTCCCGGGTTCATTCGGGACGGGACACCCAGCGGGTTGAGGATGATGTCGACCGGGGTGCCGTCCTCGAGGAAGGGCATGTCCTCGACCGGGAGGATCTTGGAGATGACACCCTTGTTGCCGTGGCGGCCGGCGAGCTTGTCACCGTTGGTGATCTTGCGCTTCTGGGCCACGTAGACGCGGACCAGCTGGTTCACGCCCGGGGGAAGCTCGTCCCCCTCCTCGCGGTCGAAGACGCGCACGCCGATGACCTTGCCGGACTCACCGTGCGGGACCTTGAGCGAGGTGTCGCGGACCTCGCGGGCCTTCTCGCCGAAGATCGCGCGGAGCAGGCGCTCCTCGGGGGTCAGCTCGGTCTCACCCTTCGGGGTGACCTTGCCGACGAGGATGTCACCGGTGACGACGTCGGCGCCGATCCGGATGATGCCGCGCTCGTCGAGGTCGGCGAGGACCTCCTCGGAGACGTTCGGGATGTCCCGGGTGATCTCCTCGGGGCCGAGCTTGGTGTCACGGGCGTCGACCTCGTGCTCCTCGATGTGGATCGAGGAGAGGACGTCGTCCTGCACGAGGCGCTGCGACAGGATGATCGCGTCCTCGTAGTTGTGACCCTCCCACGACATGAACGCCACGAGCAGGTTCTTGCCGAGGGCCATCTCGCCCGCGTCGGTGCAGGGGCCGTCGGCCAGCACCTGGCCGGCCTCGACCCGGGCACCCTCGTCCACGAGCACCTTCTGGTTGAAGGAGGTGCCCTGGTTGGAGCGGGTGAACTTGGCGGCGCGGTACGTGGTGTACGTGCCGTCGTCGTTGGCCACGGTGACGTAGTCGGCCGAGACCTCCTGGACCACACCGGCCTTCTCGGCGGTGATCACGTCGGCGGCGTCGACGGCGCAGCGGTACTCCATGCCGGTGCCGACCAGCGGGGCCTCGCTCTTCAGCAGCGGCACCGCCTGGCGCATCATGTTCGAGCCCATGAGCGCGCGGTTGGCGTCGTCGTGCTCGAGGAAGGGGATCATGGCGGTCGCGACCGACACCATCTGGCGCGGCGAGACGTCCATGTAGTCGACCTCGGTGCCCGGCACGTAGTCGATCTCGCCGCCACGGCGGCGGACCAGGACGCGCGGCTCGGCGAAGTGGCTGTCCGCGGTGAGCGGAGCGTTCGCCTGGGCGATGACGAAGCGGTCCTCCTCGTCGGCGGTCAGGTAGTCCACCTGGTCCGTCACGAGGCCGGTCTCGTCGACCTTGCGGTACGGGGTCTCGATGAAGCCGAAGGCGTTCACCCGGCCGTACGAGGCCAGCGACCCGATCAGACCGATGTTCGGGCCTTCGGGGGTCTCGATCGGACACATGCGCCCGTAGTGCGAGGGGTGCACGTCACGGACCTCGAAGCCGGCGCGCTCACGGGAGAGACCGCCGGGGCCGAGGGCGGACAGACGGCGCTTGTGGGTCAGGCCCGACAGCGGGTTCGTCTGGTCCATGAACTGCGACAGCTGGCTGGTGCCGAAGAACTCCTTGATGGAGGCGACGACCGGCCGGATGTTGATCAGGGTCTGCGGCGTGATCGCCTCGACGTCCTGGGTGGTCATGCGCTCGCGCACGACGCGCTCCATGCGGGCGAGACCCGTACGGACCTGGTTCTGGATGAGCTCGCCGACGTTGCGCAGGCGGCGGTTGCCGAAGTGGTCGATGTCGTCGACCTCGACCACGATGTCGCGGCCGGTCTCGTCGCGCCACTCCGTCTCACCGGCGTGCAGCTTCACCAGGTACTTGATCGCACCGATGATGTCGGGCTCGGTGAGCACGCCGGAGTCCAGCGACTCGGCGTTGCCCAGCTTGCGGTTGAGCTTGTACCGGCCGACCTTGGCCAGGTCGTAGCGCTTCGGGTTGAAGTACAGGTTCTCCAGAAGCGTCTGCGCGGCCTCGCGCGTCGGCGGCTCGCCCGGACGCAGCTTGCGGTAGATGTCCAGCAGCGCGTCGTCCTGGCCCTGGGTGTGGTCCTTCTCCAGGGTGTTGCGCATCGACTCGTACTCGCCGAACTCCTCGAGAATCATCTCGTTGGTCCAGCCGAGCGCCTTGAGCAGCACGGTGACGGACTGCTTGCGCTTGCGGTCGATGCGGACGCCGACCATGTCGCGCTTGTCGATCTCCATCTCCAGCCAGGCACCACGCGAGGGGATGACCTTGCAGGAGTAGATGTCCTTGTCGGACACCTTGTCCAGGGTGGAGTCGAAGTACACACCCGGGGAGCGGACCAGCTGCGACACGACGACACGCTCGGTGCCGTTGATCACGAACGTGCCCTTGTGGGTCATGAGCGGGAAGTCGCCCATGAAGACCGTCTGAGACTTGATCTCACCGGTCTCGTTGTTGGTGAACTCGGCCGTGACGAAGAGCGGGGCCGCGTACGTGAAGTCGCGGTCCTTGCACTCGTCAATGGAGTTCTTCGGCGGCTCGAAACGGTGGTCGCGGAAGGTCAGGGACATCGACCCGCTGAAGTCCTCGATCGGCGAGATCTCCTCGAAGATCTCCTCCAGACCGGACTTGGTGGGGACGTCCTGACCGGACTCCAGCGCCTCCTCGACCCGGGCCTTCCAGGCCGCGTTGCCGAGCAGCCAGTCAAAGCTCTCGGTCTGCAGGGCCAGGAGGTTCGGGACCTCGAGGGGCTCCTTGATCTTCGCGAAGGAGACGCGGAGCGGGGCGGTGGATGCGGCGGAATTGTTCGAGGCGTTGCGCGGCGCGGCCAAGAGGGGGGTCCTTCCGAGGGCTCGGAGCTCACTACGCGCGTACCAGCCGGGCCTGCTTGAGCCTTGACCCCACCTCCGTGGCCACCGGCCTCTGCCGGGGTCGAAACCCCAGGTCAGAGCCGATTTGCGGAGGCGGTGCCAGACCCCTTCAGGGCAACGCAAACTCCGGGCGACGAGTCACGGAGCAGCTAACAGGCAGCGCAAAGGGACAGTGTAGCCAAAGGCCACACTGCTGTCCAGCTCTGATTCGGAGACCGAATCGGAGACTCCTCCCGGTAGCCGGCGGACGCGGAGCGCCCACCGGGTACTGCTCTAACTCACGTGGAGTCATTTCCCGCCGGAGCCGCTGGTTATGCATCCAGCCGCAAACCAACCGGGCGGACTCGCGCCTTGAGAATCGCGCGCCGCGCCGGGTTCGTCAAGGGCCCGCCGGCGGTGCGGACCTCGATCCGTCTATCGGCCGGAACCCCTCCGGCGTTACAGAAGCCGTGGTGGGGGCCACCGTCGACGACGGTGATCACCATACTCCTCGGCGCCGACACTGCCGAGTGCGCGATCGGCCACACCGGTGGTTCCGGCCGGCCCCGGAACGCGAAAAGGCCGGGCCGACCACCCGCAAGGGTGATCGGCCCGGCCCGGCGCCCCCTCAGAGGGGGCACAGGATCACTTGACGGTGACCTTGGCGCCGGCGCCCTCGAGGGCAGCCTTGGCCTTCTCGGCAACGTCCTTGGCGACCTTCTCGAGAACCTTGGCACCAGCGGTGTCAACGAGGTCCTTGGCCTCCTTCAGGCCGAGGGAGGTCAGGGTGCGCACCTCCTTGATGACCTGGATCTTCTTGTCGCCGGCCGACTCGAGGATGACGTCGAACTCGTCCTGCTCCTCGACGGCGGCCTCGGTGCCAGCGGCACCACCGGCGGCGGCGGCCACGGCGACCGGGGCGGCAGCGGTGACGTCGAACTTCTCCTCGAAGGCCTTCACGAAGGCAGCGAGCTCGATGAGGGTGAGCTCCTCGAACTGCGCGAGCAGCTCGTCCTGGGACAGCTTCGCCATGATTGGCGTCCTTCCACTAAATCGGCAGGTGGTGCCGGATGTACGGGTTGGCGGGCGTACGGGCCCGCAGCGAGGCGTGAGCCTGCCGAATTACTCGGCGGCCGCGTCCTCGGCGGCGGGAGCCGGCGTACCGGCACCGCCCTGCTCGACCTTGTCGCGCAGCGCGTCCACGGTGCGGACGAGCTTCGACGGGAGGGCCCGGAAGAGCGCGGCAGCCTGGGACTGCTTGGCCTTCAGGGCACCCGCCAGCTTGGCGAGCAGCACCTCGCGGGACTCGAGGTCCGCGAGCTTCTTGATCTCATCGGCGGACAGCGCCTTGCCGTCAAGGACACCGCCCTTGATGATGAGAGCGGGGTTCTCCTTGGCGAAGTCACGCAGAGCCTTCGCCGACTCCACCGGGTCACCGGTGACGAAGGCGACAGCCGTCGGACCGTTGAACAGGTCGTCGAGCTCGGAGATCCCGGCCTCATTGGCCGCGATCTTGGTCAGCGTGTTCTTCACCACGGCGTACTCGGCGTTGTCGCCGAGCGAGCGACGCAGGGTCTTGACCTGCTTCACCGAGAGACCGCGGTACTCGGTCAGCAGCGCCGCGGCGGAGCCACGGAACTTGTCCGTGATCTCGGCGACGGCGGCAGCCTTGTCGGGCCTGGCCATAGGCTTACGCCTCCTTCCGTGATGTCGAAGTCCGGCCGACCGCGAAAGTCGACCATTCACGCCTCGAACCGGCCGGGACGGAAGGAAAGCTCCTGCGAAATGCAACGAGCCCCGGTGCGCAGGGCGCACGGGGCTCTCCACGACCTCGACGGCGACCGCGCGGACGCGGGACCGGAAGTCCAAGCTCCAAACACACCTGCGCGGGCTGCCTGTGCTGGGCACAGATCCTTCGGCCACCGGCTCCCTGACGGGCGCACGGCGACAACCAGCGGTCTTTGGCTTCCGCCACAGTAGCCGGACTCGTTCGTACGGCGCAAATCGCCCTCGGACGGGTGAACCCCGGACGGGTCGGTGGACCCTCGGCGGATCTCCGCGTCCCTCGGACCTCCGGCGGCCGCACGGAGCGCCGGCGCCCCTCAGCGGGCCAGCGGGGAGACCGTCCGGACCCCGGTGTCCACGGTGTCCGTCTCGGCCGGGGCCTGGGCCGAGAGCAGCGGCCCGGCGAGGTCGGAGTAGACCACGGAGTCGTCGGCCCGGCCGCTGTCCCCGGTGCCGGTGCGCTGGAGGCGGACCAGCTGGTCCTTGTCGTTCAGCCAGAGGTCCACGGTGAGCGAGAGCGAACCGCCCGGTGCCAGGGCCGCCCGCAGGCCGTCCCGCCGGGCCTGGCTCAGCTGGGTCTGGGCGGCCGCGTACCGCTCGGCGGTGGTGGTCACCCGGTAGTGCTCGACGGTCGAGTCCTCGAGCTTCTCCTCGCCGACGAAGGCCGGGTCCACACCGTCGGCGGTGGCCGCGGTCAGCGCCTCCACCGGGTTCAGCAGGTCGATCAGCCCCGCGTACGGGACCTCCTTGCGGCCGTCCGGGCCGGGCGGGACGGAGAAGCGCTCCCAGTGCCGGCCCCCGTTGCGGGCGGCGGTCGCGGCGTCGCCGCCCTGGTAGGCGACGGTGTCCACGACGATCAGCTGCTCGGCGTCGGCCGGGGTGGAGCGCTTGACCTGCAGCGCCGTCTTGGGCGCCCAGAACAGCGGGCCGTAGCCGGCGTCCGCGCCCAGCCGGTAGCTGACCTTCGCCCGGCGGGCGGTCTGCATGGCCAGTTCGGCGGAGAGCAGCACCCCGTGCGGCGACCGGTCGGTCGGCTTGGCGGGCCCGGTCGGCGTCGCACCGGTCGACGGGGCGCCGGCGGAGGTCGGACTGCCGGAGGGCGTCACGGCGGCTCTGCCGCCCCCGCCGCACCCGGTCAGCCCGGCCGCGAGCACGACCACGGCGGCCAGCGCCGCCAGCCGCTGCCGTCCCGCCATCGTCCGTTCCTCTCTCACCCGGCCACCTTGCCATCCGGACCGGGATCGAGGGGTGGTGGCCCCCTGGGGAAGCCTCAGCGATTCGACCGCCTCCGGACGGCCGTACGTCCGGCCGCGGTCAGCCGGCTGTGCCCGCGAGCTTCTGCAGCTCGGACGCCTCCACGGTGTCGGAGGGGTCCGGCGCGGTGGTGTCGACCGCCACGCCGTAGTCCGAGTAGAGGACGGAGGCCTTGAACGCGCCGGCCTTGGTGTCGCCGGTCTCGGTGCGCTGGACGACCAGCTGGTCGGCGTCGACCCAGACGTCGATCGTCTCCTTGGAGATGCCGGCGGTCCTCAGCTTCTCCTTGAGCTGGTCGAGCTGCTGCTGGGTCATGCCCTTGCCGGCCGCCGCGGTGATGTCGTTCAGGTCGAGCACACCGGAGTAGTGGGTGGTCGCCTTTCCGGCCACGGTCTCCTGGCCGACCTCCGTCACCTTGCCGGTGGCGATCAGCGCCCGCACGCCCTCGACCGGGTCCGCGTCCTTCAGCTGGTCGGAGCTGCCCCCGGTGGCCTTGGCCTGGTCGGCCTGGCTGTAGTGCATCCAGTGGCGGCCGCCCAGCGCGTCCACCGCCTCGCCGCCGAGGCGCAGGTACATGCCGTCCTTGGCGAAGCGGTACGGCGCGGAGTCGCTGCCGGTGATCTTCGCGAGGGCCTGCCCCATGGGGGAGCCGGACAAGTCCATCGTGAGCTCGCCCTGGAGACCGTCGGCCCAGGACATCGCACCGGTGCCCTTCATGGCGATCGGGCCGATCGTGATCGCCTCGTCGACCTTGGCCGACTTGGCGGCGCTCACCTTCTGGGTGACCTGCTCCAGGTAGGCCGCCGGGCTCACCTTCACCGGGGCGGCGGAGGTCGGCGCGGTGGACGGGGTGTTCGCGGCGGCGGCCGAGCCCGGCGCGGCCGGGGCCGCGCTCTTGCCGTCGTCGCTGTTGCAGGCGGTCGCGGTCAGGGCCAGCGCGGCGAGCACGACGGCCAGGGCGGTGTTGCGGGTTCCAGCCATGGGTTCCCCCCTCGAGAACCCCCCGGGCGCACGGTGCGCCCGGGGGCGTGAGCCGGTCGGCGGTGCGGGCGGGCCGGTGGCCCGCCGTCAGCCGAGCAGCTTGAGCAGGTCCGCCGGGGACCCGAGGTCGCCGGCGGCGGGCGCCTCGAACTTCGCGCCCTTGCCCAGGTCCGAGTACGTGACGGTGACGGCCTTCGACTCGCCGTTGGTGTCGCCGTACTCCCGGTACTTCACGAGTTCCTGCTTGTCGTTCAGCCAGAAGTCGATGGTGAGGGTCTTGCCGTCCTCCTCCAGCGTCTTCTCGACGGACTGGCGCTGCTCGGCGGAGAGCGAGGTCATCCCGGCCACCAGGACCGAGGTGTCCTCGACCGCCCGCAGGTGGGTGGTCCGGACGCCGTCCACGGTCTCCTCGCCGACCTTGCTCGGCTTGCCGCTCTGGCCGGCGACGGTGAGCTGGGCGACGGGGTTCATCATCTGACCCATCACCAGGAAGGCGCTGCCCATCTCCTCGGAGGCGGGCACCTTGACCCAGTGCTTGCCGCCCAGCGCCGGGGCTGCGGTGTCGTCGCCGCCGACGTAGGCGTCCGTCCCGATCACCCGGACCTTGAGCTTCTTGCCCTCCATGTCGCTGGTGAGGTCCACGGAGGCCTTGCCCGGGTCCTTCCAGTCGGCGGTGCCGGCGCCGCCGGGCTGGGAGCTGTCCGGCGTGATCATGGCGACCTTGCCGTTGCCGGCCTTCTGCATCACCAGGGCGGCGGCGGCCAGCGCGGCCTTCGGGTCGCCGGTCAGCGCGGCCGCCAGGGAGCCCGGGTCCTTGGTCGAGGCACTCTTGGCGTCGGGGCTCTTGGCGTCGTCGCCGCTCTTGCCGCTGCCGCTGCCGCAGGCGGTGAGAGCGGCCAGCAGGACCGCGGCGGTGACAGCGGTCGAGGCGAGGCGCACAGCGCGCATGGAAGGTACCCCCCGTAGCGATTCAGGTTTTCGGAAGAGCCGATTCTCAGCTTCTTCTCACGCGGACTCTAACGGATCACCCGATCGGCGCCGCACCGGATATCCCGCTCCCCTCACCCGGCCGCGGTGGTCGGTGCATCCCCCACGGCGGTCGGTGCATCCCCCGCGCCGGTCGGCGCATTCCCGGCGGCGGTCGACGGATCCCCGGCCGCGGAGGCTGAGACGTCGGTCGTGGTCACCGTGGTTCCGGCACTGCCGCGGACCGTCTCGCGCAGCCTCAACAACCGCTGGCCCGGCCCGATCCACAGGTCGTAGCCGATCTCCGCCACCCCGCGCTGCCGGTACCAGTCGACCGTCGGGGCGAGCCGCTGCGGGCTCAGCTGCCGTTCCGCGCCGAAGAGTTGGGCCACCGGCGCGGATCCCCGGTAGTGCGCGACGGTCATCCCGTCCAGCTGCTCGCCGCCGAGCGAGCTCAGCCGGTCGGTCTGGGCGATCGCGTACGCCCGGCTGCCCGGGTCGGTGATCAGCGCGGTGGTCCAGCCGCCCGCGTAGCCCTCCGGGTCGGCGCCGGCCTTCGGGTCGAGCGACTCGGCGGTGGCGCGGTCCGCGTGCTTGTCGGGGCCGCCCTGGTAGGCGAGGTCGATCGCGCCGTCCCGCAGGGTCAGCCGCCCGGACCCGAGCTCGTCGGCGACGGTCAGCTCGGCCTCGTCCCGGTCGCCCCAGGCCAGGGTGCCGCCGGCGGTGCGCCTGCCGTCCGGCCCCTCCCGCACCACGTCGATCCGGGCGCCGCCGGTGTCGTCCAGTGCCTGGGCGGCCGCGAGCACCACCTGCCGGGGCGGCACCGGCGCCGGCTCACCGGGGACGGCGATGCCGGGGGCGGCCAGGACGCTGCAGCCGGTGCCGGCACCGAGCAGCAGCAGGGCCGCTGCGAGCGCGGCGGGGCGAAGGGCGGGCGGCACGGCACACTCCTGCGGTCACAGGTTCTCCACATGATCTGACCGGCAGAGCGTACGACGGTCCGGGCAAACGTTCGCATTCGCGGATGTCCCGATCCGGCAACCGTTTCGACGTCGCCTCGATCGACGCCTTCCCCACGCACGACGGCGGGCCCGCACCCCCGGTGAAGGGGGTACGGGCCCGCCGTGCGGACTGCTCCGGAGCGCTGGGGCTCAGACCGCGGCCGGGTCCTCCTCGACGAGGAGGTTGCGGGTGCGGTTCGGGTCCACCTGGACACCGGGGCCCATGGTGGTCGAGAACGCGGTCTTCTTGATGTAGCGGCCCTTGGCGGCGGACGGCTTGGCGCGGAGCACCTCGTCCAGCGCGGCGGCGTAGTTCTCGACCAGCTGCTCGTCGGTGAAGGAGACCTTACCGATGATGAAGTGCAGGTTCGAGTGCTTGTCGACGCGGAACTCGATCTTGCCGCCCTTGATGTCGTTGACAGCCTTGGCGACGTCCGGGGTCACGGTGCCGGTCTTCGGGTTCGGCATCAGACCACGGGGACCGAGCACACGGCCCAGGCGGCCGACCTTGCCCATGAGGTCCGGGGTGGCGACGACGGCGTCGAAGTCCAGCTTGCCCTTCGCGACCTCGTCGATCAGCTCGTCGGCACCGACGATGTCGGCACCCGCAGCACGCGCGGCCTCGGCACGCTCGCCGGTCGCGAAGACCAGGACCCGAGCGGTCTTACCGGTGCCGTGCGGGAGGATCACGGTGCTGCGGACCATCTGGTCGGCCTTGCGCGGGTCGACGCCCAGACGCATGGCGACCTCAACGGTGCCGTCGAACTTGGTGGTGCTGGTCGCCTTGGCGAGGCGGACGGCCTCGAGGGGGGCGTAGAGGCGCTCGCGGTCGACCTTGGCGTCCGCGGCCTTCAGAGCCTTGCTGCGCTTCACTGCTGCTCCTGAATGGTGATTGGAGTTGTGGTAGTCAACGGGCCCGCGCAGGCCCTACCACGGGGGACGGCTGAGCCGGTGTGCCCCTGACGGGACGGGGGCTGATCAGCCCTCGACGGTGATGCCCATCGACCGGGCGGTGCCGGCGATGATCTTCTCCGCCGCGTCCAGGTCGTTGGCGTTGAGGTCGGGCATCTTGGTGGTGGCGATCTCGCGGACCTGGGCGCTGGTGAGCTTGGCGACCTTGGTCTTGTGCGGCTCGCTGGAGCCCTTCTCGACACCGGCGGCCTTCAGGATGAGGCGCGCGGCCGGCGGCGTCTTCGTGATGAAGGTGAAGGAACGGTCCTCGTAGACCGTGATCTCCACCGGCACGATCATGCCGCGCTGCGACTCGGTCGCCGCGTTGTAGGCCTTGCAGAACTCCATGATGTTGACGCCGTGCTGGCCCAGCGCGGGGCCGACCGGCGGCGCCGGGTTGGCCGCACCGGCGTTGATCTGGAGCTTGATAAGCCCCGTGACCTTCTTCTTCTTGGGAGGCATGTCTCTCCGGGTCCTTCCGAGAGGTGATTGCTGGTGTGTACGGAACCGGGGCGACACCCGGCCGCCAGCACACACATCGGACCAGGCTAACGCGTCTGCGCCGCTGGACCAAAACGGATCCGGGGCGGGGCCCCTCGGCCCCGCCCCGGATCCGAAGACGTGGGGCTAGTTCTTCTGGATCTGGTCGAAGGAGAGCTCGACCGGGGTCTCCCGGCCGAAGATCTCGACCAGGCCCTTGACCTTCTTCGAGTCGGGGTTGATCTCGTTGATGGTCGCCTGGAGGGTCGCGAACGGGCCGTCGGTGACGGTGACCGAGTCGCCGACCTCGAAGTCCAGCACCTGGATCTCGCTCGGCTTGACCGGCGAGGGCTTGCCGGCCTCCTTGGCGGCCTGGCGCTCGACGTCCGGGGCGAGCATCTTGACGACCTCGTCCAGGGTCAGCGGGTACGGGTCGTAGGCGTTGCCGACGAAGCCGGTGACGCCCGGGGTGTTGCGCACGACGCCCCAGGACTCGGGGGTGAGGTCCATGCGCACCAGGACGTAGCCGGGAAGCTTGTTCTGGCGGATGGTCTTGCGGTCGCCGTTCTTGATCTGGACGACCTCCTCCTGCGGCACCTCGGCCTGGAAGATGTACTCCTCGACGTTCAGCGAGACGGCGCGCTGCTCCAGGTTCTGCTTCACCCGGTTCTCGTAACCCGCGTAGGTGTGGATCACGTACCACTCGCCCGGCATGAAGCGCAGGTCCTCGCGGAACTTGGCGACCGGGTCGACCTCGGCCTCCGCCTCGTCCTCGACGGGCTCCTCGACGGACTCCTCGGCGACCGACGCGTCGGCGGCGGGCTCCTCGTCGCCCTCGACGTGCAGCGCGGCCTCCTCGGCGGGCTCGCCGGCCTCGGCCTCGTCGTACGCCTCGACCTCGTCCTCGTCGCTGTCCGAGGCGTCCACGATCTGCTCGGCGGAGTCGGCGTCGTCAGCCAGCTCGGCCGCGTCCAGCTCGGCGGCGACATCCGCCTCGCGGACGGTCTCGTCGGCGTCGTACAGGGGGGACTCAGACACGGTGGCTGCTTCTTTCCTGGAGATGGTGAAGGTGGCGCGCTCCGGAACCGGACCGGCGCGCGACCGCTCGCGCGGGCGCCAGGACAGGCCTCGGAGACTTCAACAGTACCGAGTCCACGGTACGCGCGCGTACGTCCACCGCCGACAGCTCGACCCGGGCCGAGGATTCGGCCCGGGTCGGGAGTCGCTTCGAAGGTGGGGCGCTCGGATCAGCCGAAGACCAACAGGCTGAGCTTCGCGAAGCCGTAGTCGAGGCCGTAGACGAGGCCCATCACGACCACGACGAAGGTCACCACGACGGCGGTGTAGTTGGTGAGCTCGCTCCGGGTGGGCCAGACGACCTTGCGCAGTTCGGCGATGATCTGGCGGTAGAACAGGCCGATCCGGGCGAACAGGCCCTTCTTGGCCCGCTTGCCGGACTTCTTCTTGCCGGACTTCTTCCCGCCCTCGACGGACGTGGTCTCGGCGGCGCCGTCGGTCCCCTCGGGGTTGCCGCTCTCAGGCGTTGCGGTGGAGCCCGTGGTCTCCGTCACTCGTCCTCACCTGAATCCGGGTCCGGCCAACATCACCTGCGTACCCGTTTGAGGCACGAGCGGTCGGCTTAAGCGGTGCTGATCGGTGCCCTCTCCGCATCAAGCCCGCTCGCTCTGTGGAGCGAACGGGCTGATAACGGATCAAGCAGCAGGGCAAGAGGGACTCGAACCCCCAACCGCCGGTTTTGGAGACCGGTGCTCTACCAATTGAGCTATTGCCCTACAGAACCTCGCGGCTCCTGTCGCGACCAACCTACCGCATCTCCCCCCGCCGTCTGTACAGGCGGTGAAAGCTCCGGTCGTTTTCGGTGGGCCGTCGAGCAGCGAGTGTACGTGGTCGAGGGCTGTTTGGTCGAACCTCTTCTTCCGGGACGCCGCCCGGCCCGACGGATGTCCGGCCGGGCGGCGCGGCCACCGGCGGATCGGCGGGGGCCGGGATGCGGACGGGGCCGTACGGATACTGGAACCACGATGCCCGGTCCGTCCCGGTTCTGCGACGATGCAGGCATGAGCGCTTCCACCCCGCAGCCCGACCAGTCCATCCGCCCCGCCGACCGCCGGGTCTCCGCCCGGATCGGCGCGATCGCCGAGTCCGCGACCCTCGCCGTGGACGCCAAGGCCAAGGCCCTCAAGGCGGCCGGCCGTCCGGTGATCGGCTTCGGTGCCGGCGAGCCCGACTTCCCCACGCCGGACTACATCGTCGAGGCGGCCGTCGAGGCCTGCCGCGACCCGAAGAACCACCGTTACACCCCGGCGGGTGGCCTGCCCGAGCTGAAGGCCGCGATCGCCGCGAAGACGCTGCGCGACTCCGGCTACGAGGTGGACGCCTCCCAGGTGCTGGTCACCAACGGCGGCAAGCAGGCCATCTACGAGGCCTTCGCCGCGATCCTGGACCCGGGCGACGAGGTCATCATCCCGGCCCCGTACTGGACCACCTACCCGGAGTCGGTCCAGCTGGCCGGCGGTGTCCCGGTGGAGGTCGTGTCGGACGAGACCACCGGCTACAAGGTCTCGGTCGAGCAGCTGGAGGCCGCCCGCACCGAGAACACCAAGGTGGTGCTCTTCGTCTCGCCGTCCAACCCGACCGGCGCGGTCTACACCGAGGCCGAGGCCGAGGCGATCGGCCGCTGGGCCCTGGAGCACGGCCTGTGGGTGCTCACCGACGAGATCTACGAGCACCTGGTCTACGGCGACGCGACCTTCACCTCGCTGCCCGCCCTGCTGCCCGAGCTGGCCGACAAGTGCATCGTGGTCAACGGCGTCGCCAAGACCTACGCCATGACCGGCTGGCGGGTGGGCTGGGTGATCGGCCCCAAGGACGTGATCAAGGCCGCCACCAACCTGCAGTCGCACGCCACGTCGAACGTCTCCAACGTCGCCCAGCGCGCCGCGCTGGCCGCCGTCGCGGGCGACCTGGACGCGGTGGCCGAGATGCGCGCCGCCTTCGACCGCCGCCGCAAGACCATCGTGCGGATGCTCAACGAGATCGAGGGCGTCTACTGCCCCGAGCCCGAGGGCGCCTTCTACGCCTACCCGTCGGTCAAGGGCCTGCTGGGCAAGGAGATCCGCGGCCAGCGCCCGCAGACCTCCGGTGAGCTGGCCGCCCTGATCCTGGACGAGGCCGAGGTCGCGGTCGTCCCGGGCGAGGCCTTCGGCACCCCCGGCTACCTGCGGCTCTCCTACGCGCTCGGCGACGCCGACCTGGTCGAGGGCGTCAGCCGGATCCAGAAGCTGCTCGGCGAGGCCCGCGACTGAGGTCCGCCCCTGACGGGGCTCCGATCCGGGATGTCAATGCGACGTTCGGGATTCACCCGGCACACCGCCCCCTTTCACCCCTTCGGGGGATGGGAAGGGGGCGGTTCCCGTTCGGGGGTCGCATACGGCAGTATCGGCGAATGGAACGCCTGTTGAACCCGCGAGACGTCAGGGGCCTCCCGAAGGCCCACCTGCACCTGCACTTCACCGGCTCGATGCGGCCCGCCACCCTGCTGGAGCTGGCCGCCAAGCACGGCGTCCGGCTGCCGGAGGCGCTCAGCTCCGGCGAGCCGCCCCGGCTGCGGGCCACCGACGAACGCGGCTGGTTCCGCTTCCAGCGCCTGTACGACACCGCCCGCTCCGTGCTCCGCGACGAGTCGGACATCCGTCGGCTGGTCCTGGAGACGGCGGAGGACGAGAAGCGGGACGGCTCCCGCTGGCTGGAGATCCAGGTCGACCCGACCTCCTACGCACCGCGGCTCGGCGGGCTCATCCCCGCACTGGAACTGATCCTGGACGCGGTGGAGCACGCCGCCGACGCCACCGGGGTGGGCATCCGGGTGCTGGTCGCGGCCAACCGGATGAAGTCCCCGATGGACGCCCGGACGCTGGCCCGGCTCGCCGTCCGGTACGCCGATCACGGGGTGGTCGGCTTCGGCCTCTCCAACGACGAGCGCCGCGGTCTGGCCCGGGACTTCGACCGGGCCTTCGCCATCGCCCGCAAGGGCGGGCTGCTGGCCGCCCCGCACGGCGGCGAGCTGGCCGGGCCGGAGTCCGTCCGGGACTGCCTGGACGACCTGGGCGCCGGCCGGATCGGCCACGGCGTGCGGGCCGCCGAGGACCCGCGCCTGATGGCCCGACTGGCGGACCGTCAGGTCACCTGCGAGGTCTGCCCCGCCTCGAACGTCTCGCTCGGCGTCTACGAGCGCCCCGAGGACGTCCCGCTGCGCAGGCTCTTCGACGCCGGGGTGCCGCTGGCGCTCGGCGCGGACGATCCGCTGCTGTTCGGCAGCCGGCTCGCCGACCAGTACGACCTGGCGCGAACCGTGCTGGGCTTCAGCGACGCCGAACTCGCCGAGCTGGCACGGCAGTCGGTGCGCGGCTCGTGCGCGCCGGAGGCCGTCCGCAAGGAACTGCTCGCCGACATCGACGGCTGGCTGGCGGACGCCCCCGCCACCGACGGCGCCCCGACGGCCGGGTCCTAGGTGCCCTAGAGCTTGACGCCCACCATCACCGGCTCGTTCACGAGCTCCACCCCGAAGGCCTCCCTGACCCCGTCCCGGATCTCCCGGGCCAGCGCCAGCAGGTCCTCGGCGGTGGCCGAGCCGCGGTTGGTGAGCGCCAGGGTGTGCTTGGTGGAGAGGGTCGCCGGGCCGCTGCCGTAGCCCTTGCCGAAGCCCGCCTTGTCGATCAGCCACGCGGCCGAGGTCTTGGTGCAGCCCTCCGGCGCGGGGTAGGCGGGGGCGTTCTCGGCGCCCGGGCGGGTGCGGAAGGACTCGTACTGCGCGGCCGTGAGCACCGGGTTGGTGAAGAAGGAGCCGGCCGACCAGGTGTCGTGGTCCGCCGGGTCCAGCACCATGCCCTTGCCGGAGCGCAGCCGCAGCACCGCCTCGTACGCCTCCCCCAGCGGCACCCGCTCGCCCTGCTCCACGCCGAAGTGCCGGGCCACCTCGGCGTACTTGACCGGGGTGGAGAGCCCGGCGTGGTCCGCCAGGGCGAACCGCACCCGCAGCACCACGTAGCGGTCCGGCCGGGCCTTGAAGCGGCTGTGGCGGTAGGAGAACGCGCACTCGGCGTTCGTCAGGGTGACCACCTCGCCGGCGGTGCGGTCGTACGCGACCACCTCGGTGATCGTCTGGGCGACCTCCTGGCCGTACGCGCCGACGTTCTGCACGGGGGTGGCCCCGGCCGAGCCGGGGATGCCGGCCAGGAACTCGATCCCGGCCAGGCCGTGCTCGCGGACGGTGCGGGTGACCGCCTCCGACCAGACCTCGCCGGCCGCGAGCTCCAGCACGGTGCCGTCCAGGGCGAAGCCGGCGGTGGCGATCCGCAGGACCGTGCCGGGGAAGCCGGCGTCGCCGATCACCAGGTTGGAGCCGCCGCCGAGGACGAGCAGCGGCTCGCCGGCCGCGTCGGCCTCGCGGACGGCGGCGATCACCTCGTCGTCGGTGTGGGCCGTCACCAGGCGGCGGGCCGGGCCGCCGAGCCGGAGCGTGGTCAGCGGGGCGAGGGGGGCGTCGTTTTCTACCAGCACGCCCACCAGCGTACGGGGGCGGCGGGGAGCCGCTTCCCGGGGGAAGGCCTGCCCGGGGGCTGTCGGGGGGACGGCCTTCCGGGGGCGGGCCTTCCGGAGCGGGCTCCGGGAAGCGGCTCCGTTCGCCCCTCAGGCCCTGGCCGTCTCGGTCTCCGGCTCTCCGGCCCGCTCGCCACCGTCCGCCGCGACGGCCGCACCGTCCACCGGGTCGGCCGGGCCGGCCGGGCCGCCGTCCCCCGGACCGGCCGCACCGACCGCACCGGCCGCACCCTCCGCACCGGCCGCCGCCCTCGCCCGGCGCGGCAGCAGCAGCGCGCAGACCGCCGCCGCCAGCACCACCCCCGCGCCGACGTACAGCGCGGGCACCAGGCCGTCGACGAAGGCCTGCTCCGAGCCGTAACCGCCCCGGGACGAGAACACGGCCGACAGCACGGCCACGCCGAGCGCGCCTCCGACCTCCCGGAGCGCGTTGTTGGCGCCGGAGGCGATGCCCTGCTCGTGCGGCCGGACGCTGTCCATCACCAGGGCGGCGGTCGGCGCGAAGTACAGCGACATCCCGATGCCGCAGAGCACCACGGCGGGCACCACCGGGCCGTACTCGTAGTGGGCGTGGGAGCCGGTGATCGCCCCGTACAGGGCGAGGCCGAGGCCCTGGAGGACCAGTCCGGTGACGACGACCGGGCGGCCGCCGAAGCGGTCGGCCAGGACGCCGGCGATCGGTGCGACCACCAGCGGCATGCCCGTCCACGGCAGCATCCGGATGCCGGCCTCCTGCGGGGTGTAGCCGCCCACGGTCTGCAGGTGCTGGCTGATCAGGAAGATCGAGCCGAACATTCCGAGGAACATCAGCAGACCGGAGGCGTTGACGGCGGTGAAGGCCCGGCTGCGGAAGAGCCGCATCGGCAGCATCGGGTGTTCGGGGCCGCGCTGCTCGTACAGCACGAAGGCGATCAGCAGCACGACGCCGCCGGTCAGCGCGGCCACCACCAGCGGGCTGGTCCAGCCGTCGGGGTTGCCGCGGATCAGGCCGAGCACCACGCCGAACAGGCCGAGGCTCACCAGTGCGGTGCCGACCACGTCCAGGGTCGGGCTGGCGCCCCGGCTCTCGCGCAGCCGCAGCGCGGCCAGCGGTACCAGCACGACGCCGACCGGGACGTTCACCCAGAAGATCCACTGCCAGGAGAAGTGCTCGGTCAGGGTGCCGCCGACCAGCGGCCCGGTGGCGATGGCGAGGCCGTTGACGCCGGCCCAGATGCCGAAGGCCAGGCCGCGCCTGGCCGCGGGTATCGCGGCGGTGAGCAGGGTGAGGGTGAGCGGCATCGACACCGCGGCCCCGGCGCCCTGGACGGCGCGGGCGGCGATCAGCGCGCCGATGCCCGGCGACAGGGCGGCCGCGGCGGAGCCGACGGTGAACAGCGAGAGCCCGACCAGGAAGATCCGGCGGCGGCCGAAGCGGTCGCCGAGGGCCGCGCCGAACATCAGCAGCACGGCGAAGGAGAGGGTGTAGGCGCTGACCGTCCACTCCAGGTCGGACAGCCCGCCGCCGAGCTCCTCCCGGATGGACGGCAGCGCGGTGGTGACGACCAGGTTGTCCAGGCTGGCCATGAATCCCGCGATGCTGGTGATCACCAGGGTCCAGATGCCGGTGCGGCCGAACCGCTGCTCCTCCCGCCCGGCTGTCTTCTCCGTCATGACGTTCCCCCACGCTCCTAGGTAGTTATTGATCAATAACTTTCTGGGCCCGAAGAAGGGCCGCACGGACTCCACCGTGCGGCCCGCTACTCGGCCCGGCCCTGCCCGGCCGCGCCGCGCCCGGCCCTGCTCTGCACGCCGAAGCCGCCCCAGATCCGGTGGTCCTGCGGGTAGCCCAGGGCGACCAGCGTGTTGATCAGCATCCCGTACGCGAAGAACTCCGTGGCCTCCGCCGCGTCGCCGCCGATCCGCAGCCTGACCCGCTCGAAGAGCTCCTCCCAGAGCTGCCGGGCGGTCTCGCCGATCCCGTCCTCACCGTCCTCGCCGCCCATCCGGGAGGCGAACACCGAGACGTAGAGCTGCATCTGCATCATCAGCTGCTCGCCGTCCTCGACCAGACCCAGGTACGCCTCGGACATCGCCTCGGCGGCCGCCTCGCCGGTCAGCCCGGCCGACGCCTCGTCGAAGACCCGCCAGGTCTCCTCGATGCAGCGCTCGGCGGCCGCGGTGAAGATCGCCTGCTTGCCGGGGAACAGCCGGAACAGGTACGGCTGCGAGACGCCGACCCGACGGGCGATCGCCTCGGTCGACGTGCCCCGGTAGCCGTTCCTGGCGAATTCGATCACCGCGGCCCGGACGACGCTCTCGCGCCGCTCCTCCGCGCTCATCCGCATGCTCGTCCTCGCCATGAGAACCAAGTTAGTGACCAATCACTATCGAGGCAAGGACGAAAACCGCCCCGCGAGCCCGACGCACGGGCTCCGGGGCGGCCGGTCAGCGGGAATCCGCAGCTCAGGCGAGCCGGACGACCGCCTTGGACATCCCGAGCACCTTCTGCCCGCCGGTGGTGGCCAGCAGGTCGACCTGCACCCGGCGGTCGTCCAGCTTCTTGGCGACCTTGGCGGACACCTCGATCACCGCGCCGACACCGTCGTTCGGCACCGGCACCGGGCGGACGAACCGGACGCCGTACTCGACCACCGCGGCCGGGTCGCCGACCCAGTCTGTGACGACCCGGATCGCCTCGGCCATGGTGAACATGCCGTGCGCGATGACGTCCGGCAGGCCGACCTCCAGCGCGAACCGCTCGTTCCAGTGGATCGGGTTGAAGTCGCCAGAGGCACCCGCGTACTGCACCAACGTGGCGCGGGTCACGGGGAAGGACTGCGCCGGCAGCTCGGTGCCGACCTCGACCTCGTCGTAGTTGACCGCCATGCCGCTCACTCCCCCGCCTCGTCGGCGGCCCGGGCCACCAGCGTCATGATGGACGTCACAACGTGCTCGCCGCTCTCGTCCGCCACCTCACCACGCACGGTGAGCACGTCGTTGCCCGCCAGCGACTTGATGTTGTCGATGGTGACCGCGACCGTCAGCCGGTCACCGGCCTGGACCGGCCTGGTGTAGACGAACTTCTGGTCGCCGTGCACCACCCGGCTGTAGTCCAGCCCGAGGTCCGGGTCCTCGACCACCTGGGCGGCCGCGCGGTAGGTGATCACGAACGGGAAGGTCGGCGGGGCGATCACGTCCCGGTGGCCGAAGGCCTTCGCCGCCTCCGCGTCGGTGTACGCCGGGTTGGCGTCCCCGATCGCGACCGCGAACTCGCGGATCTTCTCCCGGCCGACCTCGTACGGCTCGGTGGGCGGGTAACTACGCCCGATGAAGGAGGGGTCGAGCGCCATGGCAGCTCCTCGAAACGCGGGGTGGATACGAAAAAAGCTCCGGGCCGCACCCCCGTTGAGGGATGCGGCCCGGAGCAGAAGACCTGAATTCACACAGGCCCGAAGCCCTGCGACAGGGTCAGCGGGTCTCGCGGTGCGCGGTGTGCGAGTTGCAGCGGGGGCAGTGCTTCTTCATCTCAAGACGGTCCGGGTCGTTACGCCGGTTCTTCTTGGTGATGTAGTTCCGCTCCTTGCACTCCACGCAGGCCAGCGTGATCTTCGGGCGGACGTCGGTGGCAGCCACGGGAGTGCCTTCCTTGGACAACGAATAAGAACACAACAAGAGTAGCCGACCGGGAGTGCGATCTCCCGACCGACTACGCGGGGTAGCGGTGACCGGACTTGAACCGGTGACACAGCGATTATGAGCCGCTTGCTCTACCAACTGAGCTACACCGCCACAGTGATCCGCAGCACAGCCGGAGCTGACCACTTCTCACCAGAGCCCCCATGCGGAATCGAACCGCAGACCTTCTCCTTACCATGGAGACGCTCTACCGACTGAGCTATAGGGGCGAACGAGGAAGAGATTACACGTTCCGCGCCCAGAGGTGAAATCCGTATCCCGGGGCGAAGACCGCAGGTGGGCGAGGTGCACGGACGGTCGATCCAAGGCCGGGCGTTCGACCGGCCGACGAAGCCTGCGCCCCGACCCGATACGACTATTGCCCGCCTCCCGGCGCCCCGGCGCCTCTCGCCATAGGCTCGACCCTCATCGGTCGGGGCCCCGGCCGATCCCCGCCGGGGCCGATCCCCACGGTCGATCCCGGGGTCGAGCCCACCGCCCACCGGACCCCACGGCCCAGCGCGAGAAGGAGCCGGCGATGGACAGCGCAGCCGCCGACGGGCCGCACCACGGGCCCAACCCGGCGGCCAACCCGCTCGGGCACGGCCCGGTCCTGCTGCTCACCGGCGCCCGGCTGGCCGACGGACGGGTGGTGGACGTCCGGATCAGCGGCGACCGGATCCAGGCGGTCGGCACCGTCGGCAGCCTCGGCCCGCTGCCCGCCCTGCCCGGCGCACCCACCGTCACCACCGGCGCCCGGATCGACCTCAAGGGGTACCTGCTGCTCCCGGCCCCCGCCGAAGCGCACGCCCACTACGACGCCGCCTTCTCCGCCGCCCTGCCCACCCCGCCGCCGGAGACCCACTCCGACCTCACCCGACGGGTCACCGAGGCCGCGCTCACCTCGCTCGGTTACGGCGCCACCGCCCAGCGCACCCACGTCCGGATCGGCGACGTGCACGGGCTGAGCCGGCTGGAGGCGGTGCTCACCGCCCGGCAGGCGCTCCGGGGCCTCGCCGAGCTCCAGGCGGTCGCGATGCCCCGGCTGCTCACCGGGCGGGCCGGTGCGGACGGGCGGGCGCAGTTGCGCGAGGCGCTCAAACTGGGCGCCACGGCGGCAGGCGGCTGCCCCGAGCTGGACCCGGATCCGGCCGGGTACGTCCAGCTGCTGCTGGAGGCGGCCCGGGAGCTGGACTGCCCGGTGGACCTGCACACCACGGCCGGCGACGCGGCCCAACTGGCCCGACTGACAGGGGCATTGGCGCCACTGCGGCCGCGGGTGACGCTCGGCCCGTGCGGCGCGCTGCCCCGGGGCGCCTCCACCGTGCTGGCGACCAGCGGGGTGCGGGTGGTCTGCCTGCCGCAGAACGGCGGCTGCACCGGCCTGGAGGGCCGGGCCACCGGTCTGCGGCCGGGCCTGGTACGGGAGTTGGCCTCGGCCCGGGTGCCGCTGGCGGCGGGCAGCGGCGCATTGCGGGACCAGTCCAATCCGGTCGGCCGGGCCGATCCGCTGGAGTCGGCCTACCTGCTGGCTGCGGGCGGGGAGTTGGGCCCGGAGGAGGCGTACGACGCGGTGGCGAACCAGGCCCGGGGGGTGCTCGGGCTGCCGCCGGTCCGGGTGGACGCGGGCTTCCCCGCGGAGCTGCTGGCGGTGCGCGGGGACAGCCTGGCCGGGGCGCTCGCGGGCGGGCACAGCCGGCTGGTGGTGCACAGCGGCCGGGTGGTCAGCCGGACCAGCGCGGTACGGGAGTTCGCGGACACCGTGGCACTGGCGCTGCCCCGGCAGTCCGGTGGCGCGGACGGCTGAGACCGGCACCGAGACGTCCGGCCCGGGGGGGGGACGGAGGGGCCGGGGAACGGAAGGGCCGGGAGCCGGGACCGCGGGCCGGCGACCGGGGATCGGGGACCGGGGACCGGGGGCGGCGGACAGCCAAGGGGCGCGCGACGTGTGCCACGCGCCCCTTCCCCACCTTGCTGGCCGCCTGGAACGGCGGCTGGAGCGGCCCCGATCTCCCCCACACGGAGCAGGACCGCTCGTTCGGCTCCGACGCTACGCCCACGGAACACCGTACCGGGCCGCCCTTGACGCCCTCCTGTCGCCGCGGCGGGCGATGTTGACGGGCCGTTGACGCCTCAGGGCACGTAGCGGTATCCGATTCCCGGCTCCGTGATCAGATGGCGCGGGCGGGCCGGGTCGCGCTCCAACTTGCGGCGGAGCCCGGCCAGGTAGACCCGCAGGTAGTTGCCGCGCGTCTCCTGGGCCGGGCCCCAGACCTCGCGCAGGATCTGCCGCCCGGGCACCAGTCGGCCGGGGTTGGCGAGCAGCAGGCCGAGGATCCGCCACTCGGTCGGGGTGAGCCGCACCGGGCCGCCCGGCCCCGTCACCGTGGTGGCCGCGAGGTCGACGGTGTGGTCGCCGATCACCGGCCGGCCCAGCGGGGCGCCGCTCGACCGGCGCCGGAGCACCGCGCGCAGCCGGGCCAGCAGCTCGTCCATCAGGAACGGCTTGACGAGGAAGTCGTCGGCGCCCGCGTCCAGGGCACCGATCCGGTCGGCGGCGTCGGTCCGGCCGGAGAGCACGATGATCGGCACCGCGCTGCGGGTGCGCAGCCCGCGCAGCACGTCCATGCCGTCGATGTCGGGCAGTCCGAGGTCGAGCAGGACGGCGTCGGGGGCGGAGCGCGCTGCCCGGTCGAGCGCCTCGCCGCCGGTGGCGGCGGTGCGGACGGCGTACTGGCGGGCGCTGAGGTTGATCCGCAGGGTGCGCAGCAGGGCGGGCTCGTCGTCGACGATCAGGACGCACCGCTGGTCGGCCGTCCGCTCGTCCGGCGCCTCCCGGCCGTCCCGGGTGCCTCGAGGCTCCCGGGTGCCTCCGCGGTCCCGGCCGTCCTGGCCGTCCCCGCCGTCCCGGCCGTCCCCGGCATCGCGGCAGTCCTGGGCGTCGCGGTCGTCGCGGTCACTCATGGTTCGGCGGCTCCTCCGCGGGTGCGGCCAGCTCGGTGGCGGCGGGCAGGGTGAGCAGCATGGTGGTGCCGCCCCCGGGGGTGTCCTCGACCTCCAGGCTGCCGCCCATGGCCTCGGCGAGGCCGCGGGAGAGGGCGAGGCCGAGGCCGACGCCGGTGGTGTTGTCGGTATCGCCGAGCCGCTGGAAGGGCAGGAAGACCCGGTCCCGGTCCTCGCGGGCGATGCCCGGGCCGCGGTCGATCACCCGGATCTCGACCAGGTCGGCGTGATGGCTGGCGGTGACCACGACGGGTGCGCCCGGCGCGTTGTGGCGCAGCGCGTTGGTGATCACGTTGGCGAGGACGCGTTCCAGCAGGGGCGGGTCGGCGAGCACCGGCGGGGCGCCCTCCTCCAGGTCGACGGTGAGGTCCGCCGACCCGGTCCGGCCGTACGGGTCGGGGAGGCTGTCGAGTGCCCTGGGCAGGATCTCGTCCAGGTGGGTCTCGGTGAGGTGGAGGGTGAGGGCGCCGGCCTGGAGGCGGCTCATGTCGAGCAGGTTGTCGACCAGGCGGGTGAGCTTGGCCAGCGACTCGTCGGCGGTGGCGAGGAGTTCGGACTGGTCCTCGGGGGAGAACTCGACGTCCGGGCTGCGCAGTGAGCCGACCGAGGCGCGGGCGGCGGCGAGCGGGGTGCGCAGGTCGTGGCTGACGGCGGCGAGCAGGGCGGTGCGCATCCGGTCGGCGGCCTTGATCGGCTCGACCTCGGCGGCGGCCACGGCCAGCCGCTCGCGTTCCAGGGCGGCGCCGACGTGGGCGGCGAAGGCGGTGAGCACGCGCTGGTCGGCGGCTGGGAGCCGGCGGCCGGTGAGGACCAGCAGGGCGTCGGCGCCGACCGGGACCTCGGTGGTCTCGGTCGGTCCGTCGCCGTCGTCCGGGTGTTCGTCCTCGCTGTGGGCGAGCACCTCGCCGCCGGTGCGGGAGAGCAGTGCGACGGTCCGCATGCCGAAGGCCGTGCGGGACTTCTCCATCAGGGCGGGCAGCGCGTCGGCGCCGCGCAGCACGCTGCCGGCCAGGGTGGAGAGGGTCTCCGCCTCGGCGGTGGCCCGGGCGGCCCGGGTGGTGAGCCGGCCGGCGTGGTCGACCACGGTGGAGACGGTGAGCGCGATGGCGGCGAACACCACCAGGGCGACGATGTTGTTGGTCTCGCCGATGGTCAGGCTGTGCACCGGCGGGATGAAGTAGTAGTTCAGCAGCACCGAGGCGATGAGGGCGGCCAGCAGCGCGGACACGGCGCCGCCGAGCAGGGCGACGATGACCACGCCGAGCTGGAAGATCAGCGCGTCGGTGGTGAGGTTGACGGTGGCGTGCGCCTGGGAGAGCACGGCGGTGAGCAGCCAGGGCAGCACGAACCCGGCGAGGTAGCCGACGACGGTGCGGCGCCTGGAGTGGCGGCGGCCGAGCGCGGGCAGCCGGCCGCGGCCGGTGAACTCGTGGGTGACCATGTGGACGTCGATGTCCTCGGAGGCGTCGACGGTGGTCTGCCCGGTGCCGGGGCCGGTGAGGAAGCGGTTGATCCGGCCGCGGCGGCTGGTGCCCAGCACCAGTTGGGTGGCGTCGTGGGCGCGGGCGAAGGCGAGCAGCGCGGTGGGGATGTCGTCGCCGACGACCACGTGGTAGCTGCCGCCGAGGGACTCGACCAGCTGCCGTTGCTGGGCGAGGGCGCCGGAGGAGGCGCCGGCCAGTCCGTCGCTGCGGGAGACGTGGACGGCCAGCAGGTCGCCGCCGGCGGTGCGGTCGGCGATCCGGGCGGCGCGGCGGATGATCGTCTCGCCTTCCGGGCCGCCGGTGAGGGCGACCACGACGCGTTCGCGGGTCTCCCAGACCCGGTCGATCCTGTGGTCGGCCCGGTAGTCGCGCAGGCCCTCGTCGACCCGCCCGGCGACCCACAGCAGGGCGAGTTCGCGCAGGGCGGTGAGGTTGCCGACCCGGAAGTAGTTGGAGAGCGCGGCGTCCACCTTCTCCGCTTTGTAGACGTTGCCGTGGGCCATGCGGCGGCGCAGCGCCTGCGGGGCCATGTCGACGAGTTCGATCTGGTCGGCCCGGCGGACGACCTCGTCCGGGACGGTCTCGCGCTGCGGGATGCCGGTGATCTTCTGGACGACGTCGTTCAGCGATTCCAGGTGCTGGACGTTGACGGTGGTGATGACGTCGATCCCGGCGGCGAGCAGTTCCTCGACGTCCTGCCAGCGCTTGGCGTTGCGGCCGCCGGGGATGTTGGTGTGCGCCAGTTCGTCGACCAGCACCACGGAAGGGCGGCGGGCGAGCACAGCGTCGAGGTCCATCTCCTCGAATTCGGCGTCCCGGTAGGAGCGGCGGGCCCTCGGCAGGACCTCCAGGCCGGCCAGCATGCCCTCGGTGTGGCGGCGCCCGTGGCACTCGATGTAGCCGACCACGACGTCGGCCCCGCGCTGCTGTCTGCGCCGGGCCTCGTCCAGCATCCGGTAGGTCTTGCCGACCCCCGGGGCGGAACCGAGGTACACCCTCAGCCGGCCGCGGCGGTGCACGGTGCCGGGGGTGAGGTCGCGGGCCATGGGCGCTGCTCTTTCCATCATCGTGAGGTGACGGCCGGGTGGTGCGTGCGCGTGCGCGTGCGGGGATGGCCGACCCGGCGCGGGAGGCATCCTCCCGCGCCGGGCCGGACCGGTCACCCTCGGATTCGCCGTGGTGCCACTGCTGAATCCTTCCCTCGGCTGTTCTCGGCTGTCCCGGTCACTTCTGCTCGTCGAGCGCCCTGTTGAGGAGGACGACGTTGACGCCCTCCTGGCCGAGGAAGCCGAGCGAGCGGCCTTCGGTGTACCTGGCGATCAGCTGGTCCAGCTTGTCGGCCGGCAGGTTGCGCTCCCTGGCGACCCGGTTGACCTGCTCCTTGGCGTAGGCGACCGAGATGTGCGGGTCGAGGCCGGAGCCGGAGGCGGTCAGCGCGTCGGCCGGCACGCTCGCCGGGTCGACGCCGTCGAACGCGGCGACGGCGGCGCGGCGGTCGTTGACGGCCTTCAGCAGGTCGTCGCTGTTCGGGCCCTGGTTGGAGGCGCCCGAGTTGTCGCCGGCGTAGTTGTTGGCGGAGGGCCGGGGCTGGAACCACTTCGGGTCCGGCTTGGGCTCCTCCTTCGGGTCGTCCGGGTTGGCCTTGGGCAGGTCGAAGTTCTGGCCGAGCAGGCTGGAACCGACCTCCTTGCCGTCGGCCTTCACCATCGAGCCGTTGGCCTTGTCACTGAACGCGACCTGGCTGATCCCGGTGACCAGCAGCGGGTAGGCGATCCCGAGGATCACCGTGAGCACCACCAGCGCGCGCAGCGCGGTGACGTGGGTGCGGACGGTCGTCGGCAGGGGCTTGGACATGGTGTTCCTCTCCTTCCCCGCGTCAGCCGAGGCCGGGGATGAACTGGACGATCAGGTCGATCAGCTTGATGCCGACGAACGGCACCACCAGCCCGCCGAAGCCGTACACCCCGATGTTGCGCCGGAGCAGTGAACTGGCGTCCGCAGGGCGGTACTTCACGCCGCGCAGGGCGAGCGGGATGAGGCCGATGATGACCAGGGCGTTGAAGACGATCGCCGAGGTGATCGCGGACTGGGGGCTGTGCAGGCCCATGACGTTGAGGTGGCTCAGGCCCGGGTAGACCCCGGCGAACATCGCGGGGATGATCGCGAAGTACTTGGCCACGTCGTTGGCGATGGAGAAGGTGGTCAGCGCGCCGCGGGTGATGAGCAGCTGCTTGCCGATCTCCACGATCTCGATCAGCTTGGTCGGGTTGGAGTCGAGGTCGACCATGTTGCCGGCCTCCTTGGCCGCCATGGTCCCGGTGTTCATCGCGACACCGACGTCGGCCTGGGCGAGCGCGGGGGCGTCGTTGGTGCCGTCGCCGGTCATCGCGACCAGCTTGCCGCCCTCCTGCTCCTTCTTGATCAGGGCCATCTTGTCCTCGGGCGTGGCCTCGGCGAGGAAGTCGTCCACGCCGGCCTCCTCCGCGATCGCCCTGGCGGTCAGCGGGTTGTCGCCCGTGATCATGATGGTCTTGATGCCCATCCGGCGCAGCTCGTCGAAGCGCTCGCGCATGCCCTCCTTGACGACGTCCTTGAGGTGGATGACGCCGAGGACGCGGGCGGGGGCGTCGCCGACCTTCGTCGCCACCACGAGCGGGGTGCCGCCCGCGGCGGAGATGCCGTCGACCAGGGTGGACACCTCGTCGGTGACCCGGCCGCCGTTCCCGGTGACCCAGTTGGACACGGCGGCGGCCGCGCCCTTGCGGACCTGGTGGAGCCCGTCGGCCTCGTCGAGGTCGACGCCCGACATCCGGGTCTGGGCGGTGAACGGGACCCATGTGGCATGGGCCAACTCGCCCTGGGCGCGGGCCCGCAGGCCGTACGCGGTCTTGGCCAGGACCACGATCGAGCGGCCCTCCGGCGTCTCGTCCGCGAGGGAGGACAGCTGGGCCGCGCCGGCCAGCTCGTCCGTGGAGACGCCGCTCACCGAGAGGAACTCGGCGGCCTGGCGGTTGCCCAGGGTGATGGTGCCGGTCTTGTCGAGCAGCAGGGTGTTGACGTCGCCGGCGGCCTCGACGGCGCGCCCGGACATCGCCAGCACGTTGCGCTGCACCAGCCGGTCCATGCCGGCGATGCCGATCGCGGAGAGCAGCGCGCCGATGGTGGTCGGGATCAGCGCCACGATCAGGGCGACCAGGACGATCATCGACTGCGGGGCGCCCGCGTAGGTGGCCATCGGCTGGAGCGTGACGACCGCGACCAGGAAGACGATGGTCAGCGAGGCCAGCAGGATGTTGAGCGCGATCTCGTTCGGCGTCTTCTGCCGGGCGGCGCCCTCGACCAGGGCGATCATCCGGTCGATGAACGACTTGCCGGGCTCCGAGGCGATCTTCACCACGATCCGGTCGGACAGCACCTTCGTGCCGCCGGTGACGGCGCTGCGGTCGCCGCCGGACTCCCGGATGACCGGCGCGGACTCACCGGTGATCGCCGACTCGTCCACCGAGGCGACGCCCTCGACGACGTCGCCGTCGCCCGGGATGATCTGTCCGGCCTCCACGACGACGTGGTCACCGAGCCGCAACGCGGTACCGGGCACCTCCTCCTCGGCCTGGCTCTTCGGCCAGTCCAGCAGGCGACGGGCCTTGGTCTCGGTCTTGGTCTTGCGCAGGGTGTCGGCCTGCGCCTTGCCGCGGCCCTCGGCGACGGCCTCCGCCAGGTTGGCGAACACCGTGGTGAGCCAGAGCCACACGGTGATCGCCCAGGCGAACACCGACGGGTCGGCGATCGCGGAGACGGTGGTGACCACCGAGCCGACCTCGACCACGAACATGACCGGGTTCTTGACCATCACCCGGGGGTCGAGCTTGCGCACGGCGTCCGGCAGCGAGGAGACGATCAGCTTCGGGTCGAGCAGACCGCTGGAGACTCTGTGCGGCATGGCGGCGGTCTCGGCCTCGTCGGCCGGTGCGGGGTTGAGCGTGGAGGTGGACATCAGGAGAGACCTTCCGCGATCGGCCCGAGAGCCAGGGCCGGGAAGTAGGTGAGGCCGACGACGATCAGGACGACGCCCGACAGCAGCCCCACGAACAGCGGCTTGTGAGTGGGCAGGGTGCCCGGGGTGGCCGGGACCGGCTGCTGCTGTGCCAGGGAACCGGCCAGCGCCAGCACGAACACCATCGGCAGGAAGCGGCCGAACACCATCGCCAGACCGAGCGCCGTGTCGTACCAGTCGGTGTTGACGGTGATGCCCGCGAACGCCGAACCGTTGTTGTTGGCGGCGGAGGTGAAGGCGTACAGCACCTCCGAGAAGCCGTGGGCGCCCGAGTTCAGCATCCCGGCCCGCTCACCCGGCAGCGCCATCGCCGCACCCGTACCCACCAGCACGATCGCCGGCGTGGTCAGGATGTACAGCGAGGCGAACTTCATCTCCCGCCCGCCGAGCTTCTTGCCCAGGTACTCCGGGGTGCGCCCGACCATCAGACCGGCCACGAACACCGCCACGATCGCCAGCACGAGCATCCCGTACAGGCCCGAACCCACACCGCCCGGCGCGATCTCGCCCAGCATCATGTTGAAGACCGTCACACCGCCGCCCAGCGGCGAGAACGAGTCGTGGAAGGAGTCCACCGCACCCGTCGAGGTCAGCGTCGTCGACGCCGCGAACAGCGAACTGGCGGCGATGCCGAAGCGCTGCTCCTTGCCCTCCATCGCCGCGCCCGCGGCCTGCAGCGCGCCGCCGTGGTGCTGCGACTCGAAGAAGGTGATCAGCGCCACCGAGGCGACCCAGAAGAGCGCCATGACGGACGCGATGGCGTAGCCCTGGCGGTTGTCGCCCACCATCCGGCCGAAGGTCCGCGGCAGCGCGAACGGGATCAGCAGGATCAGGAAGATCTCCAGCCAGTTGGTGAAGCCGGTCGGGTTCTCGAAGGGGTGCGCCGAGTTGGCGTTGAAGAACCCGCCGCCGTTGGTGCCGAGCTCCTTGATGACCTCCTGCGAGGCCACGGGGCCGCCCGGGATCCTCTGCACGCCGCCCGCGAGGTCGGCCACCTCGTGGAAGCCGTGGAAGTTCTGGATCACACCGTTCGCCACCAGCACGAGCGCGAACACGATCGAGATCGGCAACAGCAGGCGCAGGTTGATCCGCACCAGGTCGACCCAGAAGTTGCCCAGCCGGTCCGTCCGGTTGCGGGTGAACCCGCGGATCAGCGCCGCCACGACGGCGATGCCGACGGCCGCGGAGACGAAGTTCTGCACCGCCAGGCCCGCCATCTGCACCAGGTGGCCCGTCGCGGACTCGCCGGCGTAGGACTGCCAGTTGGTGTTGGTGACGAAGGAGATCGCGGTGTTCCAGGCCTGGTGGCCGGCCATCTGCGGGACACCCAGGTTCAGCAGCAGGTAGCCCTGGAGGCGGACCAGGCCGTACAGGAAGAGGACGGAGACCGCCGAGAAGGCCAGCACCGAGCGCAGGTACACCGACCACCGCTGATCGGCGTCCCCGTCGACACCGATCACCCTGTAGATGCCGCGCTCGACTCTGAGGTGCTTCGAGGTGGTCAGGATCCGGGCGATGTAGTCGCCCAGGGGGCGGTAGCACAGGACCAGCGCGCCGACGAGGGCGAGGGCCTGCAGCCAGCCCGCGAGAGTGGAGCTCATGTCAGAACTTCTCCGGGTAGATCAGCGCGACGACGAGGTAGCCGACGAGAGCGACGGCCACGACCAGACCTGCGACGTTCTCGGCGCTCACAGCTTCTCCACCCCCCTCGCGATCAGGGCGATGACGGCGAACACGGCGACCGTGACACCGACGTAGATGAGATCGGACATGGGCTCCACCAGCGTGGTTTCGGGAGATGCCGCGGACGGGACCGGAGGACTCCGCGGCACCGGCGGACGGCCGGCAGAGGCAGCAAATCAGCCGTCAAGGGCGCGTACGGGAGCCCCTGACGCCCTCCATACGGGTGACGGCCCGGCCTTGACGGGGCCTTGACGCGCACCGCGCCCGGGCGAGGCCGCCGCCGAACACGGGCGGCCGAGGGCGGCCGAAGGCTGGTTCCCGGGGACCGGCCTCTCGAGCCGACCCGGGGTGCGGCCGGGGTGGGCCGACGCAGTGGGGGTGGGCCGGAGCGAGAAGGCGTCCGGACATGCGTCGGGCCCCGGCGCGAGGCGGTCGCGCCGGGGCCCGTGGACCGCACGACGGCCTGGACTGCTGGCGGGGGTGGGCGAGCCGTTGTCCCGGCGGGCGCCGGTTGGGAAGACGATCAGCTCAGCAGAAGGACTCCCACCCCCGGACCACCCACTCTGCTGCCTGCTCCCCGTAATTGCAAGCAATGCGCAATAACCTGCGCCCATGTCGCGCAGGGAAAACAGAACAGGCCCTGATCCGCGTTTCCGCAGATCAGGGCCTGTTCTCTATCCTGTGGCTGGTGCAGGGTTCGAACCTGCGTAGCTTTCGCGACAGATTTACAGTCTGCTCCCTTTGGCCGCTCGGGCAACCAGCCAGGATGTTCGCCGCCCGGGGGGCTGCCCCGTTCGACGTGGTAAACCATACCTGATGCCAGGGGGTGGTTCGCCACTCGATAGGGCGCCCGACGATCAAGGAGCGCCGCGCGGCTGTCGCGGGCAGTGCCCGGGTGGCGCTGGATAGGCTGGGGCGGCGGTCGTCCGGTGAGGCGGGCCGTGCCAGTGAAGCCAGAGCATCAAGGAGACCAACACCCATGGCCGACTCCAGTTTCGACATCGTCTCGAAGGTCGAGTGGCAGGAGGTCGACAACGCGATCAACCAGACCTCCCGCGAGATCGCCACCCGTTTCGACTTCAAGGGCGTCGGCGGCGAGATCAGCCGCTCCGGCGAGAAGATCGAGATGAAGGCCAACGGCGAGGAGCGCGTCCGGGCCATCCTCGACGTGCTGCAGACGAAGTTCATCAAGCGCGGTCTGTCGCTGAAGGCTCTGGACGCCGGCGAGCCCCAGCTCTCCGGCAAGGAGTACAAGATCTTCGCCAACGTGAAGGAGGGCATCTCCACGGAGGATGCCAAGAAGGTCGCGAAGATCATCCGGGACGAGGGCCCGAAGGGCGTCAAGGCCCAGGTCCAGGGCGACGAGCTGCGCGTCAGCTCGAAGAGCCGCGACGACCTCCAGGCCGTCCAGGCCCTGCTCAAGGGCAAGGACCTGGACTTCGCGATCCAGTTCGTGAACTACCGCTGACGCCCGTCCGGGCGGCCGGATCGGACGGCCGGTCGGTCGGACGGCCGGTCGGACGGTCGGACGGTCGGACGGCGATCGGACGTGTCGGCGTACGGACGGACGCGGCGTACGGATGTGTGCCGCAGACGGACGGACGCGCATCGAACGGCCCCGCTCCCGGGTTCGGGGCGGGGCCGTTCGATGTCCGCGGCCGGATCAGCCGGCGGCGGGGCGGGGGTGGGCGGCGGCCAGCGCCTGCGCCTGGGCGCGCAGGGCCTCGAGCTGCTGCCGGAGGTTCGCGACGGCGGCCGGGTCCGCGGACTTGGTCGTGGTCGCGGTCGTGTTCGTGGCGCCGGGAGCCTGGGGCGCGGTCGGCGTGGTCGCGGACGACGACGTGGACAGCTGGCCGAGCAGGCCCTGGAGGATGGCCTCCAGGCTGGCGATCAGCTGCTGGATGACGCCGGAGTCGGGGAGCGCCGAAGTCAGCGTCGACAGCAGGTCGGTGATCAGCTTGACGAGGTCGTCGACCGCTCCGAGGGCCGCGGTCGGGTCCTGACCGGCGGGGACCGTGGGGACGGCGGGGGTGCTGGGCAGGGCCGGAAGGTCGGGGAGCGTCGGGAGGGTCGGGACGGTCGGGAGGGAGGGGTCGGCCGCCGGGAGGGTGCTCGGCAGCGCCGGGACGGCGACCGGGAGGACGCCGGGAAGGGCGACCGGCAGGGTGTTCGGCGCGGAGGGAACGACGGGGGCGGGGGTACGTGGGACCGCTGCCGCGACGCCTGCGGCGCCGGCGGATGCTGTCGCGATCATGGCCAGCGCGATCGCTGCGGTCAGTACGGGGCCCATCCGGGTGGCACGCATGGTACTGCTTCCTCTCGGTGCGGATCAGGAGGTCTCCTGCTTCACACCGTGCGGCCGCGCGCTCACCCACAGCCACCGCACGTACGCCGTCCGGTGGCGCGTCGTCCGGTGGCACGCCCTCAGGCCTCGGCCCAGTCGCCCGTGCTGCGGTGCGCGGCCAGTCCGACCGCGTCGAACTCGTCCACCCGGCCCGCGGTGACGTCCGCGCCGAGCCATCGCAGCGCCCGGGAGATCGGGTTGCCTTCGGGGCCCCACTCGTTTCCTCCGCCGGTGAGCGGGCCGAGGGCCACCCGCCCGTCCTCCCAGACGGCGGCGCGCTGGGTGCCGCTCCCACCGGAGTACTCGGCCTCGACGCAGGCGATCGGCCCGGCCTTCGACCAGGCGGCGAGCCGCAGTTCGAAGCCGTCCGAGTGCCACCCGAAGCCCGTCCCGCCGCCGGCCTTGGCCACGGCGTCGTCACCCTGGAGCGAGGCCAGCACGGCGGAGGTGACCGGGATCAGGGCCAGCCCCTGCGCCAACGGCACCACCCGGGCCGCGGGGACCTCCGCCGCCGCCACCGTCAGCAGCTCCAACGTGCCTATCAGGGCCTGGAGTTCATAGGACATGCTGGTCATGGTGTCCCACGGCACTGACAGTGGGCGCGGAATTTACGATTCCGTGCCCGCGCCGGTGCCCGCGCCCCCACCCGCACCGGTGCCCGTGCGCGTCCGGTCACGGCCGGAGCCCGGTTCCGTTCCCCGCCGTCGCTCCGCTCCCGCCGACGGAGCGGGGCGTGCGTCCGCCTCCGGACAATCTTCGCGAAGGGCCGGCACCGGGCGTATTGACCCAACCGTGGGTCTTTCTTACGAGCCGGTCATCGTTCACCCAGGGTCCTTCAAGTTTCCGTTGCTAGTTTCGGTGAGCATGACCAAGCTGCTCAGCCCGGCCCCACCGTCACCGGCGCGGGCCGGGCGACTGCGCCCCCTGACCGATCGCCACCGCCGCGGCGGGCTGGCGAGACTGCGGCTGCTGGCGTGGCCGGTCTACCTGACCGCCCTCGTCTGGTTCGTCAGCACCCAGGGCATGGCCTTCGCCAACGACGTGGTGTTCCTCTGGCTGATCGGCGCGCTGCTCACCGCCGCCGTGCACAGCGGGCACGGCTGGCGCGGTTTCCTGCTGGTGCTGCGCGACTGGGTGCCGGTCATGGCCGTGGTCTGGGCGTACTCGCTGCTGCGCGGCTACGGCGCGCACACCCCGTGGGCCCCGCACTGGCTGCCCCAGCTGCGCGCCGACGAACTGCTCGGACTCGGCGGGACCTGGACGGTACGGCTCCAGCAGGCGCTCCTCACGCCCGGCTCACCGCACTGGTACGACTACGCGGTGACGGCCGTGTACCTCTCGCACTTCCTCGTGGTCTTCGTGCTGCTCGCGGTGCTCTGGCGGCGCGCCCACCACCGCTTCCGGCAGCTGCTCGCCTGCTACTTCACGCTCACCTTCGCCGGCTTCGCGACCTACCTGCTCTACCCGGCCGACCCGCCGTGGCTGGTCGCCCAGCAGGGCAACCTCCCGCCGCTGCACCGGGTGGTCTGGGAGACCATCTCCGCCCTCGGCCTGCCGCAGGCCGACTCGCTGCTGGAGAACGGCAGCCAGTTCGCCAACGACGTCGCCGCGATGCCCTCGTTGCACTCCGCCTACCCGGCGATGCTGCTGTTCTTCTTCTGGCCGACCGCCCGGCCCTGGCTGCGGGCGCTGCTGGTCGCCTATCCGCTCGCGATGGCGTTCACCCTGGTCTACGGCGCCGAGCACTTCATCGTGGACGTCCTCGCCGGCTGGACGTACGCGGCCGTGGCGGTCTTCGGGCTGCGGTGGCTGCGCGACCGCCGTACGGTGCGGGCCTCGGCCACGGCAGACTTGGCCGCGTGAACGCGCAGCCCCCGCCGAACCAGCCGCCGACCAGGACCACCCCCGAGCAGCCGACCCGGCCGCCCATGAGGCCCACTCCCGAGCAACTGCGGGCCGCCCAGGACACCACCATCCCGGACGTCATCGGACCGGGCCTGCGGGTGCTGTTCTGCGGCATCAACCCGGGCCTGTGGTCCGGCGCCACCGGCCACCACTTCGCCCGCCCCGGCAACCGCTTCTGGCCCGCCCTGCACCTCTCCGGCTTCACCGAGCGCCGGCTGCGGCCCGACGAACAGGGCGAGCTGCTCGCGCTCGGCCTCGGCATCACCAACGTCGCCCCGCGCACCACCGCCAAGGCGGACGAGCTCACCGCCGAGGAACTGCGCACGGGCGGCGCGGCGCTCGTCGAGCGGGTGCTGCGGCTGCGGCCGGCGGTCCTGGCGGTGCTCGGCATCGGCGCCTACCGGACGGCCTTCGACCGGCGGCAGGTCGTGATCGGACGCCAGCCGGAGGGCATCGGCGACACCGAGGTGTGGGTGCTGCCCAATCCGAGCGGGCTCAACGCCCACTACACCCTGGACGCGCTGGCCGGGGAGTTCCGCAAGCTCCGGGAGAGCCTCGAACGGTCCGGGGCCTGAGCCGCCGGCTCAGAGCGGGGTGACGGCCTTCAGCACCACCAGCAGGGCCACCGCCGCGTTCAGCGCGCACAGCGCCGAGGCCGCCGTACCGACCGCGGCGACCATCGCGGCCAGGCCTGCCGGGGTCTTGGCGGGCGGCCAGTTGCGGGCCGTCGGCACCGGGCCGAGCAGCGCCGCCACCCGGCGCGGCACCGGGCCGGGCGCGGCGGCCGGGGCGGCGAAGGCCGCGAAGCCGGGCGCCGGCACGGTGTGCGAGACCAGCGCGGCCCGGGCGACCGCCCGCGCGGTGACCCGCCGGTCCCCCACCGCCTGCGCCGACTCCTCGTCCGCCCAGCGCTCGGCGCTGAACGCCACCGCGGCTTGCAGCGGCCGCAGGAAGGGGTTGACGCAGCCGGCGAGCTGGGTGGCCAGCAGGTAGCGGTGGTGCCGGTGGCGCAGGTGCGCCCGCTCGTGCGCGAGCAGCGCCGCGCGCTCGTCCTCGGCCAGGCCGTCCAGCATGCCGGTGGAGACCACCACGCGCCCGGGCGAGCCGGGCAGCGCGTAGGCGTAGGGGCTCGCGTCCGGCAGCACCGCGAGGTCGTCCGCCCCGGCCGGGCCGTGGGGCAGCCCGGCCAGCGCCCGCCGGGCCCGGGCGCGGACCCGCAGGTGCCGCCCGAGGGTCCGGGCGCAGGCCAGGCCGACCGCCGCCAGCAGCCACATCGCCGCCGTGCCGACCGTCTCGTGGTACGGCAGCGCCTGCCGCACCTCCGGGTCGGACCAGCTGTCCGGCAGCGGGTTGCCGGGGATCTGCGCGGTGCCGACGACACCGATCAGCCCGAGGCAGAGCACGCTGCACACCGCCATCACGGCGCTGATCGCGGTCAGCAGCCGGGTCGCGCCGCGCGGGTGCAGGTGCTGTTCGGTGAGCCGGGCGATCGGCACCGCGGTCAGCGGCAGGACGAGCGGGAGGAAGACGAAGAGGCCCACGGGTCAGCTCTCGCGGTCGGCCGCTGCCGGATCGGCGGAGGCGGCGTCCAGCAGCGCCCGCAGGAGCTCCTCGTCGTGCGGCAGCAGCGCGCTGACGAAGCTGGCCAGGACGGCGTCGCGGTCCGCCTCGCCGTCGAGCATCCGGCGCATCCGCAGCGCGGCCAGCCCGGCGGCGTCGGCGGAGGCCTGCCAGAGGTAGGAGCGGCCGGAACGGCTCCGGGAGACGGCGTTCTTGGCGTGCAGCCGGGACAGGATGGTCATCACCGTGGTGTACGCCAGGTCACCGTCCAGGCGTTCCTGGACCCACCCCGCGGTGGCCGGGCCGGGCGCCTGCTGGAGCACCGCCAGGACCTGTGCCTCCAGCTCGCCCTGGCCGCGGCGGCGGGCCGGAGCCTCCCCGGACGCCGGAGCGTGCCCCTCGTCTGCCATGGCGGCCCACTCCCTCCGGATGCCGCGCCCGGACCGACGGGGCGCGGCTTCATCCTAGCGAGCGGGGCCGCCCCGAACGGCTCCCGGACGAGGGTTCGGGGCGGCTCCGCCGGGCCGTCACGCCCGGGCCCGTTGGGTCACCGCGATGCAGACCAGCACGACCACCGCCGTGACCGGTGCGGCCGCGGGCAGGTCCTCGCCCAGCAGCAGCACCGACCAGACCAGGGTCAGCAGCGGTTGGGCGAGCTGCAGCTGACTGGCCCTCGGCACACCGATCCCGGCCATCCCCCGGTACCAGAGCACGAACCCGCCGAACTGCGAGACCGCGGCGATGTACGCCAGTCCGACCAGCGCCTTCGCCCCCACCCGCAGCGGCTCGGTGGCCAGACCGAACGCCGAGGTCAGCACCATCGCGGGCAGTGCGGCCACCACCGCCCAGGCGATCACCCGCGCGCCCGGCATGTCCCGGGAGAGCCGGCCGCCCTCCGCGTAGCCGGCCGCACAGACCACCACGCCGACGAACAGGTAGAGGTCGGCGACGGTCGGTCGGCCGTGGCTCTGCAGCAGGGTGAAGGCGAGCACGGCCGCCGCCCCGGCCAGCGCCGCCGCCCAGAACGCCCGGGACGGCCGGCGCCCGGTGCGCAGTGCGGCGACCACCGCGGTGGCCAGCGGCAGGACGCCGATGACCACCGCCGAGTGGGCGGTCGAGGAGGTCCGCAGGGCGAGCGTGGTCAGCAGCGGGAAGCCGAGCACGCAGCCGCCGGAGACGGCCAGCAGGCCGGGCCACTGGCGGCGGGTCGGCAGCGGCGCGGCGGTGGCCAGCAGGTAGAGCACGGCCAGCAGGCCGGCCAGGGCGCCGCGCAGTCCGGTCGAGGTCCACGGGCCGAAGCCGGTCAGGGACCACGCGGTGGCGGGGAAGCTGAGCGAGAAGGAGGCCACCCCGAGGGCGGCGAGGGCGGTGCCGGGGGCGGTGCCGTGCTGAGGTGCTATCGCCCGGGGCAGGGTAGCGCTATCTTGTGCCGTCATGAACGAGCGTAGCAGCGTCACCGAACTCGCCGAAAGTCTGCGGCGGGAGGTGGAGCGCTATCCGGAAGGGCGGAAGTTGCCCTCCAGCCGGGTGCTGGTGGAGCGCCACCAGGTCAGCCCGGTGACGGTCTCCCGGGCCATCGCCGTGCTGGTGGCCGAGGGACTGGTGGTCTCCCGACCCGGCGCGGGGGTGTTCCGGGCGGCGGCCTTCGCCGCGGCCCCGGTGGGCAGGGCGGCCCCGGCCGCCCGGCCGGGTGACCTCTCCTGGCAGCAGATCGCCCTCAGCGCCGACCGCGACCCGCGGGACCTGCTGGCCGCGCCCGTCTTCGCCACCCTCCGGGTGCCGCCGCCGGACGTCATCGACCTCAACAGCGGCTACCCGCACGCCTCGATGCTGCCCGAGCGGCTGCTCGCGGGCGCCCTGGCCCGGGCCGGGCGCCGCCCGGGCGCCTGGGACCGGCCGCCCACCGACGGCCTCACCGAACTGCGCGGCTGGTTCGCCCGTGACATCGGCGGCCCGGCCGGGCCGATCGGCGCGGGGGACGTCCTGATCACCTCCGGCGGGCAGGGCGGCCTGACCGTGGCGATGCGTTCGCTGGCCGCGCCCGGCTCCCCGGTGCTGGTCGAGTCGCCGACGTACTCGGGCATCCTCGCCGTGGTCCGGGCAGCCGGGCTGCGGCCGGTGCCCGTCCCGATCGACGCGGACGGCGTGCGGACGGACCTGCTGGCCGACGCCTTCGAGACCACCCGGGCGCGGGTGTTCGTCTGCCAGCCGCTGTTCCAGAACCCGACCGGCGCGGTGCTCTCCCCCGAGCGCCGGACGGAGGTGCTGCGGATCGCCCGGGCGGCCGGCGCCTTCGTGGTCGAGGACGACTTCGCCCGGCTGCTGGTCCACGCGGACGCTCCGGCGCTGCCGCGCCCGCTGGCCGCCGACGACCGGGACGGCGTCGTGGTGCACCTGCGCTCCCTGACCAAGGCCGCCTCCCCCAACCTGCGGGTCGGCGCCCTCACCGCCCGCGGCCCCGCGCTCGCCCGGCTGCGGGCCACCCAGGTGGTGGACAGCTTCTTCGTGCCCCGGCCGCTCCAGGAGGCGACCCTCGAGCTGGTCTCCGACCCGGCCTGGGCCCGCCACCTGCGCACCCTCGGCGCCGAACTGCGCGACCGCCGCACCGCCGCCGTCGCCGCGCTCCACCGCGAGCTCCCCGGCGTGCTCGGCGACCACCGCCCCGGCGGCTACCACCTCTGGCTGCGCTTCCCGGACGGCACCGACGACACCGCCCTGGCCGCCGCCGCGGTGCGCAGCGGCGTCCAGGTCACGCCCGGTCGCCCGTACCACGCCGCCGAGCCCCCGGCCCCCCACCTGCGCCTCAGCTACGCCGCCGCCGACAGCCCGGCGGCGGTGGCGGAGGGGGTCCACCGGCTGCGGACGGCGTACGAGGGGCTCGCGGGCTGAAGCCCTGTCCGGCCGACCGTGCCGTGCACGTGACGCCGGGCCGGGCCCGAGCGCCCGCCGGGCCCTCAGCCGCGGTAGCCCGCCATCCGCTCCAGTCGGGCGATCCGCTCGGTCATCGGCGGGTGGGTGGAGAACAGCCGGGCGCCGGCCTCGCCCGGGCGGAACGGGCTGGCGATCATCATGTGGCTGGCGGTCTGCAGCTGGGGCTCGGGCGGGAGGGGCAGCCGGCGGGTGCCGGCGTCGAGCTTGCGGAGGGCGCTGGCCAGGGCGAGCGGGTCACCGGTGATGCGGGCTCCGTCGGCGTCGGCCTGGTACTCGCGGGACCGGCTGACCGCCAGCTGGATCAGCCCGGCGGCGAGCGGGCCGAGGATCATGATCGCGAGCATCCCGAACAGTCCGGGGCCGTCCTCGTCGTCGTCCCTCCCGAAGGGGATCAGCCAGGCGAAGTTCACCAGGAACATCACCACGGAGGCCAGCGCCCCGGCGACCGAGGAGATCAGGATGTCCCGGTTGTAGACGTGGCTCAGCTCGTGCCCGAGCACGCCCCGCAGCTCGCGCTCGTCCAGGATCTGCAGGATGCCCTCGGTGCAGCAGACCGCCGCGTTGCGCGGGTTGCGGCCGGCGGCGAAGGCGTTCGGGGCCGGTGTCGGGGAGATGTAGAGCCGGGGCATCGGCTGGCGGGCGCTGGTGGAGAGCTCGCGCACGATCCGGTACAGCCCGGGCGCCTCGAACTCGCTGACCGGCCGGGCGCGCATGGCCCGCAGCGCGAGCTTGTCGCTGTTCCAGTAGGCGTACGCGTTGGTCCCGAGGGCGACCAGGAGGGCGATCACGAAGCCGGTCCGGCCGAAGAAGGAGCCGATCACCAGGATCAGTGCCGAAAGGCCTCCGAGCAGGACGGCGGTCCTCAGTCCGTTGTGCCGGCTGTGCACGTCAGGCCCTCCAGTGGTGCGGTGGGGAAGCCCTTTCTGCCTCGTCCCTCTTGCCCGCTCAACGGGTGGGGCACGGGACCTTGTTCCCTTGTGACCGACGTGACACCCGCCCGGGCCCTGCCGCACTTGCCCGGTTGGGGTCCGCACGACCGCCGGGGAGCCGGCCGGCAGCCGGGAGCCGGCCCGCACCGCCGGCCGGGTCTAGCCCGGGCTCAGAACTTCGCCCAGGCTCAGAACAGGGTGCCACCGGCCACCTGGAGGACCAGCTGCGGCGCGACCGAGAGCACGACGGCCGCCGAGGCGGTCAGCCCCAGTGTGGCGCCGAGAGTGAGGGGCAGTCGACGCGGGGCGCCGCCCTCGGTCTCCGCCCGGGCGGCGTCCGCCGGGGCGAACAGCCGGGCCGTCCAGAGCAGGTAGTAGTACAGGGCGACGACCACGTTGACGGCCATGACCACGGCCAGCCAGCCCAGCCCGGCGTCCACCGCGGCGCGGAACACCACGACCTTGCCGAACAGGCCGATCACACCCGGCGGCAGCCCGGCCAGGCAGAGCAGGAAGAACGCCAGCGCCAGCGCCGTCCAGCGGTTGCGGGCGAACAGGCCGCGGAAGTCGTCCACGCTGGCCCCGGCCCGGCGGCCGACGGCGGCGACCACCGCGAAGGCGCCGAGGTTCACCACGCCGTAGATCAGTGCGTAGGCGGCGGTGGCTCCGAGCGGGTCGGCGCCCGTGGGCGCGTAGCCGGCCGCGGCCAGCGGCACCAGCAGGTACCCGGCCTGGCCGACCGAGGACCAGGCGAGCAGCCGCACCGCGCTGTACCGGGTGTCGAAGCGCTGCCGCAGCGCGCCGACGTTGCCGACCGTCATGGTGGCGGCGGCGAGCACGGCGAGCGCCAGGCCCCAGGTGTGGGCGTACGGGCGGAAGGCGAGGGTGGTGGCGAGCGCGAGGCCGGACAGGCCGGCCGCCTTGCCGACCACCGAGAGGTAGCCCGCCACCGGCAGCGGCGCACCGGTGTAGGTGTCGGGCACCCAGAAGTGGAACGGGACGGCGGCGACCTTGAAGGCGAAGCCGACCAGCGTCAGCACCGCCCCCGCCTCGGCCAGCGGCTTGAGCTGGCCGGGCGCGTGCTCCAGGCCCTGGGCGACGGCGCCCAGGTGCAGGCTGCCGCTCGCCGCGTAGACGAAGCCGATGCCGAGCAGCATGACGGCCGTCGCGGTCACCGAGGAGACGAAGAACTTGAGCGCGGCCTCCGCGCCGCGGCCGTCCCGGCGCAGCGCGACCAGCGCGAAGGCGGGCAGCGAGGCGACCTCCAGGGCGATCACCATGGTGGCGAGGTCGCGGGAGGCCGGCAGCAGGGCGGCGCCGGTGGCGCTGGAGAGCAGCAGGAACCAGTACTCGCCGCGGGGCAGCCGCTCGTCCTCGACGGTGTGTGCCGACAGCAGCGCCGCGATCAGCGCGCCGCCGAGGGCGATCAGCTGGAACACCAGCGCGAAGTGGTCGGCGACGTACGAGCAGCCGCCGGGGACCGGATTGTCAGTGGTCGCTGTTATGTTCTGCAGGCAGAAGGTCGCCCGGGGTGATCCCCCGGTCAGGGGAAGGAGCGCGATGAGGGCGAGGGCGAGTCCGGCGGCGGTGAGGCGGCCGAGCCACTTCTTGTGCCGTTCGGGCAGGAACAGGTCGGCGACCAGCACGGCGAGGGCGGCCACGGCGGCGATCAGCGGGGGCGCGATCGCCACCCAGTCCACGGACTGGATCAGGCTGCCCGGGTTGGCTACGGCGAGGGAGGTCACAGTGTGCTGCCCCGTGGAGTGAGGTCCGAGTGCGGCGGTCTGGGCTGCGAGCACGGTCAGCCACCCCCGAGGAGGTGCTTGACGGCGGGGTCGGACAGGCTGAGCAGGAGCGCGGGCCAGAGGCCGGCGAGCAGGGTGAGCGCGGCCAGTGGCGTCCAGCTGACGGCCTCGTACGGGCGCAGGTCGGCCAGCTCGGCGACCGGCGCGGCCTGCCGGGGATCCCCCATGCAGACGCGCTTGACCACGATCAGCAGGTACGCGGCGGTGAGGAGGGTGCCGAGGCCGGCCAGGACCATGTAGGTGACGAAGGCGGGGCGTGACAGGCCGTCGGCGGGGTGGAAGGCGCCGAACATCGCGAGCACCTCGCCCCAGAAGCCGGCCAGGCCGGGCAGGCCGAGGCTGGCGACGGCGGCGAAGGCGAGCAGCGCGCCGATCCGCGGCGCCCGGCCGTAGAGGGCCGCGCCGGTGGTGCCGGAGAGGGTGTCGAGGTCGGCCGTGCCGTAGCGGTCCTTGAGCGCGCCGACGACGAAGAACAGCAGGCCGGTGATCAGACCGTGGGCGATGTTGGCGAACAGTGCGCCGTTGACGCCCACCGGGGTGAGGGAGGCGATGCCGAGCAGCACGAAACCCATGTGACCGACGGAGGAGTACGCGATCAGGCGCTTGAGGTCGCCCTTGGATCCGGGGCGGGCGAGCGCCAGACAGGCCAGCGAGCCGTAGACGATGCCGACGGCCGCGAAGGCGCCCAGGTAGGGGGCGAGCGTCGCGGTGCCGCCCGGCACGATCGGGAGGAGGACGCGGACCAGACCGTACGTACCCATCTTCAGCAGCACACCGGCGAGCAGCACCGAGCCCACCGTCGGGGCGGCGGTGTGCGCGTCGGGGAGCCAGCTGTGCAGCGGCCAGGCGGGGGCCTTGACCGCGAGCCCGACCAGGATCGCCAGCGCGGCGATCACCTGGGTGGTGTGGCTCAGTCCGCTGCCGTGCGCGGCGGCCAGGGCCTGCATGTCGAAGGTGCCGGCCTTGCTGCCGACCAGCAGGAAGCCGAGCAGCATCACGGCCGAGCCGAGCAGCGTGTAGAGGATGAACCGGTTGGCGGCCGGGACCTTCGCGCCGCTCCCCCAGCGGGCGATCAGGAAGTACATCGGGATCAGCACGATCTCGAAGGCCAGGAAGAAGAGCAGGAGGTCCAGCACCGCGAAGGTGGCGAGCATGCCGACCTCGAGCAGCAGGAACAGCCCGGCGAAGGCCTGGGCGGAGGGACGGGACCCGTCGGGGGCTCCAGGGGCTCCGGGGGCTCCGTCCCGGGTCTGCCCGCCCGGCAGCCGCTTCTCCGAGTACAGCGCGCAGAGGAAGGTGAGCAGTGCGGTCAGCACGATCAGCGGCAGCGAGACGCCGTCCACGCCCAGGTGGAAGCGCACGTGCAGGGCCGGGATCCAGGACAGGTCGGTGGTGGCCTGCATCCGGGCCGGGTGGTCGTGGTCGAAGCCGGCCGCGAGGGCGACGGCGAGCAGGAACACCGCGCCGGTGACGACGGTGTTCAACCGCAGCGCCCGCCGGTCCGCGACGGCCCGGTCCGGTCCGAACACCGGGGCCAGGGTGACCGCGGCGCCGAGCAGGGGCAGCACCAGGAGGGCGATGAGGACCGCGTTCATCGGGTGCTCCTAGGGGCGGTGCCGAAGGCGGAGGTACGGGAGGCGGAGGTATCGGAAGCGGAGGTACGGACGGCGGAGATACCGGAGGCGGAGGTACGGACGGCGGAGGTACGGACGGCGGAGGTGGAGGAGATCGGCACCGGTTACACCGCCACCAGGACGGCCAGCAGGACGACACCGGCGAGCAGGGCGCTGAGGTAGGTCTGCGCGTTGCCGGTCTGCGCGAGCCGGACGGCCCGGCCGAGCAGGTTGGCACCGATCCCGCTGCCCTGCACGTAGCCCTCCACGACCTCGCGGTCGAGGAAGCGCACCAGCTGGGCGGCGGCGGCCACCGGGCGGACGAACAGCGCGTGGTACAGCCGGTCCACGCCGAAGCCGTGCCGGGCCGGGCCGAACAGCGGGCCGAGCAGGGTGCGGCCCGGGTCGGCGGTGATCACCTCGACGGCCGGGGCTCCGGCCTGCTCGGGCACCCGGCCCACCGGGGCGGGAGCCGGCCGGCCGGCGGCTGCCCGCGCGGTGGTCGAGCGCCAGGCCCCGTAGGCCGCGAGCACACCGACCACGGCGAGCCCGGTGCCGGTCACCGCGGTGACCCCGGTGGGCCGCAGCGAGCCGCCGTCCAGGAGCGCGGGCAGCCAGTCCGAGCGCAGCCCGGCGACGCCGAAGCCCATGGTCGGCACGGCCAGCACCCAGAGCGGCCAGCGCATCGCGGGCGGTTCGGCGGTGGCCGGGTCGGCCTCGTCCAGCTCGGGCGAGTACGGCGCGTCGGCCTCGTGGTCGGCCACCACGGTGGCGCGGTCGGCGGCGGGCAGCACCTCCGGCGCCGCCGTCGCGGCGCCGGCCGGGCTGTGGAAGGCGACCAGGAACAGCCGGGTCGCGTACGCGCCGGTCAGCAGCGCGGTGAGCCCGGCCGAGATCAGCACGATCCACCCGGCCGCCTCCGGCACCGCGGAGGCCGGGCCGAGCCCGTTGGTCAGCGCCTCGCCCTTGGCGGCGTGCTCGGCGGCGGTCAGCACCGCCTCCTTGCTGAAGAAGCCGGAGAACGGCGGCAGCCCGGCCAGGGCGACCAGCGCGATGCCCATCGTCCAGTAGGCGTCCGGCACCCGCTTGCGCAGCCCCGGGATCCGGGACATCGCGGACAGCGAGTTGGTGTGCGCGGCGTGGATCACCACACCGGCGGCCAGGAACAGCAGCGCCTTGAACGCGCCGTGGCTGACCAGGTGGAACACCGAGGCCTCGCGGTCGCCGCTGGCCAGCGCACCGGCCATGTAACCGAGCTGGCCGACGGTGGAGTAGGCGAGCACCCGTTTCAGGTCGTCCTGGGCGAGGGCGCAGAGCGCCGAGCCGATCATCGTCACGGCGGCCATCACCGCGAGCACGACCAGCGCCGCACCTGACAGCAGGAACACCGGCAGCAGCCGGGCGACCAGGTAGATGCCGGCCGCGACCATGGTGGCCGCGTGGATCAGCGCGGAGACCGGCGTCGGACCGGCCATCGCGTCCGGGAGCCAGGTGTGCAGCGGGAACTGCGCGCTCTTCCCGGCCACGCCGGCGAGCAGCAGCAGGGCGGTCAGCGTGGGGTGGCCGAGCCGTCCCTCGCCCGCGGCCGCCAGCACGTCCGGGATCCGGAAGCTGCCGGCGTCCGCGCCGAGCAGGAAGATCCCGAACAGGAAGGGGACGTCGCCGAGCTTGGTGACCAGGAAGGCCTTGAGCGAGGCGGAGCGGGCGTCCGCCGTCTCCCAGTGGTGGCCGATCAGGAAGTACGAGCAGACGCCCATGACCTCCCAGCCGACCAGCAGCACGATCAGGTCGCCCGAGTAGACCACCAGGAACATCGCCGCGGTGAACAGCGAGACCAGCGCCGCGTACGAGGGGTAGCGCGGGTCCGACTTCAGGTAGGCGGTCGAGTAGACCTGGACGCAGGTGGCGACCACGCCGACCAGCACGGAGATCAGCGAGCTGAAGCCGTCCAGGTGGAGGGCGAGCGCGACGTCCGGTCCGCCGGTGGGGGTGAGCCGGGTGGCGGCGTCCAGGGCCTGTCCGGTGCCGAGCTGGAGGGCGACGACCACGGCGAGCACGGCCGAGACGGCGACCGGGACGATCGCCAGCGGCCGGGCCAGCCCGGGCGCCTTCCTACCGGCGGCCAGGGTCGCGGCGGCGCCCAGCGCCGGCAGCGCGGGGACGAGGGCGGGCAGGGCGAGGTTCATGCGGCGTTCTGGCCCTTCAGCGCCTCGGCTCGGTTCGGCGCCTCCTCGACCGGGAGCGTCTCGGCCGGGTCGCCGAGCGCGGTGGCCCGGTCGATGTCCGCGGTGCCCCGGGCCCGGAACAGCAGCAGGACGATGGCGAGCCCCAGTCCGATCTCGGCGGCGGCGACGGTGATGGTGAACAGGGTGAGCGCCTGCCCGGCGTGCAGCGAGTCGCGCAGCCAGGCGTCGAAGGCGACCAGGTTGAGGTTGACGGCGTTGAGCATCAGCTCGACGGACATCAGCACCAGGACGGCGTTGCGCCGGGCGAGCACGCCGTACACGCCGACGCTGAACAGCAGCGCGGCGAGGACGACGGGGTAGGCGAGGTGCATCAGCTCTCCTCCGACGCAGCGGACGCGGGCGGAGCGGCGCCCTCCCGAGCGGCAGCCCCCGGCGTGCCGGCCCCAGGCGCGTCGCCCCCCGGAGCGGTGCGCGGCGCGGTCGCGGCGACCGTCCCGTTGGACCCGACCGGCCGTCCGGCGCGCACCCGGCCCGCCCGGGGCGCCGGCACCCGCCGCCCCGAGCCGCGCGACAGCACGATCGCACCGACGAGCGCCGCCAGCAGCAGCACGGACAGCGCCTCGAAGGGCAGGACCCAGTGCCGGAACAGGCTGGCCCCGGTGACGGAGGCGGAGCCGCCGCCCTGACCGAGGTCGATCCAGGAGGTCCGGAAGGCGTCGACGACCAGCGTGACGAGCGTCCCGGCCGAGGCCAGCGCCACCACCAGGGCGACCCAGCGGTTCTTGGAGTCGGCGTCCGGCGAGCGGCCGATCGGCGCCTTGGTGAGCATCAGTCCGAACAGCACCAGGACGACCACCGAGCCCAGGTAGATCAGCACCTGCACCCAGGCGATGAACTCGGCCGTGAGCAGCAGGAACTCCACCGCCAGCCCGCCGAGCGCGACCACCAGCCAGAGCGCGGCGTGCACCAGCTGCCGGGTGGTGACGGCGACGACGGCCGAGCCGAGCACCGCGATGCCGACCAGCAGGAAGACGATCTCCTGACCGGTCGGGGACAGGAACGAACGGGCGGCCGGCTCCAGCGAGCCGGTCGCCGCGAGGAGCGTGGCAGCGGCGGTCATGCGTCGTCACCCTTCTCCTCCGGGGCCGCCTCGGCAGCGGCGGCGGCAGTGGCCGCAGCCGCCAGCTTGTCGGCGGCCTTGCGCGCGGCGGCGATCTCCTTCGGCTCCTCGGCCCCCGGGTCCAGGGCCGGCGGTGCCGGGACGGTCCACATCCACTCGCGGAGCTTCTCCCGCTCGTGGGTCAGTTCGAGGATGTCCGTCTCCGCGTACTCGAACTCCGGAGACCAGAACAGCGCGTCGAAGGGGCACACCTCGATGCAGATCCCGCAGTACATGCAGAGCGAGAAGTCGATGGCGAAGCGGTCCAGGACGTTGCGGGTACGGGCCCGGGCGTTCGGCTCGGCGGCCGGCAGCGTCTCCTTGTGGGAGTCGATGTAGATGCACCAGTCCGGGCACTCCCGCGCGCAGAGCATGCACACCGTGCAGTTCTCCTCCAGCAGCGCGATGACACCGCGCGAACGCGGCGGCAGCACCGGCTGGACGTCGGGGTACTGCGCGGTGACGCTCTTCCTGGTCATCGTCCGCAGCGTCACGGCCAGCCCCTTGGCCAGGCCGACACCGGGAAAACTCATGAGATCGCCACCTTGATGATGCCGGTGAGGGCCAGTTGCACGAGCGCGAGCGGGATCAGCCCCACCCAGGCGAAGCGCATCAGCTGGTCCTCGCGCAGACGCGGGTAGGTGACCCGCAGCCAGATGACCACGAAGGCCAGCGCGAAGGTCTTGAGCAGCATCCAGAGCCAGCCGAGCTGGTCCGCCATCGGCCCGTGCCAGCCGCCCAGGAAGAGCACCGCCGTCAGCGCGGACACCACCAGGATGCCCACGTACTCGGACAGCAGGAACAGCGCGAAGCGCAGCCCGGTGTACTCGGTGTACGCGCCGAAGATGATCTCCGAGTCGGCGACCGGCATGTCGAACGGCGGCCGCTGGAGCTCGGCCAGACCGGCCGTGAAGAACACGAAGGCGCCGATGAGCTGCCAGGGCAGCCAGTACCACTGCCAGGCGTCCAGGATCCCGGGCAGCGACAGCGTGCCGGCGGCCATCGCCACCGAGGCCGCCGCCAGCACCATCGGCAGCTCGTAGGACATCAGCTGCGCGGCCGTCCGCAGACCGCCGAGCAGCGAGAACTTGTTCGCCGAGGCCCAACCGGCCATCAGCTTGCCGATCACTCCGACGCCCATCACGGCGAGCACGAAGAACAGTCCGGCGTCGATCGCCTGGCCGACGAACCCGTTCGGGCCGACCGGGATCGCCAGCAGCACGAACAGGTACGGCAGCAGCGAGACGGCGGGCGCCAGCTGGAAGATCCGGCGGTCCGCCCCGGCCGGGACGATGTCCTCCTTCTGGGCGAACTTCACGCCGTCGGCGACGAGCTGCGCCCAGCCGTGGAAGCCGCCCGCGTACATCGGGCCGAGCCGGCCCTGCATGTGCGCCATGACCTTGTGCTCCGTCTGGCCGATGACCAGCGGGAAGAGCAGGAAGACGACGAGGGTGGCGACGCAGCGGAGCACCGTGTCGAGCAGGTTCACGCGCCGTCTCCGTCCTGGTCGGCCGTTCCGGCCGAGGTCCCGTCCCGCTGTGCGCCCTGGTCGCCCTGGTCGTCTGCTGCCTCCGGTCCCCTCGGCTCCTTCGGCTCCTCCGGCTGCTCGCCCGACGGCTGCTCGTCGTGGGCGGGCACCGGGTTGTGCCAGGGGGCGTCGGAGGACCGGGGCCGGGCGGGGGCCTTGGGCCGGGCCGCGGATTCGGCGGCGGACCCGGTGGACCCGGCGACCTCGGAGGCCTCGGCGGCCTCGGAGGACCCGGCGGCCTCGGTGGGCGCCTGGCTGACCGACCCCTCGGACACCGAGCGGGTCCGTCGCGGCCGGTCCGCCCGCACCGGCGGCGCGCCCTCGGCGGGAGCGGCGGCCGGGGCAGCCGGGGCCTCGGCGACCGCCGGGGTCGCGGCACCCGCCTGACTCGCCGACCCCTCGGACACCGACCGCGTCCGTCGCGGCCGGTCCGCCCGAACGGCGGGCCCGCCCTCGGCACCGGCACCGGCCGCAGCACCGGCCGAAGCCGAAGCACCGGCCGCAGCCGCCCGGGGCGTCCGCCCCGCAGCGCCCGCCGCCCGCGCACCGCGCGCCGGCCGCTCGGCGACCGGCGGCAGGGTGCCCTTGAGCGGCCCCCACTCGTTCGGGTCCGGCACACCGGCCGGCTGCATCTTGCGCCGGGCCGGGCCGCCGCCGTGGTCCGACTCGCCCGGCTCCTTGGCGCCCGGCCAGTCCTTGGCGACCCGCGCCGCGAGCACGAACTCCTTGCGCAGCGGGTGCCCCTCGAAGCCGTCCGGCAGCAGCAGGGTGACCAGGTGGGGGTGCCCGGGGAAGTCGATGCCGAACATCTCGTGGGTCTCGCGCTCGTGCCAGGCGGCGCCCGCGTACACCGCGACGGCACTGGGCAGCGCGGCCCCGTCGCGCGGCACCCGGGTGCGCAGCGCGAGGTGGCGCACGCCCGGCGCCTCGACGGCGGCCAGGTGCGCGACCACGGAGAAGCCGTCGGCGAGCTCGTCGACGGCGCTCAGCCAGTCGAAGAAGGCCAGGCCCAGGACGTCCCGGGCGTTGGTGAGCGCCTCGATCCAGCGCTCGGCCGGGACGTCGACGGTGATCAGCCCGTACGCCTCGGCGCCGGTCGCCCACTCCCCGACCGACGCCGCGTACTGCTCGGCGGACGTCACGAGGCTCCCCCTTCCGGCGAACCCGGCCCGGCGACCAGCGGACGCCGCAGCGCCGCCGGAGGCGCGGTGTAGCGGCCGGGCAGGGACTCGGCCGCGATCTTCTCCTGCAGCTTGAGGATGCCCTGGAGCAGCGCCTCGGGCCGGGGCGGGCAGCCGGGCACGTAGACGTCCACCGGGATGATCTGGTCCACGCCCTTGGTCACCGAGTAGGAGTCCCAGTACGGGCCGCCGGAGTTGGAGCAGGCGCCGAAGGAGATGACGTACTTCGGCTCGGGCATCTGCTCGTAGAGGCGCTTGACGGCGGGGGCCATCTTGTCGGTGACGGTGCCGGAGACGATCATCAGGTCGGCCTGGCGGGGGCCGGGCGCGAAGGGGATGACCCCCATCCGGATGAAGTCGTGCTTGGCCATCGACGCGGCGATGAACTCGATCGCGCAGCAGGCGAGGCCGAAGTTGAAGCACCAGAGGCTGTAGCGGCGGCCCCAGTTGAGCACGACCTTGACGGGGTCGGGCGCGAGCCGTGCCAGCGGGCCGAGGCCGCGGCGCTCCACGGCGCCGGGACGGGACGGGTCCGGCAGGCCGAGCGGAACGGGACCGCCCTGGCCGCCGTGCGAGTGGGTGTGCGTCACGTCCATTCCAGAACGCCCTTCTTCCAGGCGTAGAGCAGCCCGACCGCGAGGAACCCGATGAAGAGGAACATCTCGATCAGCGTTCCGGCGCCGTACCCGGCACTGGCGAAGACCGTCGCCCACGGGAACAGGTAGATCGCGTCGACCGCGAAGATCACGTACAGGAAGGCGTACACGTAGTACCGGACCTGGGTGTGCGCCCAGTCCTCGCCCACCGGGTCCACGCCGCACTCGTAGGCGAGGAGCTTCTCGGGTGAGTAGACCACCGGCCGCAGCAGGCGGTTGGCGGTGAACGCCACGGCGACGAAGAGCACGCCGATGACGGCCAGCAGGCCCATCGCGGCGTACGCGTCGAAGTAGCCGCTGCCGACCGCCGGGTCGGCCGCGACGGCAGCCACCTGCTGCCCCTCCATGCCTTCGCCTCCACCTCGGCCGTGAAACCGTCCTCAAGACAGTTCTACGACTTTCCTCGCACGCTCTTAACCCCGGCCAATGCGTGAGTCTAAGGGGACGGCTCCGCTGCCTCCGAACCCCGCCCGCTCCGCAAGACAGCTGGTGGACACCACGGCGCGCGGCCGGGAGCCGGGGCGGGGGGTGGGGATAACCCCCGCCCGGGAAGATGTATCACCCCCATGGCACCGCCCGTCCCCCTTTCGGGAAGCTTGGTCCACCAGCTCGACCGACAGGGACGGATGATCCGATGAAGCCGCTGCACCACCGCGCCCGGGCTGCCATCGAGGAGCAGTACCGCCGGATGGAACACCCGCCGCTGTACGGCGCGCGGATGTGGCACCAGGTCGGGCGGCTGATGCTCAACCTGCCGCTCGGCATCGCCGGCTTCGTCCTGGCGGTCGCCACGCTCTCGATCGGCCTGGGGCTGTCGGTCACCGTGGTCGGCCTGCCGCTGCTGGCCGGCGGGCTGGCCGCCTCCCGCACCCTGGGCGGGCTGGGCCGGCGCCGCGCACGGGCGGCGTACGGCTCGGCGATCGACGACCCCGAGCCGGTGCGGCCGCGCCGCCCGGGGGCGGTCGGCTTCACCATCGCCCACGTCACCGACCTGCTGAACTGGCGTTCCGCGCTCTACAACGTGCTGATGCTGCCGTGGGGCATCCTCAGCTTCACGCTGTCCCTGGTGTCGGTCGTGGTGCTGTGGCCGGTGCTGCCCTGGGTGGTGCGCGCGATGGCGGCGGTCGACCGGATGCTGGTCGAGGCGCTGCTCTTCCCGGGCGCGCTGGCCGAGCGGGTGCGCGAGCTGGAGGACGACCGCGGCACCGTGGTCGACACCGCCGCCGCGGACCTGCGCCGGATCGAGCGGGACCTGCACGACGGCGCCCAGGCCCGGCTGGTCGCGCTGGCGATGGACCTCGGCATGGCCAAGGAGCGGCTGCGCGAGGTGGAGTCCGAGGAGGACATGGCGGCCGCCGCCCGGATGGTCGACAACGCGCACGGCGAGGTGAAGCTGGCCCTGCAGGAGCTGCGCGACCTGGCCCGGGGCATCCACCCGGCAGTGCTCACCGACCGCGGACTGGACGCGGCGCTGTCCGCGGTGGCGGCCCGCTGCACCGTCCCCGGCGGCGTCCGGGTGAACGTCGACCTGGCCGGGAAGGACGGCGAGCCCGAGCGCCCGGACTCCGCGGTCGAGGGCATCGCCTACTTCACGGTCAGCGAGTTGCTGACCAATGTCTCCAAGCACGCGGGTGCCCGGACGGCCTCGGTCGAGGTCTGGCGCTCGGACGGCCAGCTGATGGTGCTGGTCCAGGACGACGGCAAGGGCGGCGCCGCCCCGTACCCGGGCAGCGGCCTGGCCGGGCTGGCGGAGCGGATCCGGGCGGTGGACGGGGTGTTCCTGGTGGACAGCCCGGAGGGCGGCCCCACCACCGTGACCGTCGAGCTGCCCTGGCGCACCCGCACCGCCCGTCGCTGACCGCCCCGGGGCGGGACGGACGAAGCGCCGGGGCCCCGTCGAGGCAGTGGACGGGGCCCCGGCGCGGGTCCGGCGCGGCGGCCGGCCCGCAGCACCCTTGCGCGGTGGGCGGGCCCGGCGGCGCACCGGGGCATCGGGGCATCGGGGCATCGGGGAGGAGACGGCGCCGGAGAGGAGACGGCGTCGGGCAGCGGCGGCGTCGGAGGGGGAAGGGGACGGCGTCGGGCAGGGGCGGCGTCGGAGGGGGAAGGGGACGGCGTCGGGCAGGGGCGGTGCCGGGGAACGCCGGCGTCCGTCCGCGGACCCCGCCGGCGTCGGCGGACGGGCCCTACGGGGTGGTGTCCAGGGTGCCGAGGGTGACCTCGGCGGTCTGGGTGTTGCCGTCCCTGACGTAGGTGACGGTGACCTTGCTGCCCGGGGTGAGCGAGGCGAGCGCGGTGGTGAGCGCGTTCAGCGAGTCGACCGGGGTGTCGCCGATCTTGGTGATGACGTCGCCGGGCTGCAGCCCCGCGGCGGCGGCCGCGCCGCCCGGGGTGACCGTGACGATCGCCGCGCCGGACGGCTGGAACTGCTGGTTGAAGCTCGTCCGGGCGGTGATGCCGAGTGCGGCCCGGCCGGAGTTGGTGACCTTGCCCTGCTTGATCAGCTGGTCCGCGATGTTGGTGATGGTCGACGCCGGGATCGCGAAGCCGATGCCGGGGGCGGCCGCGCCGCCCGCCTGCGGCTCGGTCGCCGCGAGGGTGTTGATGCCGATCACCTGGCTGCTCAGGTTGACCAGCGCGCCACCGCTGTTACCGGGGTTGATCGCGGCGGAGGTCTGCACCATGTTGCCGATGGTGGCGCCCGGGGAGCCGCCGCCCTGCGGTTCGGTGACGGTCCGCCCGGTCGCCGAGACGATGCCCTGGGTGACGCTGCTGGACAGGCCCAGCGGGCTGCCCATGGCGAGGGTGATCTGACCGATTTCGACCTTGCTCGAGTCGCCGAAGGCGGCCGGCTTGAGGCCGCTCGGCGGGCTGCTGAGCTTGATCACCGCGAGGTCGGAGTCGGGGTAGCTGCCGACCAGCGTGGCGTCCAGGGACTTGGTGGAGTTGGCGAGGGTGACGGTGAAGGTGCTCGCCGAGCCGACGACGTGGGCGTTGGTGACGATGTCGCCCTTGTCGTCGTAGACGATCCCGGAGCCGAGGCTCTCCCCGGTGGTGATCTGCACCACCGAGGGCAGCACGTTGGCGATCACCGTCTGGTAGTCCTGCTGCAGCTGGTTCCCGCCGCCCGACTGGGAGCCGGAGGCCGCGGTCGCGGAGCCGGCCGAGGGGGAGGCGGCGGTGGAGGAGGACGAGGAGGACGTGCTGCTGCACCCGACCAGCGCCAGTGCCGTCAGCGCCGCGACCGCGCCCGGCACGAGCAGCCGCCGGTGAGCCGCCTTGGGCCCGGTCGGCCTCGGACCGGCCGGCAGCGGGCGGTTGTGTTCCTTCTTGCGGCTCACCTGGCTGCCTCCGATTCGTCACCACGCCGAAAGCGCGGGCATGAGAGCACGGAAATCTTTGTCAGCATTTCACCGATTTGTCCTGATTGCTGGCTGGACTCGCCCGAGAAGGTCGACCGAATGCGAACGCCTAGGATTGCCGCATGACTTGGTTGATCACCGGCGGAGCCGGATACATCGGCGGGCACGTCGTCCGTCAGCTGCTCGACGCCGGCGAGCGCGTCGCCGTCCTGGACGACCTCAGCACCGGCGACGCCTCCCGGGTGCCGGCCGGCGTCCCGCTGATCGAGGGCTCCACCCTGGACCGCGCCGTCCTGGACGCCGCGATCCGCGAGCACGGCATCGAGGGCATCCTGCACTTCGCCGCCAAGAAGCAGGTCGGTGAGTCGGTCGAGCAGCCGTTCCTCTACTACCGCGAGAACGTGATCGGCCTGCAGACGGTCCTGGAGGCCGCGGCCGAGGGCGGCGTCAAGCGCTTCCTGTTCTCCTCCTCCGCCGCCGTCTACGGCATGCCGGACGTGGACCTGGTCACCGAGTCCACCCCCTGCGCCCCGATGAGCCCGTACGGCGAGACCAAGCTGGCCGGCGAGTGGCTGGTCGCCGCCGCGGGCAAGGCCCACGGGATGTCCACCGTGGCGCTGCGCTACTTCAACGTGGCCGGCGCCGCCTCGCCCGAGCTCTCCGACGCCGGGGTGTTCAACCTGATCCCGATGGTGTTCGAGCGGCTCACCGCCGGCCGGGCGCCGCTGGTCTTCGGCGACGACTACCAGACCCCGGACGGCACCTGCGTCCGGGACTTCATCCACGTCTCCGACATCGCCTCGGCCCACGTGGCGGCCGCCAAGCGGCTGGCCGCCGACCCGGCCGGCGAGACCTCGCTGGTGCTCAACATCGGCCGCGGCGAGGGCGTCAGCGTCAAGGAGATGATCGAGGTGATCGGCAAGGTCACCGGGTACGACACCACCCCCGAGACGGCGCCGCGCCGCCCCGGCGACCCGGCCCGGGTGGTGGCCTCCGCCGACCTGATCCGGCGCGAGCTGGGCTGGAGCGCCGTCCACGACGTGGCGGACATGGTCTCCTCCGCGTGGGAGGGCTGGTGCAGCCGCCACCCCGAGGCCCGCAGGACCCAGGCCTGATCCCGGGCTGGAACCGGGCCGGGGTCTGGGCCCGGGCTGGAACCGGGCCCGGGTCTGGGCCCGGGCCTCGGCCTGAGTCTCGGCCCGGGCCCGGGCCTCGGTCTGGGCCTGGGCCCGGACGTCGGCCCGGACGACCACCGGTACGGCGGTGGCCGCCCCGCTCAGCGGGCGGGCACCGCCGTGCCGTAGTAGGCGTCCAGCGCGTACACGCAACGGTCCTTGGACCCGACGAAGACCCGTCCGCCGACCGCCACCGGGGAGCCGGTGAGCTCGCCCTTGGTGCCGAGCTCCCAGCGCAGCTGACCGGTCGCCAGGTCCAGGGTGTGCAGCGAGTGGTCCCGGCTGCCCAGGTGCACCAGGCCGTCGGCCACCGCCGGGGAGCCGACGATCTCACCGCGCGCGGTGTAGCGCCAGCGCTCCCGGCCGCCCGCCGCCTCGAAGGCGTACAGCACCTCGCCGCTGCCCACCAGCACCATGCCGTCCCCGACCACCACCGGCTCGGCGCCCTGGCGGCTGCCCGTGACGCCGCGCCAGCGGTCCAGGCCGGTGGCCGCGTCCAGCGCGTAGACCGTGCCGAGGTAGTCGGCCACGTAGACCGCGTCGGCGTCCAGCGACGGCGGGGTGAACAGCACCACCGGCGCCTCGAAGCGCCAGCGCTCGGCCCCGGTCGCCGCGTCCAGCGCGTACACCCGGGTGCCGGCCGTCAGGTACAGCACGCCGCCGCGCTCGACCGGGTGCGAGGGCACCTCCTCGCCGACCGGGAACGACCAGCGCAGCCCCGCACCGCGCGGGTCCACGCAGCGCAGCCGCCCGGCGCCGTAGTAGTAGGCGGCGCCCGCCACCAGGACCGGACCGGACTGCGGGTTCTCGTAGTCCTGCTGGGCGTCGTCCGCGCGCCACAGTTCGGCACCGTTGGCGGCCGCGCGCAGCTGGACGCCGCCGCCCCGGACGCCGCAGCAGAGCACGCCGTCGGTGGCGGAGAGCGAGTAGACCCAGCCGTCCAGCGAGGTGCGCCAGCGCTCGGTGCCGTCGGCGACGTCCACGGTGTACAGGTGCGGGCCGTCGGCGGCGTGCACCCGGCCGGCGTCCACCGCGAGCGCCCAGGCGACGTCCCGGGTCTTGTAGCGGCGCTCGCCGGAGGCGATGTCCAGCGCGTGCACCTCGAAGCTGGAGACGAAGAGCGTGCCGTCGGCGACGACCGGGGTGCCCCAGACGTCGTTGGACATCCGGAACCGCCAGGGGCGCCAGCGGGCGGCCGGGGCCGGGTGGGCCGGCGGGGCCGGGGCCGCCGCCGTCCGGCGGACCCAGTCGGTCTCGGCCGGGGCGGTGGTCGGGCCGGGCTGCTCGTGCTCGGCCCGCGGCCCGGGGCCTATCCGCACCGAGGCACCGGACAGCTGGACCTCGACGGCGCCGCCGCCGGTGGGTGCCCGGTGCTTGTTCGTGGAGGCGATCTTCGCGGTCGGGATCTCGCCGTCCGGGGCGTGGCCGGGACGCGGTGGACTGTGCACCGGACCGGCCGGCGGCGCCTGCACCCCGCCCGGACGGGGCTGCGGATCGCCCAGCCCGGGCGGCTGCGGCGGGATCGAGGGGTGCGGGATCGCCGCGTGCGGGGCCGGGGCCTGCGGCGGCTGCGGCTGCGGCTCGACCGGAGCGGCGTACGGGCGGGGCGGCGGCGCGCTCGGGCGACGGCCGCGCCTGCGCTCGATCAGTTCCAGCGCGTTGGCGGGCAGCCAGTCCCCCGCCTCGCCGGAGGCGTCGTCCCGGGAGAACAGGTGCGGGGCCAGCTCGGCCTGGATCTGCGCGGGGGTCGGCCGGCGCTCGGGCGCCTGCTGCATGCAGGCGCGGACCAGGTCCATCAGCTCGCGCGGCATGCCGGTCAGGTCCGGTTCCTCGCGCAGCAGCTGGAAGACCGTCTCGACCGGGTTGGAGCCGCGGTACGGCGGGTGCCCGGTGGCGCAGAAGACCATCAGCGAGCCGAGCGAGAAGACGTCGCTGGCGCCCCGGACGGTCCGGCTGTCCCGGGCCTGCTCGGGGGACATGTAGGCGGGGGTGCCGACCGCGACGTTGGTCATGGTGAGCCGGGTGCTGGAGACCCCGGACGCGATGCCGAAGTCGATCACCTTCGGGCCGTCCTCGACCACCAGGACGTTGGAGGGCTTGAGGTCGCGGTGGATCAGCCCGGCGCCGTGGATGGACTGCAGCGCCTCGGCGATGCCCGCGACCAGCCAGCGGGTGGCGTCCACCGGCAGCGGCCCGCACTCCTCGACCAGGTCCTCCAGCGAGGGCGCCGGGATGTAGGCGGTGGCCAGCCAGGGCACCCGGGCGTCCGCGTCGGCGTCCACCACGGCCGCGGTGTAGAAGCCGCCGACCGTCTTGGCGGCCGCGATCTCGCGCGCGAAGCGGACCCGGAACAGCTCGTCCTCGGCCAGCTCCCCCCGGACGGTCTTGATGGCCACCCGGCGTCCGGACGCGGAGCGCGCCAGGTAGACCAGCCCCATCCCACCCGCGCCGAGTCGCCCCAGCACCTCGAAGGGCCCGATCCGCCTCGGATCGTGCGCCGTCAGCTGGTCCACTCCGCTGCCACCTCCCCGTTTCCGCACCCGCCGCGTGGTGCCGGTCCCGATTCTCCAATGCCGCCCGGCGCATCTCCAACCTCCCCCGCCCGGAGCGGCCCGCCGGGCCGGGGTCCGCCCGCCGCCGGCTCCGCCCGGTCACCGAGGACGGAACGGCCGGATTCTGACGCCCGCTCCGTCCCGGGCTTGCGCTCGCGCCCCCGGACCGTCCATTTCCGGGCCGGAGTAATGGTCACGCTCTGTCATCCGATCATCCCTCAGCGGACTCGCCGTCACGCTATGGGGTCAAAAGCACACGGGGGGGCCACAACAGCGCCCCGGAGGCCGGTGAATATCCGTCCGAAGCGGTTCGGGCCGTATAGCAACCCCCGCGCGGAGTAATAGTCGCATCGCCGAATCGCGCCAAGATCGTGCCACGGTAAGCTGACGGCATGACAGGACAAGTTCGCACCGTCGACGGTCGCGTCGCCGGGCGACGCGGACAGGAGACGCGGCAGAAGCTGCTCGACTGCCTCCGCGAGATGCTCAGCACGTCGCCCTATCGGGACGTCAAGGTCATCGACGTCGCCCGTATGGCGGGTACCTCCCCCGCGACCTTCTACCAGTACTTCCCGGATGTCGAGGGCGCAGTCCTCGAAATCGCCGAGGAAATGGCCAAGGACGCCGACACCCTCAAAGAGCTGGTGGCCGGAAAGTCCTGGGCAGGGAAGTCCGGACCGACCACTTCGGAAGAACTGGTCGACGGATTCCTCGCCTTCTGGCGCAAGAACGACGCCATTCTCCGAGTGGTCACGCTCGGTGCCGCGGAAGGGGACAAGCGGTTCTTCAAGATCCGCATGACGGTCCTCAACGCGGTCGCCAAACCACTCGCGGAAGCTGTCAAGGATCTCCAGGCGAAGGGTCAGGCCGACAAGGCGCTCGATCCGAACGCCGTCTCGGGGGCCCTGGTCTCCCTGCTCGCCTCGGCGGCGGAGCACCAGAAGGCCTTCACCTCCTGGGGCGTCAAGGTCAAGGACCTCAAGCCCAACCTCGCTCCCCTGGTGTACCTGGGCGTCACCGGCAAGAAGGCGCCCAAGTAGGACCATCCGTTCGATCCACCATCCGCTCCGCGCGCAGCCCCGGCCTCCTGTCCGGGGAACGACGGACGGCGGCCGTGTCCTCGGGGGAGGTCCGCCGACGTACCGCACGCGCGCCAGACATGCCGGTGGGCGGGCACCCCTCACACAGGGTGCCCGCCCACCGGCATGTGCGGTGTCAGGGCCGGTCCGCGCCCGGGTCAGGGCGGTGGGAGGGCGGACCGGCGACGGTCCGGCCGTCAGCGGCGGTCGGGCCCCTCAGCTGCGGTCGCGGTCCGGGCGGTCGCGGCCGGGGCGGGTCACGGGCAGCGGACGACCTGGCCGGCGTAGGCGAGACCGCCGCCGAAGCCGAAGAGCAGCACCGGGTCGCCCGGGGAGAGCTCGCCGTGTTCGACCAGCTTGGAGAAGGCGAGCGGGATGGAGGCGGCCGAGGTGTTGCCGGAGTCAACCACGTCCCGGGCCACCACGGCGTCACCGAGGCCCAGCTTGGCGGCGATCGCGTCGATGATCCGCAGGTTCGCCTGGTGCGGGATGAAGCCCTTGAGCTCGGAGGGGTCGATCCCGGCCCGCTCGCAGGCCTGCCGGGCCAGCGGGGCGAGCTGGGTGGTGGCCCAGCGGAACACCGACTGGCCCTGCTGGCTGATCACCGGGTCCCATCCCGTGATCACCACGGCGTCGCTCTTCTCCGGTTCGGTGCCCCACACCACGGGCCCGATGCCGGGTTCGGCGCCCTCCTCCTGGGCCTCGACCACGGCGGCGCCCGCCCCGTCGCCGAAGATCACGCAGGTGGAGCGGTCGGTCCAGTCGAGGGTGTCGGACATCCGCTCGGCGCCGATCACCAGCGCGCGGCGGGCCGCTCCGGCCCGGATCGCGTGGTCGGCGGTGGCGAGCGCGTAGGAGAAGCCCGAGCAGACCGTGTTGATGTCGTACGCGGCGGGCGAGCGCACGCCCAGCCGGGCGGCCACGGCGGCGGCGGTGTGGGGGCTGCGTTCGATCGCCGTGCAGGTGGCGACCACGACCAGGTCGATGTCGTCGGCCGTCCGACCGCTGTGGGCGAGCGCCTTCTGCGCTGCCTCGGTGGCGAGGTCGACGAGGGTCTCGCCCTCGGCGATGTGCCGCGTGCGGATGCCGACCCGGGTGCGGATCCACTGGTCGTCGGTGTCGACGAGCGCCGCCAGGTCGTCGTTGGTGAGGACCTTGGGGGGCTGGTAGTGGCCGAGTGCCACAATGCGTGAACCGCTCATACTGCCATGGAACCCGGTTACCGGTTGGTCAGCCGGGCACGACCGGCTACAGGATCCGCACCGGCGATCTGTAGGAGATCGACAAGCCGCCCGTCACCCGTACGCCGAGGTCAGGCGGCCAGGGTGGCCGCGTCGCCCATGACGATGACCGGGTGGGCGGCCGGATCCAGGGTGCGGATGAGCTCGGCCATCTTGTCCTCGGGGATCGACACGCAGCCGTGGGTGGGGCCGTCGTGGTCCACGTGGAGCCAGATCCCGCCGCCCTTCTTGGCGCCCATCGGGCGGCGCGGGTCGAGCGGGGAGGTGCCGGGCACCCGGTTGTAGTTGATCGCGACCACGTAGTCGAAGGAGCCGGCCAGCTGGTCGCCGAAGAAGCCGGTGCCGGAGACGACGAAGTTCGCGTCCTTGTCGTACGGGAGCTTGCTGCCCGGGTCGGCGTTGTGACCGCCCGCGTCGGTGAGCGAGAAGACGCCGATCGGGCTGCGCAGGTCGCCCTCGTTGTGGTCGGCGGTCCAGCCGTTCTTGCCGTTGTGGCCGTTCCAGGTCTCGCCGGCCAGCCAGCGGCCCTCGGGGGTCCGGGTCCAGAGGACGACGGTGTTCTTGTCGGTGTTCTTGTCGGCGCCGGAGGCGACCACGACCTGGGTGGTCTCGGCGGGGATCTTCGCGGTGAAGGCGGCGCCGAGGCCGGGTATCGCGGCCAGGGAGGCGTCCGGGCGGGCCTCGCCGCGGCCGGCGGCCGGGGGCGCGGACTGCCGGTCGGCGGCGGCCTGGACGGCGGCGGGGGCGGGCGCGGGCTGGTCGGGCTTGCTGACGCCCTCGGGGCCCGGACCGTCGGCGGCCGCGATGCCGGGCTTGGCGTCGTCCTGGCCGACGGTGTACCAGCCGGCGGCGGCCGCGACCAGCAGGGCGGTACCGGCCATCACGGCCTTGCCGTGACGTTTCTGCTTGGCCTTGCGCCTCCGGCCCCGGGCGGCGGCCCGGCCGCCGGGCGCGGGAGCCGCGGCGGGGGTGACGGACGCGAGGGGTGCCGACTCCCCGTGGACCGGCTCCCCGTGGACCGGCTGCTCGTGAACCGGCTGCTCGTACGGCGGCTGCTCGTGGAGCGCCTGCCCGTCCTCCGACTGCCCGTAGTCCGTCTGCCCGTAGTACGCCTGCTCGTACGTCGGCTGGTCGTACGTCGGCTCGTCGTACGTCGCCTGCCGGTACGTCGGCTGCTCGTAGAGCGCCTGCCCGTACTCCGGCTGCTGCCCGTGGAACTGCTCCTGGTACACCGTCTCCGGCTCGGCGGCGTACGGCCTGAACGGCTCGTCGTAGGCCGCGGAGTACCCGTCAGCGGCCTGCGGGGCCTGCCGGTACTCGCCGTGGCCGTCGTGCCGCAGGGGCTGCCCGTACGGCTCGTACGCGCTGTGCGGCGTGTCCTGCGACTGCTGCGGCACTCCGCCGTACACCGGCTCCCGCATCGGCTCGTACGGCGGGTACTCGGTGGCGCGATGAGAACCGGACATGCCGTCGATCCTGCCAAACGCCGTACCGGTTGGTAAACCCGGGCCGGGTGCGGGGCCCGTGAAGACGCCGCCGCCCGGACCGCGGGTGCGGTCCGGGCGGCGGTGGGTCCGCAGGTCAGAGGCGCATCGCCTGCGGGGTCTCGCGGCGCGTCAGGTCCGGTCCCTCGTACTCGCGGATGACCTCGTAGCGGGTGTTGCGCTCCACCGGGCGGAAGCCGGCGTCGCGGATCAGGCCGAGCAGGTCCTCGCGGCCCAGCTTGTTCGGCGTGCCGAAGTTGTCCGCGTCGTGGGTGATCTTGTACTCGACCACCGAGCCGTCCATGTCGTCCGCGCCGTGGCTGAGGGCCAGCTGCGCGGTGGTCACGCCGTGCATCACCCAGAAGACCTTGACGTGCGGCACGTTGTCGAAGAGCAGCCGGGAGACCGCGAAGGTCTTCAGCGCCTCGGCGCCGGTGGCCATCTCGGTGCGGGCCATCAGCTTGTTGCGCACGACGCCGTCCTTGGAGTCGTGGAAGTCGTGCTGGTAGCGCAGCGGGATGAAGACCTGGAAGCCGCCGGTCTCGTCCTGCAGCTCGCGCAGCCGCAGCACGTGGTCCACCCGGTGGCGGGGTTCCTCGATGTGGCCGTACAGCATGGTGCAGGGCGTCTTGAGGCCCTTGGCGTGCGCGAGGCGGTGGATCCGCGACCAGTCCTCCCAGTGGGTGTCGTGGTCGACGATGTGCTGGCGGACCTCCCAGTCGAAGATCTCCGCGCCGCCACCGGTCAGGGACTCCAGGCCGGCGTCGATCAGCTCGTCGAGGATCTCGTCGGCGGACAGGCCGCTGATCTTCTCGAACCAGTGGATCTCGGTGGCGGTGAAGGCCTTCAGCGAGACGTTCGGCAGGGCCGCCTTCAGCTCCCGAAGCGAGCGCGGGTAGTAGCGCCAGGGCAGGGTCGGGTGCAGCCCGTTCACGATGTGCAGCTCGGTGAGGGACTCGCTCTCCATCGCCTTGGCGAGGCGGACGGCCTCCTCGATGCGCATCGTGTAGGCGTCCTTCTCGCCCGGCTTGCGCTGGAACGAGCAGTACGCGCAGGACGCGCTGCACACGTTGGTCATGTTGAGGTGGCGGTTGACGTTGAAGTGGACGACGTCGCCGTTCTTCTTCGTCCGCACGTGGTGGGCCAGCCCGCCCAGCCAGGCCAGGTCGTCGCTCTCGTAGAGCGCGATCCCGTCCTCGCGGGTCAGTCGCTCACCCGCGTAGACCTTCGCCTCCAGCTCGCGCTTGAGCCCTGCGTCCATGCGGTGACCCGCCTCCTCCGACATTCGATTCCTTGCCGGAACGAGCCTACGCCTATGCCGACAGCAGCTCCGCGAGCAGTGCGGGTTCGATGTTGCCGCCGCTGATCACGGCGGCGACCGTCTGGCCGCCGGTCTCGGCGGCGCGGTGGAAGTACGCGGCCGGGGCGACCGCCCCGGAGGGCTCGGCGACGAGCCGGCCGCGGCGGGCCAGCAGGGCGACGGTGGCGCGGATCTCGCCCTCGGTGACGGTGACGATGTCGTCCACGTAGGCGGTGAGGTGCTCGAAGGGGAGCACGCCGACCGCGGGGGTGCGCAGCCCGTCCGCGACGGTCCGGTAGGTGTCGGCGACCGGCCACTCCACCCGGCGCCCGGACCGCAGGCTGGCCTGCGCGTCGGCGGCCAGTTCGGGTTCCACGCCGATCACCCGGATGCCGGGGCGGGTGAGCTTGAGGGCGGCCGCCGTCCCGCTGATCAGCCCGCCGCCGCTGACCGGCACCAGGACGGTGTCCAGCTCCGCCGGGGCGTCCTCGGCGATCTCCAGGCCGACCGTGCCCTGCCCCGCGATGATGAACGGGTCGTCGTACGGGGGCACCCAGACGTAGCCGTGCCGCTCGGCCAGCTCGCCGGGCAGGGTGTCCCGCTCACCGGGCGGCACCACGATCACCTCGGCGCCGAACGAGCGGGTGGCCTCCACCTTCACCGCGGGCGAGGTGTCCGGCATCACGATCACGGCCTTGATGCCGAGCAGCCCGGCCGCGTACGCCACCGCCTGGGCGTGGTTGCCGCTGGACTGGGCGACCACACCGCGCGAGCGCTCCTCCGCGGTGAGCGCGGCCAGCCGGTTGTAGGCGCCACGGGTCTTGAAGGCGCCGGTCGGCTGGAGGTTCTCGGGCTTGAGCCAGAGCCGCCGCTCCCCCTCGGCCGCCCAAGGGGCGGGGACCAGCGGGGTGCGCACGGCCACCCCCGCGATCCGCTGCCGGGCGGCGCGCAGCTCCTCCAGACCGACCAGTGCCATGTACGTCACTCTCCTACGGGAGGAAGCTCACTCACCCGGTTTTCCCACTTGGTGGAGAGTACGACGGTGGTACGGGTGCGGGCCACGCCTTTCGTGCCCGAGATCCGCTTGACCACCGACTCCAGGCCGGCCACGTCGGCCACCCTGACCTTGAGCATGTAGGAGTCGTCGCCGGCGATGAACCAGCAGTCCTCGACCTCGTTGAGGTCCTTCAGCCGGAACGCGACGTCCTCGTGGTCGGCCGCGTCGGTGAGCTGAAGGCCGATCAGGGCCGTGACGCCGAAGCCGAGCGAGGCCGGGTTGACCGTCGCCCGGTAGCCGGTGATCACCCCGGCCTGCTCCAGGCGGTTGATCCGGTCCGTGACGCTCGGGCCGGAGAGCCCGACCAGCCGGCCCAACTCGGCGTAGGAGGCACGGCCGTTCTCCCGGAGCGCCTGGATGAGCTGTCTGTCCACCGTGTCCATATACCGTCCGCGTCCTTCCGAACCTCACCAGACCCACAGATCATTATCCGGATTCAAAGGCGACGTGCGCTGACCGACCCGGATATCGCAGAGAACATACTCTCCTGCCCTCGCTCTCCTTACTCCCCCTCAGCCGGAGCGGCCCCGCCGCCGCCTGCCGGGCGGGCCGCCGCCCCCAACTCCCCTTCCCAGCGCAGGTAGAGGGAATGCGGCACGCCGACGGCGTCCAGGACGCGCCCGGCCACGAAATCCACGAGTTCGCGCACGGTGGAGCCGCCGGCGTAGAAACCGGGCGAAGCGGGCAGGACGATCGCGCCCTGCGCGTCGAGCTCCACCAAGTGCTTCAACGTCACCCCGTTGAGTGGTGTCTCGCGCACGCAGACGACGAGTGGCCTGCGCTCCTTCAGGGTGACACTGGCGGCCCGCTGCAGCAGGTCCTTGCTCAGGCCGAGCGCGATCCCGGCCACCGCACCCGTGGTCGCCGGCACCACCAGCATGCCCTTGGCGGGGTAGGAGCCGCTGGACGGGCCGGCCGCGAAGTCGCCGGCGGGCCAGTAGCGGACGCCGTCCAGGCCCTGGTCCGTCCCCAGCCAGGCGGCGAGGTCGGTGCGCCAGTGGGCGTCCCGGAAGGAGATGCCGGTCTCGTCCAGGATGGTGAGCCGGGCCGCCCGGCTGACGATCAGGTCCACCGCCTCACCGGCCGCGAGCAGCGCCCGGATCACCGAGGCCGCGTACGGCGTCCCCGACGCTCCCGAGACCCCGACCACCCACGGCTGACGCTTCGCATTTCCCATGGGGCATTTCTATCCCGCCTTCACCCTGCGTCCCGGCCGAGGCTCGTGCGGGCGGGGCGTCCGGGGCGGCTGGGGTGTCCGGGACGTCCGGGCGGGACAGGGGTGGCAGGCGTCGGAGCAGGGTGGCCGGGGCGGGGCCGGGGTACGGGGTGGGACAGGGTGGCGGGCTGGAACGGGTCCGGGAGCGGGCAACCCCTGGGAGGATGGGGCGCATGGCAGCGACCCTCGTCGACCTCACCCATCAGGTGACCACCGCGATGCCGGTCTACCCCGGTGATCCGGCCGTCCTGCTGGAGCCCGCCCTCACCACCGCGACCGCCGGGGTGAACGTGCTGGCCCTGCACCTCGGCTCGCAGTCCGGCACGCACGTGGACGCGCCGTACCACGTGGACGTCACCTGGCCCACGCTGGACGGTCTGCCGCTGGAGCGGTTCACCGGACCGGCCGTGGTGGCCGACCTGCGCGGGCTGGAGCCCCGGACGGCGGTCACGCCGGAGCTGCTGGCGCCCGCGCTGGCACGCTGCGGCGAGGGCTCGGTGCTGCTGCTGGCCACCGGCTGGGTCCGGCACTGGGGCACCGACGCCTACCTCGCCCATCCCAGCCTGACCGCCGAGGCGGCCGAGGCGATCGTCGCCGCGGGGGTCCGCACCGTCGGGGGGGGGGGGGGGGGCGGCGGGCCCCCCCCCCCCCCCCCCCCCCCCCCCCCCGCCGCGGCCGCCCCGCCCCCCCCCCCCCCCCCCCCGGCCCCCCACCCCCCCCCCCCCCACCCCCCCCCCC
>NZ_JBIDAK010000027.1:84218-95677 GCF_043202455.1 Kitasatospora sp. NPDC048194
GTGGGGGGGGGGGGGGGGGGGGGGGGGGGGGGGGGGGGGGGGGGGGGGGGGGGGCCCGGGGGGGGGGGGGGGGGGGGCGGCCCCCCCCCCCGACACCCGATCCGGGCCCGGACGACCCTGCGGTGGCGGCGCTGCTCGCCGACCTCGCCGACGAGCACGACCAGTCCGCCGAGGAGCCGACGCTGGCCGCCCACCGGGTGCTGCTGGGGGCGGACGGCGGCGGGGTGATCGCCGAGAACCTGACCGACCTGCGGGCGCTGCTGGAGGCGCAGGAGGCGGGGCGACCGGTGGAGGTGTCGCTGTTCCCCCTGCGGTTGCAGGCGGCGGACGGCGCACCGGTGCGGGCGGTGGCCCGGCTGGGCTGAGCGGGCGGTGCCCGGCCGGGCTGAGCGGGCGGTGGACCGGCTGGGCTGAGCGAGCGGTGGACGGGCCGGGGTGAGCGGGCAGTGGACGGGCCGGGGTGAGCGGGCCCGCCGCCCCACCGAGACGCGGGACTTGGTCTAGACCATCCCCCGGTGGCGCCAGTACGCTGTCCGCCCATGGCTGAGATCATCGGAGTGATCGAGCGACTCTGGCGCTACCCCGTGAAATCCACCGGCGGCGAGCGGCTCCACTCCGTCGAGGTGGACGTGCGCGGCCTGGCCGGCGACCGCCTCTACGCCGTCCGCGACTCCTCCGGCAAGCTCGGCTCCGGCAAGACCACGCGCCGCTTCCGCCGGATGGACGGCCTGCTCCGGCTCTCCGCCCGCCTCGGCCGCCGGATCGACGGCCCCGAACTGTTCGACCCGCTCGGCCGCCCCGTCGACCGGCCCGCCGCCTTCCTGCGGGCCTACCTCCAGCGCGGGGACGTCGAACTCGCCCGCGAGGACGCCGTCTCGCACTTCGACCGGCTGCCGGTCAGCCTGCTCACCACCGCCACCCTGGACTGGGTCCGCGAGGCTGTCCCCTTCGCCGTGGTGGACGAGCGGCGGTTCCGCCCCAACATCGTGCTGCGCACCCCGCCCGGCACCCCGCCGTTCGTCGAGGACAGCTGGCTCGGCCGCCGGGCCCGCGCCCAGGCTCCGGACGGCGCGGGGCTCGCCTTCGTCGCCTCCAGCGAGCGCTGTGCGATGACCGCCGCCCCCCAGCCGGGGCTCCCGCACGCCCCCGAGATCCTCAAGGCGATCGTGCACGCCCACGACGGCCGCCTGGACGCCCTGGCCGAGGTGGCCGCCCCGGGACGGCTCCGGCTGGGCGACCGGCTGGTCCTGGACTGAGCCGGGCTGCCCCGAGCTGACGGAACCGCAGCTCAGAGCCCGCTCGGAGGTCCTCCGGAAAAACTCCGAACCCACCTGCAACCACCGGGGGCCCCGCACGTCTATGTGAGTGAGCGGCGGGGAGCCGCCGGAGCGGACCGCAGGCGACACCGGGGACACAACCCCGGACCTCGGATCCGACCGAAACCGTGATGATCGACCGGCGGCGGAACACTGCCGGGCGCAACACCCTGGGGGTATCCAGATGTCCGTCGTGCGTGCACGCCGTTCCCGCTCCACCGTCGTCACCGCCGCGACCCTGGGCGCGCTGCTCGCCACCGGCGCCCTCATCGCTTCCCCGGCCGCCTACGCCGCCGACGCACCGGCCGCCACTTCCGCTGCCACCACCAACGCCGCCACCGCCGCTGCCACCGCCCCCGCCACCGCGTCGGCCGAGCCGACCGCCCGGGCCACGGCCGAGGCCGGCAGGCCGTCGCTGGCGGTCAACCCGCCGGCGTCGATCGGCAACGGCGGCCGCCCGGTCGAGTTCACCGAGACCGTCACCAACCCGGGCAGCGCCGAGGCCTCCTTCACGCTGAAGCTCGACGCCAGCAACCCGGCGGCCCGCTCGGCGGGTCGCCTCACCATCGACTACCGCGGTGCCGACGGCGGCTGGAAGCCCGTCGAGCTGGCCTTCGGCCAGGACGACACCGGCTTCCGCTTCAGCGGCGAGATCCCGGGCGTGACCGTCGCCGCCGGGTCCACCAGGACCCTCCAGCTGCGCATGGCGGCCCCGCTCAACAACGACTGGACCTCGGTGACCGGGAACGTCCGGCTGCACTCCGCGATCGTGGACGCCGGCAAGGCCGTCGTCTCCGAGAGCACCAAGGACGTCGCGCTCAAGGCCGTCACCGTCCAGGTCGGGAACGCCCCGGCCACGGCCGTCGTCGGCGGTGCCCCGGTCGAGTTCGACGTCACCTTCACCAACCCCAGCGCCTCGGGCTACGACAACGTCTCCCGGGTCGTACAGACCGACAAGCACACCACGCTCCAGGTCCGGAAGGCCGACGGCGGCTGGCAGGACGTCACCGCCACTCCCTCCTCCCAGCCGGGTTCCGCCCAGGTCACCTACCACCTCACCGACGACAGGACCCTCGCCCCGGGGGCCGCCGAGACCCGGCACGTCCGCCTCGCCTTCGCGGCCGACGCCCCCCTCGGCACGGTGTACGTCGACGGCAAGGCCGTCCTCGGCGAGGGCGGCCCGTCCATGCCCGCCCACGTGGGCCCCCAGGCGTTCCCGGTCCGGCTCACCGCCACCCCGGCCGCCACCGCCGCGACGCTGACGGTCCAGGCGCCGGCCTCGATCGGCAACGGGGGCAAGCCGGTCGAGTTCACCGAGACCGTCACCAACCCGGGCGGCGCCGACGCGTCGTACACGCTGAAGCTGAAGGCGAGCAACCAGTGGGCCCGGTCGAAGGACCGCATCACCCTCGAGTACCGCGACGCCGACGGCACCTGGAAGCCCGTCGCGCTGAACTTCAGCGCCGTCGACAGGACCTTCGACTTCGCCGGTGAGATCCCCGGCGTGACCGTCGCCGCCGGGGCCACCAGGACCCTCCAGCTGCGCATGGCCGCCCCGCTCAACAACGACTGGGCCGCTCAGAGCGGCACCGTCGAGCTCCACTCCGCGATCGTGGACGCCGGGAACACCGTCGTCTCCGAGAACACCGAGGACGTCGCCCTGAAGGCGCTCGAGGTGAAGGCCGCGAACACCCCGAACACCGCTGTCGTCGGCGGCGCCCCGGTCGAGTTCGACGTCATCGTCACCAACGCGAGTGCCTCGGGCTACGACAACGCCTCCCTCGTCGTGCTGGCCGACGCGCACAGCAGCCTGCAGGTGCGGAAGGCGGACGGCGGCTGGGAGAACGTCACCGGCACCGCCGGCCCGCAGGCGGGCAGCCCGGTCGCCTACCACCTCACCGGGGACAGGAACCTGACGGCCGGCGCGACCGTCACCAAGCACGTCCGCCTGGCCTTCACCACCGGCGCGCCGCTCGGCAAGAAGGTGAACTACGTCAACCCGGAGGTCATCCTCGGCGAGGGCGGCCCGTCCATGCCCGCGTACGTGGGGCCGCAGGGCTTCCTGGTGGACCTCACCGACGCTCCGGCCGGTGGCGCCGACGACAGCACCGGTACCGCCGTCAAGGCCGGTCTCCTGACCACTGACGACGGCTCCGGCTCCACCGGTGGCCGGCTGACCGGCGGCGAGCTCGCCCACACCGGTTCGGACGGCGTGCTGCGGTCGGTGGCGGGCGCCGCCGCGCTGCTCGTCAGCGGCATCGGCGCGGTCTTCTTCGCGCGGCGCCGCCGCAGCGCCTGATCCCGGTCCGGCCCCGCTCCCGAGCCCCGACCTCCAGCACCGTCCGGGGGCCGGGGCTCGGCGCTTCCCGGCCCCGGGGCGCGGTCAGGTCCGGTCCGGCGCGGTGGGGCCGGACCGGGCCTGACCGCCGATCAGGCAGAAGGGTGCCCGGCCGGGTCCGCGTAGACGCGCCGGCCGCCGAGGTCGCGGAGCCGGACGGCGCCGAGGGCGAGCACCCGGGTTCGGCGGCGTCGAGGTCCGGCACGTCGACGTCCGGGTGCGCCTGCTGCGGGTGCGCCAGGTCGGGCCGGCAGGGGCGGGCGGTGGTCGGTGACGGCCTGGAAGCAGAGCACCGTGCAGTCGTCGAGGTGCAGGGTGGACCAGTCGGCGCCGAGCAACCAGCGCCGGTCCGGGCGGTCGACCTGGCCGCCGAGCAGCGCGGCCTAGAAGCGGGCGAGGACGGCCGGCTCCGGGCAGTCGAGCACCAGGCACTGCAGCCTGCCGATCACGACTCTCCCCGGGGTGTTCCGCCGTCGGGCCCGGCCGGGGCGACCGCCCGCAGGTAGGCATCGGCGAAGAGGGCGGAGGCCTCCTCCAGCGAGGGCAGGTCGGTGCCGAGCGCCGGTTCGAGCACCGGACGCAGCAGCACGTGGTTGAGCATCGGGCCGAGCAGCAGCTGCACCAGCACCGTGAGCGGCAGCGGCCGCAGCCGCCCGGCCTCCACGTGGGGCAGCAGCAGCCGGCCGAGGCCGTCGACGATCTGCGGCATGTTGGCCGCCATCATCCGGGCGGCGGGGCCGTCCGGGCGGCTGAGCAGGTCGGCGAAGACCGCCGGCATGATCCGCGGCTCGTCGCAGAAGGCGGCCAGGAAGTTCCGGTGGAGCAGCCGGACGGTGTCCTCCAGCCGTGCCGGCGGGTCGGCCGCCAGCGCCTCCAGGTCGGGCAGCGGGCCGTACCGGCGGAAGACGGCGGCGAGGAGGCCGTCCCGGCCCTCGAAGACGGTGTGGAGGCTGGGCAGCGAGCACCCGGCGCGGTCCGCGACCGCGTCCAGGGTGACCCCACCGAGGCCGCGTTCGGCGACCAGGTGGGCCGCCGCCTCGGTTGCCCGCTCCCGGACCGGCGGCCGGCCGCCCGGGTCGACGCCCGCCTTCCGGACCGCCTCGTCCAGCGGTGCCCGGGAGCCGCCGAGCCGCCGCAGCAGCGTGCTGCGCGAGATTCCGGCCGCGGCCGCGATCGCCGTCAGCGGGACGTCCGCGACGTCCTGGCTCCGTTCCTTCGCCGCTCTGAGGGCGGCCGACACCAGATCCTCCATGTGGAACATGGTACTACTTGACACCTGGGACGGTTCCACAGACTCTGTGTATGCGAGTTCCAAGCGGATGCCGCCAGGGGAACGGGGGCTCGCGGATCGAGGGGAGAGAGCCATGAGCGTCGTCATCTCCGGAGGCGGACCGGCCGGGATGGTGCTGGGCCTGCTGCTGGCCCGGGCCGGCATCGAGGTGACCGTGCTGGAGAAGCACGGCGACTTCCTGCGGGACTTCCGGGGCGACACCGTCCACGCCTCCACCGTGCGGCTGATGGACGAACTCGGCCTGGGCCGGAAGTTCGCCGAGCTGCCGCAGAGCCGACTCGGCAACCTCGTGGTGCCGGTGCCCGGCCTCGGACGGGTCGCGCTGAGCGCCTTCGACAAGCTCCCCGCGCCGTACAACTACATCGCGATGATCCCGCAGTGGGACCTGCTCGACTTCCTGGTGACGCAGGCCCAGCAGGAACCGACCTTCACCATCCGGATGAACGCCGAAGCGACCGGCCTCGTCCAGGAGGGCGGCCGGGTGGTCGGCGTGCGCTACCGCACCCGCGACGGCGAGGAGGGCGAGATCCGGGCCGCGCTCACCGTCGCCGCCGACGGGCGGCACTCCACCCTGCGCCGGGCGGCCGGACTGGTGCCCGAGGAGTACCCGGTGCCCTTCGACGTCTGGTGGTTCAGGCTGCCCCGGCACGCCGACGAGCAGTCCGCGCCGCCCAGCCTCATCCCCGGGTTCGGGGAGGGCGAGATGGCCATCAGCCTGACCCGCGACGACTACTTCCAGATCGGCTACTTCCTGCCCAAGGGGGCCGACGCACAGCGGCGCGCCGAGGGCATCGAGCGGTTCCGCGAGCGGATCGCCCGGGTGTTCCCGCAGTACGCCGACCGCGTGGACCAGTTGGCGGGCCTGGACGACGTCCACCTGCTCGACGTCAGGCTCAACCGGCTCGACCGCTGGTACACGGACGGGCTGCTGCTGATCGGCGACGCCGCCCACGCGATGTCCCCGGCCGGCGGGATCGGCATCAACCTCGCCATCCAGGACGCCGTCGCGGCCGCCACCCTGCTCGCCGAGCCGCTGCGGCGCGGTCGGCCGACGCCCGCCGCCCTGGCCCGGGTGCAGCGGCGGCGCCAGTGGCCGACGGTGGCACTCCAGCGGATGCAGCGGATCCTGCACGGCGTCATGTTCCAGCCGGTGCTCAGCGGTCGGCGGGCCGGGCCGCCCGTCCGGTTCGTGCTGCTCACCCGCCACGTCCCGGCGATCCGGCTCGGCCTCTCACGGATGATCGCGATCGGCCCGCGCCCGGAGCACGCCCCGGCCTTCGCCCGCCGCCCAGCCGCGTAGCGGACGCCGCCGGGAGGGCGCGGCGCTCCCCCAACTGGTCAACCGCCAGCAGCAACGGCGATCGGGCGCACCTCGCCCGAGGCCAACGAGCGGCCGGCCCAGCCGGTATCCGGACGGGAGACCACGCGCGAGAAGTCGACCCGGCCGACTTCTCGCGCGGCCGGGCGCCGAGGTGGGCGACGCCCGCGCAGCGGGAGTCCCGTGATTGGGGCAGCTCAGCACCAGAAGTCGACTCGGCGACTCTGCTGGCGAAGTATTTGATCTAGGTCAGGCTGCCGTTGCGATGCCGTGTTGGGTGCATAGTGCGTGGATGCGGGTGGGGCGGTGGGCTGGCCGGGGTGTGGTGTCGAAGTGGGTGCCGAGTCGGCTGATGTTGATGGCCATGCCGGTGAGGACGTTTTGGAGGTGGGTCTTGGCGAGGCCTCGGTAGCGGGAGCGTCGCAGGCCGGGACCTCGGACCGCTTGTGAGACGGTGCCTTCGATGCCGGCGCGGGCCCGGTAGGTCTCGCGCCATTGGGGAGTGTCCTGTTCGGCCTGCATCCGCATCCGTGTCGTGTGGATGGGTTCGGGGTGGATCTCCAGGACCCGGCCGAGGTGGGGGGCGGCGGTGGTGCACTGGGCGCGGATGGGGCAGGGCCGGCAGTCGGCTCGGGCGAAGGCGACGCGCCCACACCCACCCCGAGCGACTTCGCCAGCAGAGTCACCCGGCCGACTTCCTGCGCACCGCAGAACGGGCCTTAAGGCGGGACGGACGCCCGAGGGCAACCGTTGGGGGTCTCGATTCCCGGCCATGGCCGACCAGGAGCGGGAAGTCGGGCGGCCCGACTTCTCGCGCGGCCGGGGGCCGGGGGCGGGCGACGCCCGTGCAGCGGGAGTCCCGCTATGGGGTCCACTCCGCACCAGAAGTCGGCTCGGCCGACTTCTCACGCACCGGCCGGCAGCGGCAGCGGCAGCGGGCCGTCAGGCGGACGCGTCCAGTTCGGCGGTGAGGGCGGCGCGCAGGGCGTCGTGGGGCGGGCCGAGGGCGTACCGCGGGTCCTGCCAGTGGGTGGGCGGGTAGAGCCAGACGGGCCGCTGGACGATCCCGGCCGGCTCCCAGTCGTAGCGGGGCCAGACGTGGGCGTGCAGGAACGGGTCCTTGTTGCCGAGGATCTCGATGTTCACCCGGCGGAAGGCCGGATCGGCGGCGCGGCAGGCCCGTTCGACGGCCTCGGCGAGGCGGTCGACGTCGGAGAGGTACGCGAGGCGGCGCGGGCGGGGCAGGTCGGTGAGCCGCTCCACGCCCGGCGTGTCGGTCAGCAGGACCGAGTAGCCGGGCAGGAACTGGACGTCTCCGATGACCGCGAAGCCGGCGTCCAGCCTCCGCAGCACGGTGGGGTTGCCGCCCCGCAGTGCGGCGCCGATCCGGTCCGTCCGCCAGTCGGCCGCCACGCGGTCAGATCCCGAGCCCGCGCACGATGAGGTCCATCAGCGCGAAGCAGAACAGCGAGATGCCCACGAACCCGTTGGTCTGGAAGAACGCCCGGTTGAGCCTCGACAGGTCGTTCGGCTTCACGATGGTGTGCTCGTAGACGAACGCGCCCGCGACGACCACGAGGCCGATCCAGAACGCCGCGCCCGCGTGCGTCAGGACGGCGAACCAGCCCAGCAGCAGCGTGGTGAGGACGTGGCAGACCCGCGCGCCCCGGATCGCCGCGGGGACGCCGAACCGGGCCGGGACGGACCGCACCTTGCCGTGGCGGTCGGACTCGACGTCCTGGCAGGCGTAGATGAGGTCGAAGCCGCCGATCCAGATGCCGACCGCCGCGCCGAGGACGACGGCCTCCCAGGACCAACTGCCCGTCACCGCGAGCCAGGCGCCCACCGGGCCCATCGCCTGGGCGAGGCCCAGGATCGCCTGCGGGAAGTCCGTGAACCGCTTGCCGTACGGGTAGACCACCATCGGCACCACCGCGACCGGCGCGAGCACCAGGCACAGCGGGTTGAGCATCGCCGCCGCGCCGAGGAAGACCACGAGCGCGACGGCCGAGCCGACGTACGCCGTCTTCAACGAGACCGCGCCGGTGACGAGTTCGCGCGACGCCGTGCGCGGGTTCCGGGCGTCGATCTCGCGGTCGATGATCCGGTTGGCGGCCATGGCGAAGGTGCGCAGGCCCACCATGCAGACCGTGACGATGAACAGCTCGCCCCAGTGCACCCGCTTGTCGGCGAGGAACATGGCCGTCAGCGCGGCGATGTAGGCGAAGGGCAGGGCGAAGACCGAGTGCTCGATCATCACCAGGCGCAGGAACGCCCTGGTGCGCCCCGGGGTCTCGACTGCTGCCGTGCTCACAGGCCGTACTCCTTCCAGCGGCGCGAGACGAGTGCGGCGGTGGCCGGGTCCGAGGAGACCATCTCCGGCCAGCCGCCGTCCCGGGTGTAGCCCTCCTCCGGCAGCTTCCTGGTCGCGTCGATACCGGCCTTGCCGCCCCAGAACTGCTGGTAGGAGGCGTGGTCGAGGTGGTCGACCGGGCCTTCCACCACGGTGAGGTCCCGGCTGTAGTCGACGTTGCCGAAGGCGCGCCAGGCGACTTCCTGGTAGTCGTGCACGTCGCAGTCGGAGTCCACCACGATGATCAGCTTGGTCAGCGACATCATGTGGGCGCCCCAGATGGCGTGCATCGTCTTCTGGGCGTGCTTGGGGTACTTCTTGTCGATCGAGACGATCACGCAGTTGTGGAAGCCGCCGGCCTCGGGCAGGTCGTAGTCGACGATGTCCGGGATGATGATCTTCAGCAGGGGCAGGAAGAAGCGCTCGGTGAACTTGCCCAGCGGGCCGTCCTCCGTCGGCGGGCGGCCGACCACGATGGACTGCAGGATCGGACGGCGGCGCATCGTCACGCAGTCGATCGTGAGCGCCGGGAACGGCTCCTGGGGCGTGTAGAAGCCGGTGTGGTCGCCGAAGGGCCCCTCCGGGAGCAGTTCGCCGGGCTCCAGCCAGCCCTCCAGCACCACCTCGGCGTCGGCCGGGACCTGCAGCGGGACGGTCTTGCAGTCGACCATCCGCACGCGCTCGCCCGCGATGAACCCGGCGAAGAGGTACTCGTCGATGTCCCCGGGCAGCGGCGCGGTGGCGGCGTAGGTGACGGCCGGCGGGCAGCCGAAGGCGATCGCGACCGGGAGGCGCTCACCGCGCTTGGCCGCGACGGCGGCGTGGTTTCGGCTGTCCTTGTGGATCTGCCAGTGCATGCCGATGGTCCGGCGGTCGTGCCGCTGGAGCCGGTAGAGGCCGAGGTTGCGGATGCCGGTGTCCGGGTCCTTGGTGTGGGTGAGGCCCAGGTTGAAGAAGGAGCCGCCGTCCAGCGGCCAGGTGAAGAGGGCGGGCAGCTGGTCCAGGTCGACGTCCTCGCCGGTGAGCACGACCTCCTGCACCGGGGCGTCGCCGGACTTCACGTGCCGGGGCGGGACGTGCGCCATCGAGGCGAGCTTGCCGAAGGCGTCCCGGAAGCCGGTGAAGCCCTGGGGCAGTTCGGGCTTGAGCAGTCCGGCGATCTTCTCGGAGATGTCGTCCGGGCCCTTGAGGCCGAGCGCCTTGGCCAGTCGGCGCTCGGTGCCGAACACGTTCATCGCCAGCGGCATCGACGAGCCCTTGACGTTCTCGAACAGCAGCGCCGGGCCCTTGGCCTTCTGCACCCGATCGACGATCTCGCCGATCTCCAGGTGGGGGTCCACCTCCACCTTGATGCGCTTGAGGTCGCCTTCACGGTCGAGGGCCCGCAGAAACGAGCGGAGATCGTCGTATGCCATGTCTGTCAGTATCCGCCACCCGATAGCCTGGCTTGCGTCAAGGGCCCCGGGGAGGCGCCCGCCGCCGCTACCGCCGTCGCCGGGGGGAGATCGCAGCCGTGCTGAGGATTCTTCTGACCATCGTCCTTCCGCTCGCGCTGTGGGTGTGGGCGTTCATCGACTGCCTGGTGACCCCCGAGGACGAGGCGAAGCACCTGCCGAAGCCGATCTGGCTGATCATCGTCCTGCTGTTCCCGCCCTTGGGTCCGATCGCCTGGCTGGTGGCCGGCAAGCAGCGCGGCTTCCTGCGGGCGGGGGCGCCCGGCGGCCACCCGGGGGCGCCGACCGGCTCCGCGCGGCGCGGGCGCCCGCTGGCGCCGGACGACGACCCGGAGTTCCTGGCCTCGCTCAGGAGCGACCGGCCCGGGGGCGACCGGCCGAGGAGCGACCGGCCCGAGGGCGACCCGTTGAAGGGGAGCGACAACCGGAGCGCCCAGGAGCACGAGGACATGCTGAAGCGGTGGGAGGCCGATCTGCGCCGCCGCGAGGAGGAGCTGCGGGGCGGGGACGAGCCGGAGGACGGTCGGAAGAGCTGATCGGAGCCGATGGACGCTCCCTCGGACAGCCCACCCGGGACGGCTCGGGTGGGCTTCGGCGTTTTTGGCGCTTCCCTACGACTGAGGGCCCCGGCGCGCGGGTCCGACCCGGGGCCGGGACGGACTTGAGCGCTGCTTGAGCACCACCCTAGATGGCCGCCCTACATTGGGGAGAGACAGCCCTGACCTGCACTTTTCTTCATGCTCAGATCATCGGACCATCGCCCGCACGACAACTCTCGGTATTCGAACACGCACCGAGTGCTGAGACCCCGGCCCGACCGTTTCTGTCCAGCCCTCACAGCTAAACGAACTCGACCTTGTACGGAATCGACGCCGAAACCAGCGCACGGCCCCTCGTACAGTCATAAGTGAAGAAAGTGATTCGCAGCTGGGGGCACGCAGACGTTGGCTGTCGGACAGTTCCCTCACCCTTGGAGTGGTTCGAGATGACGGTTGTGCATGAGGCGCCGGTCGGCGGCGAGGTCCCCGAGGTCCCGGCCGACGCCCACGGGCGGGTCGCCGAGCTGCGCGAGCTCCGCGAGAAGGTGCGGCGGGGCCCGAGCGAGAAGGCCACCGAGGCCCAGCACGCGAAGGGCAAGCTGACCGCGCGGGAGCGCATCGAGCTGCTGCTGGACGAGGGCTCCTTCCACGAGGTCGAGCCGCTGCGCCGGCACCGCGCCCAGGGCTTCGGCCTGGAGGCCAAGAAGCCGCACACCGACGGCGTGATCGTCGGCTGGGGCACCGTGCACGGGCGCACCGTCTTCACCTACGCCCACGACTTCCGGATCTTCGGCGGTGCGCTGGGCGAGGCCCACGCGCAGAAGATCCACAAGATCATGGACATGGCCAT
>NZ_JBIDAK010000028.1:0-93857 GCF_043202455.1 Kitasatospora sp. NPDC048194
GGGTGAGCGTCCTGTGGGCGCTCCTGCGCGACAACAGGGTCTTCACCCCCGCTCCGGTCGCGCAGGCGGGTTGACTTCGTCATTGAGACTCCGGACGTGGGGTGCCGGGCGCTGGTCCTCGTGGAACCGGCGCCTGGGGAGCGGTGAGGGGGTGTGCCCGCGCCTGTCGGCGTCGGGCGGGGGAGAGAAGAGTCGGGCGGGGGCCGAGGAAGGGGGCGGCCCGGGCTAGGGGCGGTCGAGGATCTCGGCGACGACCCGGTGGCCGGAGCGGATCGCGCCCTCCATCAGACCGAAGTACGCGGTGCTGGTCTCGGTGCCGGCCCAGTGCACCCGCCGGTGCGGCTCGGTCAGCGTCGGGCCGAGCCGCGTCCAGTCGCCCGGGCCCATCAGGGCGGCGTAACAGCCCTGGCTGAACGGGTCGTTGAGCCAGTCGGTGACGTGGAAGCCGGACGGCTCGGGGAGCATCGGGAACAGCCGCGCGGCCTGGGCGAGCGCCTCGGCCCGCTGCTGCCGAGCGGTGAGCGCGGCGAAGCGGTGGGCCTCGGCGCCGGTGACGAAGCCGGTCAGGACGCCGACCCCGGCCGCGGGGGAGTCGTCCACGGTGGACAGCAGCGGGCCCCGGGCGTTGACGGACCAGCCGGAGAGGCCGTGGTCGCGCCAGAGCGGCGCCGGGTAGACCAGGTGGACCTTGACGGCGCAGCCGCGGGCACTGCGCTCGCCGGCCCGGGGCGCCGGCAGGGCGGGCCGGTACGCGATCGCGTCGGCGAGCAGCGGGGGCAGCGCCACCACCGCGACGTCCGCCCGGTACGCGCCCCGGTCGGTGCGGGCGGTCACCGCCCGGTCGTCCTGGTGGACGGCCCGGACCTGCTCGCCGAGCCGTACGCGGTCGCCCAGCCGTTCGGCGAGCCGCTCGCACAGCTGGTGGGCGCCGCCGTCGACACGGTCCTGCTGGGCGCCGCCGGCGAAGGCGTTGAGGTAGCGCAGGCCGCCGCCGGAGCGCAGGTAGAAGGCGAGGTGCAGGACGGAGATGTCGGCGGGGTCGGCGGCGCACATCTCGCCGAGGAAGAGCGGGAAGAAGAGCCTGGCGTCCGGGTGGCTGAGGTGCCGGTCGGCCCATTCGGCGGCGGTCAGGGCGTCCAGCCGTTCGGCGTCCGGCGTCAGCCAGGGGGCCTGCGGCCGTACGGCGGCGGTGAGTTCGGCGAGTCGATCGAACAGGTCGCCGAGCGCGACGGCGTTGAGCGGGGGGAACCGGCCGTCCCGGGTGGCGGCCTCGTCCTCCCCGCCGTCCGGCGCGCCGGTGCGGAGGGCGAACCGGCTGGCGCCGAGCATCGTGGTGGGGGTGGTCTTGAGGCCCGACTCGGCCAGCAGGGCGGCCAGTTCGGTGTGCTGGTCGCCGAGGTAGGCGGCGCCGGCGTCGACCCAGGTGCCGGGGGCGGCCTCGATGCCGCGGGTGCGTCCGCCGACCCGGTCGCGGGCTTCAAGGACGGTGACGTCGAATCCCCGGGCGGTCAGTCCGGTCGCCGCGGTGAGCCCGGCCAGGCCGGCGCCGACCACGAGTGCGCTGCGTCTTTGGTCCTCGCTCATGCGGCGGCCGCGATGCGCTGTGCGAGGGCGACCGGGGTGGGCGCGAGCAGGAAGTCGTCGAAGGTCAGCTCGACGCCGTGGGTGCGGGCGACGGCGCTCAGCACCCGGGTGGCGAGCAGGGAGTCGCCGCCGAGGTCGAAGAAGTCGGCGTCGTCGGCGACGTCCTCGCGTTCCAGGACGCGTCGGAAGAGGGCGACCAGCGCCCGTGCCGTGGCGGGGGTGGTGAGGTCAGTGCTCAAGGGAGGTCTCCTTCGACCTGTCGGGGGCGGTCGCCGCGTAGCGCAGGTGGCAGCCGGCCCGGTCGATCTTTCCGCTCGGGGTGTGCACCAGCCTGGGCACGACGGTGATCCGGCCGGGCACGAGGTGGCCGGGGACCCGGGCCCGCAGGTAGGCCAGCAGGTCGCGGTCCAACTGCCCGGCGGGCGTGCGGGGGTGCGCCACCACGTAGGCGACCAGGGTGGTGCGCCCGGCTGCGGTGGTGCCGGTGACGGCGGCCGCGGTGACGCCGGGGTGGCCGGTGAGGTGCGCCTCGACCTCGGCCGGGTCCACCCGGATGCCGCGGACCTTCAACTCGCCGTCCAGCCGGCCCCGGTGGGTGAGCAGTCCGTCCGGGTCGCGGCTCATCCGGTCCCCGGTGCGGAAGTACCGTCGGCCGTCCCGGGTGACGAAGCGCGTCGCCGTCGCCTCGGGCAGGCCGAGGTAGCCGAGCGCGAGGGCCGGGCCGCCGACCAGCAGTTCGCCGTCCGCCTCGAGGAGTTCGACGACGTGCGGCAGGGCGTGCCCGATCGGCGCGGGGGCGGTGCCGTCCCAGGTCCGCCCGGGCGCGAGCGGGCCGGCGAGGTCCACGGCGTGGGTGATCTGGGTGGTCTCGGTGCAGCCGTAGGTGTTCAGCAGCCGGATGCCCCCGGTCGGCAGCCGGGCCCAGTCGGCCAGCCGGGCCGGGCCGGCCGCCTCCCCGCCGATCACCAGCAGGCGCAGGCAGGAGGGGAGGCGGTCCCCCGATTCGACGAGGTGGTGGACCAGTTCGTGCCAGAAGGCGGTCGGCATGTCCAGCACGGTGATCCGCTCGCGTTCCACCAGCCGCAGGAAGCGGGGGAACGAGCCGCTGTGCGCGTCCCGGTCCAGGACGAGGGTCGCGCCCGTGGTGAGCGTCGGAAGGATCTCCTCGAAGCAGGTGTCCCAGTTGAGCGAGGCGAACTGGAGCACCCGGTCCTCGGGGGTGAGGTGGAACAGCGCGCCCAGGGCGCGCGCGGTGACCGAGACGGCCCCGCGGGGTGTCACGACGGGTTTCGGCTGCCCGGTCGAACCCGAGGTGAAGAGAATGTGGGCCGGCCGTTCCGGACTCGCCCCGGCCGGGTCCGGCGGGGGACTTCCCGGAGGGTCGTCGGGGAATTCCGCCGGTGCCGGTAACTCCACTGAACGGGCGTTCAGTCCGAGTACGTCGCCGGACCTTCCGGACAACGCGGTTCGGCACTGTGCGGCCGCCGCCATGGCGTGTCGGCGGGCCGCCGGGAATACCGGGTCGACGGGGCAGTAGGTGCCGCCCGCGGCCAGCACGCCGAGGAGTGCGACCACGGTTTCCGGCGCGTGGACCGCCGGTACGGCGACCGTGCCGGGATCCGGGCCCAGGCGCGTGGCCAGGGCGTTCGCCGACTCCTGGAGCCGGCGGTAACTCAGGGCGTGTCCGTTGTGGACGATCGCCGGACGACGGGGATTTCGACGTGCGATATCACTGAACACGTCAAGTAGGTCGGGAGCGACCTGAAGGGAACCGCGATTGTTTGACATGCCCGCCCCAAATGGCCGCTGAGAGCGCTGAGAACTGCCCATCCGTGCTCGGCGAACGGCGACTCTACCTTCGAACATGCGTGGCGACAATGGATGTTGAGGCTGTTCTTCCAAGGGTCCGTGGTGGAACTGTGAACCGCGCCCGGGAGTCCGGTCGTTCGGGTAGGGACGGTGCGAGCGTGGCGTTCTGACGGTCCGTCGGCTCGACTCCGGCGGTCCCGTCGATCCGTTCCGCGACGGATCCGCTCCGAACGCTTGCCCGACCGCCCGGGGGTTCGCTTGACTGTCCGTCGGAACAGGAGGGCGGATGCTCGACTACGACGCCGAGGCGCGGGAGTACGACGCCTCGCGCGGGGGCGAACCACGAGCGGCAGCCGCCGCGGAGGCCGTCGAGCGGCTGCTCCCGGCGGAGACCGGGACGGTGGTGGACGTCGCGTGCGGGACGGGCATCGTGACCGCGCGGCTGCGCAGGCCGGGCCGGGCCGTCCTGGGCGTCGACCGCTCGCCCGCCATGCTGCGCCTCGCGGAGCAGCGCCTCCCGGGCGCGGTGGTCCGCGGCGACGCCACCCGACTGCCGGTCCGGGACGGCGGCGTGGACGCCGTACTGCTGGTCTGGCTGCTCCACCTGCTGCCGGAGGCCGCACCCGCCCTGGCCGAGGCCCGCCGGGTGCTGCGGCCCGGCGGAGTGCTGATCACCACGGTGGACAAGGACGACGCCTGCTTCACCGAGCCGAGCGACCTCGCCGACGTCACGGCACCGCTGCGCCGGCGGTACGCGCCGCAGGTGACGGACGCCGCCGAGCGGCTGGCGCGGCAGGCGGCCGACCTCGGCCTGCGCCCCGCCGGAGCGACGGCCTTCCGCGGTGCCGGGCAGGGCCGCAGTCCGCGTGCGTGGCGGCAGGCCGTCGAACGGGGCCGCATCCCGTGGTGCGCCGACCCCGGCGACGCGGCCGCCACCGTACGGGCGCTGGCGGCCCTGCCGGACCAGGACCGGCCGCGCCCGGACCCGCACTACCGCCTGCTGGCGTTCCGGGCCTGAGCGCGCTCCGAGGTGCCCCGGGCCGGGCGGTGCGGGCCCGCCCCGGGCCCCGGTGGTCGCCCGGGTCGCGGAGGGTCGCCTGGCGCGCGGACGGTTCCCCGGGGTGGTGGAGCCCGGCCGGTCAGGTCCCGAGCGGCGCCTCCCAGACCAGCCGGGTCCCGCCGCCCCCGCCGTCCGCCGGGCCGAGGGTGAAGGCGCCGCCGACGCGCTCGGCGCGCTCGGCGAGGTTGCGCAGGCCGCTGCGCCGGCCGCCCTCCGGCACGCCCACCCCGTCGTCGGTCACCGTGAGCACCACCTGCCCGGCCAGGGTCCGCAGGGACACCTCGACCCGGGTGGCGCGGGCGTGCCGGGCGGCGTTGCTGAGCGCCTCGGCGAGGACGGCCACCACGTGCTCGGCCAGTTCCCGGGACACGTCGGTGTCGAGCAGGCCCTCCATGCTCAGGCGGGGCGCGAAGCCGAGCGGCCCCTGCGCCTCGGTGACGACCCGGGTGGCGCGGGCGCGCAGGCCGCGGTCCGGCTCGCCATGGGCGCGCAGGCCGAAGATCGTCGAACGGATGATCTTGATGGTCTCGTCCAGGTCCGCGACCGCCCGGGCCACCCGGTCCGCGGCGGCCGGGCTGTCGATCAGCCGGCCCGCGCTCTGCAGGGTCATCCCGGTGGCGAACAGCCGCTGGATGGCCAGGTCGTGCAGGTCCCGGGCGATCCGGTCGCGCTCCTCCAGCAGGGTCAACTGCTCGGCGTCGCGCCGCCGTTCGGCCAGCTCCAGGGCCAGCGCCGCCTGGTCGGCGAAGCCCAGCAGCGGGCCGGTCTCCTCCGGCCCGAAGGCGGGCCGCCCCTGCGCCCGGGCCAGCAGCAGCACTCCGCGCCCGTACCCGGGGCCGGTGCCCAGCGGTACCGCGACGGCCGGGCCCAGCCCGTCGAAGCGGCCCGCCGGACCGGCCGGGTAACGGGCGTCGCAGGCCAGCTCGTCACTGGTGACCGGCGAACCCGAGACGTACGCGGCGCCGGACAGGGTGCCGTCGACCGGTACCGTCACCCCCAGCCGGGCGTCCGGCGCGCCGCCGAGCGCGACCTCCACCGTGAGCTCCTCGGCCCGCTCCCGCGGGCCGGCCAGCGCCACCGAGACGTCCGCGAGCTCGGCGCCCGCGATCTCCCGGGCCCGCCGGGCGATCAGCTCGACCACCTCGAGCCGCGGTGCGCCCGACAGCAGGCTGCGGGTGATCTCGGTGCTCGCCCGCAGCCAGCGCTGGCGCAGCTGCGCCTCCTCGTACAGCCGGGCGTTGTCGATCGCCACCCCGGCCGCGACCGCCAGGGTGGCGATCACCGCCTCGTCGTCCTCGTCGAAGTCCAACCCGCCGCGCTTGTCGGTCAGGTAGAGGTGGCCGAACACCTCGCCGCGCACCCGCACCGGCACCCCCAGGAAGGTGTGCATCGGCGGGTGGTTCGCCGGGAAGCCGACCGAGGCCGGGTGGTCGGACAGCACCGGGCAGCGCAGCGGCTGCGGACGGTGGATCAGCTCGCCGAGGATGCCCCGGCCGGACGGCGGGGCGCCGATCTCGGCGATCTCGGCCTCGGAAAGGCCCACCGTGAGGAACTGCGACAGCGAGTGCCCGTCCGGCCCGATCACCCCCAGCGCGCCGTAGCGGGCGTCCACCAGGTCGGCCGCGGCCGCCACGATCCGGTGCAGCGCCTGGGCGAGGTCCAGCTCACGGCCGACCGCGAGCACCGCCTCCAGCAGGTGGTGCACCCGGTCCTGCGTCCCGCGTGCCGCGTCGATCCGCCACTGGAGCTCCTCCAGCAGCTCGTCCAGGCGCAGTCGGGGCATCCGCGCCCCGCCGCCCACCGCACCGCCGTCCGCTCCGCCCACCGCTGCCCTCCTCGTTCCCGTGCGGTCGCCGGATCGTCCGACCGCCGGACCGTGCCGGACCGTGCCGGACCGTCGGACCTTCCGACCGCGCGACGCCACCCCGACCCGCCGAGGACCCCGGCCACCCCCGACCGTCCGGCGCCCAACCGTCCGGCGCCAGGCCGTCCGGCCGCCCGCCGGTGTCGGCCGGACCGGATCCGGCGCCGTTCGACCAGCGCTGACGCCCGTTCACACGCTAGTGCCCGGCGTCGGCCGGTCAGCGGCCGGGGTCGCGTAGGGTGCGGACCGGACGGGTCCTTCGTCCCGCGGACGGGGGGCTTGCGGCCTGTGGCGGAGTGCGGGTCCGGACCACAGGGTGGGGCAGGAACGGACGGTCGTCCGAGCGCACCGTCCCGGCGCCGACACAGTGGAGGAACGCTCATGACGTCAACCGTTGCGGCCGGGATCGACGGCTCGCCCACCAGCACGGCCGCCGCCCGTTGGGCCGCCGAGGAGGCCGTGCGGCGCGGGGCGTCGTTGCGGCTGGTGCACGCCTGGCCGTGGCTGACCGACGGCGTGGCCTCCTTCGCCGAGCCGGACGACCTCCCGGAGGCCGCCCAGCGCACCCTGGCGGCGGCCGCCGAGGAGGTCCGCGCGCAGCACCCGCGGCTGACCGTGCACACCGACACCGTCCTGGACGCCCCGGTGGACGGGCTGGTGGCGGCGGCCGAGGACGCCGACCTGCTGGTGCTCGGCTCGCGCGGCCTCGGCGGCTTCAGCGGGCTGCTGCTCGGCTCGGTGAGCATGGCGGTGGCCGGACGCAGCGCGACGCCCGTCGTGGTGGTGCGCGAGCCCGCCGCGGACCGGCCGGGCTCCGGCGAGGTGGTGGTCGGGGTGGACGCCCACGGCGCCGAGGAGGAGGTCCTGGCCTTCGCCTTCCGCGAGGCGGCGTTGCGTGGTGCCCGGCTGCGGGCGGTGCACGGCTGGGACCTCCCGCCGCTGTTCGGCTACGCGGGCGGTGCCGTTCCGGCGGGTGAGGTCGCGCAGCTGGAGGCGCTGGAGGCGAAGCTGCTGTCGCTCGCCCTGGCCGGGCAGCGCGAGCGGCACCCCGAGGTCGAGGTGGTCGAGGACGTCCGGCTGGGCGCCGCCCGGGGCCTGGTCGAGACCTCCGCCGGGGCCGCCCTGGTCGTGGTCGGCCGGCGCGGGCGTGCCGTCGAGCTCGGCCCCCGGCTCGGCCGCACCGCGCACGCGGTGCTGCACCACGCCGAGGCGCCGGTCGCGGTCGTTCCGCACGCCTGACGCACGACCGCCTGACGCACGACCGACGTACGACCGACGCGCTGCGGCGAGGGACGGCGAGAAGGCGAGGGACGGCGCACAGCGCGGGGGCGGCACGGAGTGGCGCCGGGCAGACCGGCGCCTGTCGGCGCACGGCCGGGTGTCCTGCCGCCCCGGAGGCCTGCACTGCGGCGGCCTGCCGGCCGCCCCGGACCGCCGCGCCCCGGGCGGTCGGCCGGGTGCACCCTCGGCGGGGCGGCCGGCAGCCCGCCCGCAGGGAGTGGTGCGCGGCCGCGCCCCACAACGGGCCGCCCACCAATGATTTCCACGGCCGCCGTCCCGCCGAGGTTCATCCGGGCCGCTTCGGCACGCTGCCTCAGTGCGGCCGCGCCCCCGGGGGCAGCACCCGGGCGACCAGCCGCAGCGGCGGGCTGTGCCGGAAGGTGAGGGTGAAGCCCACCCACTGGCCGGTCCGCAGCGGCGGCGGGGCGGTGATCATCAGATCGGCGTCCTCGGGGGACATCGCCAGCTCGCCCCGGGCGGGCACCGGCAGCGCGGCGACCGGTTCCCAGCGGCCTGCCGCGCCCTGGTGGAGGTGCCGCTTCAGGGTGATCGGGCCGCCGAACTCCCAGGCGGCACCGATCAGTTCGTCGGGGGTGTCGCCCGGGTTGCGGACCGTGAAGAAGGCCGTCGTGGCGGAGGCCGCGTCCACCGCCGGCAGGAGCACCCAGCCGGCGTCGGCCTCCACCGGCCGGGGGCCGCCGGCCCCGCCGACCGCCGTCCAGCCGGTGAGCAGGGCCAGCGCGAGCGCCGCCGCGCCGACCGGTGGGCCGACCACCCCGAGCCGCTCAGGCCGCCTCATCGCCGCGCCCCCTCGTTCCGCCCGCCACGCCGTCCGCCCGGACGGCCGCCGGTGCGGCGGTCGGGCCGTCCGTTCCGGCCGCCGCCGCGGTGGCCGTACGCCGCCCCGGCGCCGTGGCCGCCGCGCCCCGGCGCCGTGGCCGCCGCGCCCCGGCTGCCAGGTGCGCAGCCGGAGGCTGTTGCCCACCACCAGCAGCGAGCTCAGCGACATCGCGAGCGCGGCCAGCATCGGGTTCAGCAGCCCGACGGCCGCCAGCGGGATGAGCACCAGGTTGTAGCCGAAGGCCCACAGGAGGTTGGTCCGGATCGTGGCCAGGGTGCGCCGGGCCAGCCGGACGGCGTCCACCACCGCCTCGATGTCCCCGCGCACCAGGGTCAGCCCGGCGGCGCCGATCGCGGCGTCGCTGCCGGAGGCCAGCGCCACCCCGAGGTCAGCCGAGGCCAGTGCGACCGCGTCGTTGACGCCGTCGCCGACCACCGCCACCGTCCGCCCCGCGGAGCGCAGTTCGGCGACCACCTCGGCCTTGCGCTCGGGGGAGGCCGAGGAGTACACCCGCCCGATGCCCAGCTCGGCCGCCACCGCGTGGGCCGCGCCCGGGCCGTCGCCGGTCAGCAGGACGGTCTCCAGGCCCATCCCGCGCAGCCGGTGGAGGGCCCGCCAACTGCCCGAGCGGACCGTGTCGCCGACCGCCAGGACGGCCGCGGGCCGCCCGTCCACCTCCACCAGTACGGCGGTGCGGCCCGCGTCCCCGGCGGCCGTCACCGCCTCGGCCAGCTCCGGCGGCAGCACGGCCGCGTCCGGTCGCACGACCCGGACGGCGTGGCCGTCGACCGTGCCGGACACCCCGAGGCCGGCGGTCGCGGCGAAACCGTCCACCCTCGGCAGGGCCCCGCCGCAGCGTTCCCGGGCGGCGGCCGCGACGGCCCGTCCGATCGGGTGCTCCGAGCGGTGCTCGACCGCCCCGGCCAGCCGCAGCACCCGGTCCCGCGCGAGCCCTGCGGGCGTCCCGTCGGCCGGGCCGCGGGCCGGCGTCACCGCGGCGACCTCCATCCGCCCGGTGGTGAGGGTGCCGGTCTTGTCCAACACCACGGTGTCCACCCGGCGCAGGCCCTCCAGCACCTCCGGACCGCGCACCAGCACCCCCAGTTCGGCGCCGCGTCCGGTCGCCGCGAGCAGCGCGGTCGGGGTCGCCAGGCCCAGCGCGCACGGGCAGGCGACCACCAGCACCGCGACCGCAGCCGTGACCGCCGCCTGCGGGGCCGCGCCGGCCCCCAGCCAGAAGCCCAGCACGCAGACCGCGACCGTCAGCACGCAGGGCACGAACACCCCGGCCACCGCGTCCGCCAACCGCTGGGCGCGCGCCTTGCCGGCCTGGGCGTCCGCCACCAGTGCGGTGATCCGGGCCAGTTGGGTGTCCGCCCCGACCGCCGTCGCCCGGACCACCAGCGCGCCGCCGACGTTCACCGTCGCCCCCGCCACCCGGTCGCCCGGGCCGACCTCGACCGGCACGCTCTCGCCGGTCAACAGGCTCAGGTCCAGTGCCGAACCGCCCTCGACCACCACGCCGTCGGTGGCCACCCGCTCGCCCGGGCGCACCACGAACTCCTGCCCGGGCAGCAGCCGTTCGATCGGAATGAGCCGTTCCTCGCCGTCCGCCGCCCGGACGCACACCTGCTTGGCGCCCAGCTCGGCCAGCGCCCGCAGCGCGGAGCCGCTGCGCCGCCGCACCCGGCCCTCCAGCAGTCGCCCGGCCAGCACGAACAGCGGCACACCAACCGCCGCCTCCAGGTAGACGTGCGCGGTGCCGGCGCCGTCGGCGGTGAGTGAGAAGGGCATCCGCATGCCCGACCGCCCGGCCCCGCCGAGGAGCAGCGCGTACGCGGACCACCCGAAGGAGGCCAGCACCCCCAGGCTGACCAGGGTGTCCATGGTCGCGGCGGCGTGCCGCAACCCCTGCCAGGCCCGGCGGTGGAACCCGGCCGAACCCCAGGTCACCACCGGGAGGGCCAGCAGGAAGCACACCCACTGCCAGCCGGTGAACTGCGCCGCGGGCACCATCGACACCACCAGCACCGGGACGGCCGCCAGTGCGGTCACCAGCAGGCGGCGGCGCTCGTCCGGCTCCTCCCCGGGCGGCCCGGCGGACGGCTCCTCGGGGGCCAACTCCGCGGTGTAGCCTGCCCGTTCGACCGCGGCCACGAGGTCGGCGACGGACACCCCGGCCGGGTGCAGCACCCGGGCGCGGCCGGTGGCCAGGTTCACCCCCGCGGTGACCCCGTCGATCCGGGCCAGCCGCTTCTCCACCCGGCTCACGCACGCCGCGCAGGTCATCCCGCCGACCGCCAGATCGGTGGACACCACGGCGCCCGCCTCCGTGACCCGGCTCACCGCATCCCGCCCATGTCGTGCCCACCCGCGCCCGGCGAGGCACCGCCCCCGCCGCTCGGCCGCAGCCCGGGCGCCACCGGCCCCGCCTGCCGGCCCACCCCGTACGCCACCGCGAACACCACCACCAGCAGCAGGGCGAACCCCACCAGCACACTCGACGGCCGGACACCCGGCGATTTCGCACTCACCCCCCAGCAGTCGGGCGGAGATCGCGCGTGGTTCCCGTGCGTCCGGGGATTCCCGAGGTGACACCCGCCACTGTCGGTCAGCCCCGCCGTGCGATCACCTCGCGTGCAGGACACCGCACGGAAGGGTCGACACGCCACGCGGGCGACGCTGCAGCGGACGAGGAACCGGGGTCAGGGCCGCACACTGCGCGGGCCGGCCACGGCTGCGCCCAGCGCGCCGACGCGGGAGCGGAGTTCGCGGTCGGCGGTGACGACCAGGCAGGGCCGCTGCGGGTGTTCGGCGCGGGCCGCGCGGACCAGCTCCACGATCCGGTCGTCCCCGCTGCCGCTCGCCGCGACCACCCGCACCTTGGGCAGGGCGGCCACGCCCCGGGCGGCGCCCTCCACCACCAGGACCACCTCCACCGGGCCGGGCAGCTCGGGCAGGCCCCGGGCGGCGAACGGGACCAGGGAGTCCCGCAGCCGCTCGGCGGCGCCGAGCCGGTCGCGCCACCAGCCGTCGGGCACCGACCCGACCACGTTCGCGCCGTCCACCACCAGGAGGGGCGGCGGCGCGGCCTCGTTCTCTTCCATGACCGCCAAGCCTGCCAGCTCGCCCGCCGCTCGGCAGTGCGGGCGGGTGCCGGGCCCGGTCAGGCCAGGGTGATGCGGATGCCGACGGTCCCGCGCTCGCCCCGGCGCAGCCGGCTGCCGAGCAGGGTGAGCACGCCGAGCAGGCCGTACTTCTGCCGCAGCAGGGTGCGGTAGGCGGCGGTGCGTTCGGGGCCGAGGATCTCGGCGGTCGCCGGGTGCTGGCGGCCGGTCGGCCGTCCCTTGACGTCGCACGGGCCGACCAGGACGTCCGCGCGCTTGCGGATCCGCTTGACCTTCCAGGAGTCCGCGACGGTCCAGATGCCGAGCGCGTCCCCGTCGCGCACCACCCAGACCGGGGTCGGCACCGCGGTGCCGTCCTTCCGGTAGGTGGTGACGAGCAGATAGCTCCCGGAGGAGAGGCTGACGATCCGGGCGAGCCGGTCCGCGGCGGCGGGGTCGGGCGTGGTCATGGCCCGAGTGTAGAGGGAGAGGCCCGCGGGTCAGTGCCTGCGGCGGGGGCGGCCGTGCAGGAGGGCGCGGACTCGGCGGGACAGGCGGCGGCTGCGGCGGCCGCTGACACCGGTGTGGCCGATCGCGACGGCGCCGCCGGTGGGGGCCGCCCCGGCCGCCGGTGCGGTGCGGCTGCGGTGGCGGGCGGCGCGGGCGGTGCCCCAGGCGGCGAGGACGGCACCGAGGAGGCCGGCCGACCAGAGGACGGGGGCGAGGCCTGGCCCGCTGTGCAGCACGGGCGTGCGGGCCCACGGCGGCACCTGGGCGTCGGCCTCGGCTTCCGCGGCACCGGGCGAGGCGCCGGGGGAGCCGGCCTTCGGGGCGCCGAGGTCATCGACCAGCCGCCCGACCGGCTGGACCTTCCCGGCCGCGGCGAAGCCCCAGTCCAGCAGGCTGGCGGCCTCGTCGTAGACGGTGCCCTGCGCCTCCGGGTGCATCACCGTCACCAGCAGGGTGCGTCCGTTGCGTTCGGCGGCGCCGGTGAAGGTGGCGCCCGCGTTGGTGGTGTAGCCGTTCTTGACGCCGATCAGGCCGGGGTACTTGCCGAGCAGCCGGTCGGTGTTGGCGATGTCGAAGGAGGTGCGCTGGCCGGTGGTCTTGTCCACACCGCCGGGGAAGCGCGCGGTGCGGGTGGAGCAGTACGAACGGAAGTCGGCGTTGCGCAGCCCGGCGCGGGCGAACAGGGTCAGGTCGTAGGCCGAGGAGACCTGCCCGTCCATGTCGTAGCCGTCGGGGGAGACGACCTTGGTGTCCTTCGCCTGGAGGGACTGCGCGCGGGCCTGCATCTCGACGACGGTCTGCCGGACGCCCCCGTTCATGTTCGCCAGGACGTGCACGGCGTCGTTGCCGGAGCTGAGGAAGACGCCCCGCCAGAGGTCCTCGACCCGGTACGGCAGGTTCTCCTTGACGCCGACCAGGCTGCTGCCGGCGCCGAGGTCGGCCAGCTCGGCGGCGGTGACCTTGTGCTCCAGCGAGCGGTCGAGCTTGGGCAGCACGGTGTCCGCGAACAGCATCTTGAGGGTGCTGGCCGGCGGCAGCGGCCGGTGGGGGTCGCGGGCGGCGAGCACCTCGCCGGTGTTCGCGTCGGCGACCAGCCAGGACCGGCCGCTCAGCCCGGCGGGCAGGGCGGGCGCACCGGTCAGCGGCGCGACCTGGACGTCCGACCGGCCGAGGCGCTCGCCGCCGACGACGCCGGAGGCGTCCCGGGCGGAGCTGCCGGAGGCGGCGGGGCTGCCGAGACCTCCGCCGCCGCCGAACGCGGCGGGGGCCGCGACGGCGAGCACCAGGGCGGAGGCCGCGGAGGCGGCGGCCATCCCGGTGACGGAAAGTGACTTCTGCTGCACGCGCTTTGACTGCACACCGCGAACGTACCGGCGCCGGCGTCGGCCCGCCGCGCCTGCTGCTCCGTCCGGAGAAACCGCACCGGGGAGCGCGGGGAGCGGCGCCCGCGACTTTGGTGTCCCCGGTCCACGCCGAAAGTCGGATGAACCGGCGGGGGCGGAGTTCCTAGGCTCGGTGCCATGAAGACCCTGCTCGGCTACCTCGGTTTCGTGCTGATCCTCGGCGGCGGCTCCGGCCTGCTGGCCGACCGCCTCGGGGGCTTCCGACTGTTCGGCTTCGTCCGCCTCCTGGTGCCGACCGGCCACGAGACGGTGGGGTACGCGGCCCTGCTGGTGCTCGGCGTGCTGCTGTCGATCCCGGCGGCCCGCCAGGATTAGGCCGTGTCCGGGCTGTCCGGGGTTGTGTCCGGGGCCCTGTCCCGGGCGCCCTGGCCCGAGGCTCCGGCCGCCACGCCGTCGAGCAGCACCGCGAGCCCGGTGCGGAAGACCTCCCGGCCGCTGTCCTCGGGGGCTCCGCCGGTGGCGCTCTGCAACGCGGTCAGCAGGGGGAAGCGCTCGGGGAAGTCCGGTGCGAGCTCGGCGAGTCGGGCCGAGCGGGCGGCCCACCAGTCCTCGTCCGCGATGCCGGTGGCGGCTGCCGCGCCGCGGGCGTCGGCGGTGGCGGCGGCCGTGCCGCGGACGAACTGCCAGAGCGCGGCGACCGCCCCGCGCAGCCGCTCCGGTGAAAGCGCGGCCGGTTGGAGCGCGGTCAACAGGCGCTCCATCGCCGCCAGTTCCGCGGGGCCGAGGACGGGGCGCGCCTGCGAGACCTGGAGCATCCAGGGGTGGCGCAGGTAGCAGTCGTACAGCTGCTCCGCCCAGTTGGTGACGGCCGCCCGCCAGTCGTCGAACGCCGTTGCTCCGCCGGGCAGTTCGGCGAGTGCGCGGTCGTGCATCAGGTCCAGCAGTTCGGCTTTCCCGGGGACGTACGTGTAGAGCGCCATCGCGGTGCGGCCGAGCCGTTCGCCCACGGCGCGCATGGACAGTGCGGCCATGCCGTCGGCATCCGCCACGGCGATTCCGGCGGACACGATCGCGTCCACACTCAGGCCCGGTTTGGGGCCGCTCCGCCCGGCGCGCGCCTCCTCGGGCGCTCCCCAGAGCAGGGTGAGCGAGCGGCGGGGGTCGCCCTGCCCGGCGTAGACGGTCATCCAGATCTCCTTATGGCGTAAAGTATCCTCACCAAGCAATGCTTTATGCCGTAAGGTTACCGATCGAAGGAGCCCCGCGATGACCCTGCCCGTCACCGTCCTCGACGTCGTGGCGGTCCGCCGGATCACTCCGCGCACCGCCCGGATCACCTTCGAGGCCCAGGCCCTGGCCGACGACGTCGGCGGCACGCCCGACCAGCAGCTCAAGCTGTGCTTCCCGCGCCCCGGGCAGCGTGAGCCGGTGCTGCCCGCGCAGCAGGACGACCCGATGGGCTGGTACCGGGCCTACCTGGCGATCCCCGAGGCCGAGCGCCCGCTGCTGCGCAGCTTCACCCTGCGCCGCCGACAGCCCGGCACCCGGCGGATCGAGATCGACTTCGTGCTGCACGGCAGCACCGGACCGGCCGCCGCGTGGGCGCTGCGGGCCGCGCCGGGGGACCGGCTCGGCATGGTCGGCCCGTCCACGCTGTACGCCCCGCCGGTGCCGTTCGCCGAGGCCGCGGTGGCCGCCGACTGGGTGCTGCTGGCCGGGGACGAGACCGCGCTGCCCGCCCTGGCGACGCTGCTGGAGGCGCTGCCTGCGGGGGTGCGGGCGCTGGCCTGGGTCGAGGTCGCCGACACGGCGGAGCGTCAGGAGCTGGTGAGCCGTGCCGACCTGGAGGTGCGGTGGGTCCACCGTGACGGCGCCGCCCCCGGCGCCGCGCTGACGGCGGCCTTCCGGGGCGCCGAGCCGCCGGCGGGCGAACCCCTCGTCTGGATGGCCGGGGAGGCGGGGGCGGTGCGGGCGCTGCGCCGCCGCCTGGTGGAGGAGTGGGGGGTGCCGAAGCCGCGCATCGACTTCACCGGGTACTGGCGCCACCGGCTCACCCAGGACGACGCGCCGACCGCCGAGGACCTGGCGGACGCTCAGGAGCGGCTGGCGGCCCGGTCCTGATATCCGCGTTTCACCCGCGGCCGGCCGGGAAGGACGGTCGAGGTGTCGGCGAAGTGTCGAAGTGTCGACAAATAGGCTGCGCGCGGGAATCCACGGGGTCGGAAGTGGCGGTGTTCCGCCAGTGTCGAGAGTCCGCCACGTGCATTTCCGCCGCCTCGACCGCTGGTTTCGACCGTCCCTGACCGGCTCTGATCGGTGAAAAAGGGACGGACTCGGCGGGATTCATACTGTTAATTTTACTCGCCGATGGTCATTTTTACTTTCTGATGGGAATTTCCCCCCTTGTCGGGGTCCTGGCGGATGCGCTGGAATGCGTCCGCTGTCGGGACGCGCGGTCCGGAGCAACCACGCGTCCGACCAGGATCCGCGTACGCTGGGCCGCGCAACCTGACGTCTCATCAGACGAAAGGATGTCCATTGATCGGCTGGCGGAAGACCCAGCTTGCAGCCGCCGTCACGATCACCGCCGCGTCCATGGTCCTGAGCCTCGGGACCATCGCCGACGCGGCTCCGGCCCAGGATCCGCAGAACGCCCAGGCGGCGTCCGCGGACGGGGCGCCGGCGCCGGTGATCGTGATCCTGAAGGACCAGATAGCGGACGCCCCGGCCGACCACGGCCACCTGGGCGCCCGCGAGCAGAAGACCGCCGGCGCGCAGGCACCGCTGCTGGCGACGGTCAAGGCCAACGGCGGCACCAACATCAAGAGCTTCGTGGTCGGCAACGCCTTCTCGGCCACGGTGAGCCCGGCGCTGCGCGCCAAGCTGCAGGCCGACCCGGCGGTCGCCGCCGTGGTGGCGGACACCCAGGTGCAGGTGGCCCCGGTCGCCGCGACCAAGGCGAAGAAGGACGCGGAGGCGGCCGCGGCGCCGTCGGCCAAGGCCGGCGCCGCTCCGAAGGCCGTTCCGGGCAGCAACGGCCAGGCCGAGGAGAACGCGACCAACGCGGTCTGCCCCGCGGACCCGTCGAAGCCGCTGCTGGAGCCCGAGGGCCTCTACTCGGTGCACGGCGTGACCGGCAACGGCCAGCCCGGTGCTGCCGACCTCGCCACCGGCAAGGGGGTCAAGGTCGCCTACATCGCCGACGGCCTCGACCCGGACAACCCGGACTTCATCCGGGCCGACGGTTCGCACGCCGTGGTCGACTACCAGGACTTCGCGGGTGACGGCTGGGGCGCGCCGACCGGTGCCGCCGAGGCCTTCGGCGACGCCTCGGCGGTCATCGCCCAGGGCCGCCAGACCTACGACCTCTCGCAGTTCGTCAACCCCTCGCACCCGCTTCCGGCCGGCTGCAACATCCGCATCAAGGGCCTGGCCCCGGACGCGGACCTGGTCGCCCTGAAGGCCGGCGGCGAGATCATGTCGAACTCGTCGATCCTGCAGTCCATCGACTACGCGGTGCGGGTCGCCCACGTCGACGTGCTGAACGAGTCCTTCGGCGGCAACGTCACCCCGGACAGCGGCGCGCACGACACCATCTCGCTCTTCAACGACCAGGCCGTCAAGGCCGGGGTCACGGTCTCCGTCTCCTCCGGTGACGCGGGCCTGAGCGGCACCATCGGCACCCCGTCCACCGACCCGAACGTGATCTCGGTCGGCGCCTCGACGGACAACCAGAACTACCAGCAGACCGGTTACGCGGCCTCCCAGTTCTCCAACAAGACCTGGAGCAACAGCCGCATCTCCGCGCTGTCCTCGGGCGGCTTCACCCAGGCCGGCCGGACGGTCGACCTGGTCGCCCCGGGCGAGTCGGACTGGGCGCTGTGCACCCCCGACACCACCAAGTACACCGACTGCACCGGTTTCAACGGCAAGCCCTCGCCGATCCAGCCCTTCGGCGGGACCAGCCAGTCCGCCCCGTTCGTCACCGGCGCCGCGGCCCTGGTCATCCAGGCCTACCGCGACACCCACGGCGGCGACTCGCCCTCCCCGGCCCTGGTGAAGAAGTTCCTCACCGGTACGGCCACCGACCTCGGCGTCCCGGCCGAGGAGCAGGGCGCCGGTCTGCTGAACGTCCGGGCCGCCGTCGAGGCCGCCCGCGGCTACGACGACGGCGACGGCACCGACGGCGCCAGGACCGTGGTGGTCGACACCGGCCAGCTGAGCATCTCCGGCACCCCGGGCTCGACCCACACCGCCGAGGTCTCCGTCACCAACACCGGTGACGAGCCCCAGACGGTGAGCGCCGCGACCCGCAGCTTCGCGCCGCTGGCCGCCGACCAGCAGACGGTCAAGCTGGACTCGTCGGCCAAGGACACCTTCAAGTACGCCACCAACGGTGCCGACTGGGTGCAGAAGCAGGTCAAGTTCACCGTTCCGGCCGGCGCCGACCGCCTCGCGGCGTCGATCGCCTGGCACGGCGGCCCGAACCCGGTCACCAACGGGCCGGTGGTCCGCATGACGCTGCTCGACCCGTCGGGCCGCTTCGAGACCAACACCCGTCCGCAGGGCGGCGCCACTCCGGCCAACTACGGCCTGGTGGACGTCCCGCACCCGGTGGCCGGCGAGTGGACCGCGATCCTCTACACGCCCGCGGGCAAGGCCGGCTACACCGGTGACGTCCAGCTCGGCACCTCCACCCAGCGCGCGGTCCCGGCCGGCGCGGTGAGCCCGAACAGCACCGAGCTGCGGCCCGGTCAGACGAAGACGCTGAAGGTCCAGGTCACCACCCCGGCGACCAGCGGCGACTCGAGCGAGGCGGTCACCGTCTCCAGCTCGAACGGCCGCACCACCAGCGTTCCGGTCATCCTGCGCAGCCTCGTCCCGGTCACCAACGGCACCGGCACCTTCACCGGCACCATCACCGGCGGCAACGGCCGCGGCTCCTCGCCGACGCAGAGCTTCACCTACGGCTTCGACGTGCCCAAGGGCCAGAAGGACGTACGGGTCGGCGTCACCGTCGCCAAGGACGCCAACCTGCTCATGCAGGGCGCGCTGATCAGCCCGAACGGCACCCCGATCGACATCGAGGGCAACGGGCTGTTCGACGCCCAGGGCAACCTGACCGGCACCGGCAACGGCGTCTCGGCCACCACCGTCAACCCGGCCGAGGGCCACTGGCGGTTCGTCCTGAACGTCCTCGGCCCGGTCAGCGGCCAGGAGCTCGCCCAGGACTTCACCGGCACCATCGCGTTCAACCGCGACCAGGCCACCGCGGCCGGTCTGCCGAACGACGCCCGCACCAAGCTGGCGGCCGGCAAGCCGGTCACCGTGCAGGTGAACTACACCAATACCACCGGCGCCACCCAGCGGATCGCCGCCGACGCCCGGCTGGACAAGCGGGTCGACCTGCCGCTCGTGCCGCAGGGCGCCTCGGCCTCCGTCAACCTGCCGCTGAGCCTCACCTCCTCGGTGCCCGGCTTCCTGGTGCCCCCGGGCACCGACCAGCTCAAGGCCGTGGCGGCGTCCTCGACGCCGGCGCAGATCGAGCTGAGCGCCACCACCGGCTCGCCGGACCTGTTCGGTGACCTCAAGAAGGCGCAGGACGGCTCGACCATCTCGGTCGTCACCGACAAGGGCAGCGCCGAGCAGCCGGTCGTCCCCGGCTCCTGGGGCACCTTCGTCCAGCAGATCGGCCCGTTCGGCAACGGCGGTGCCCCGACCGGCACCTCCACGATCAGCGCCACCGCCCACACCCTGGCGTTCGACCCGGCGCTGGCCTCCAGCACCGGTGACCCGTACGCCTCCGGTGTCGACGCCTCCGCCCCGGCCGCCAAGCCGGTGACGGTCGCGCCCGGCGCCACCGGGTCGCTGCAGGTGACCGTCACCCCGACCGGCCCGAAGGGCAGCACGGTCAAGGGTGTGCTCTACCTGGTGTCGGGCCCGAGCTTCGTGCCGACCGCCAACAACGCGCTGGGCACCACCGGTTCGGTGCTCGCCGCGATCCCGTACAGCTACACGGTGAACTGACGCCCGATCGGTTCGATGTCGTAGCCCGAGGCCGAGGCCGTCCCGGAACACCCGGGCGGCCTCGGCCGCTTCGCGTGGCCGGGTGACGAGGAGAGGGGGTTCCGGACGGGCCGCGCTGGGCAGGGTCGGATTCGAACTGACCTTTCTGTCGAGCCCGACCGGGGAGCGGATGTGAACGACGCGATCAAGCACAGTCACGTCGAGGTGAACGGCGTCCGGCTGCACCTCGCGGAACAGGGGGAGGGGCCGCTGGTCCTGCTGCTGCACGGCTTCCCGGAGAGCTGGTACTCCTGGCGGCACCAGTTCGCCCCGCTCGCCGAGGCCGGCTACCGGGTGGTCGCCCCGGACCAGCGCGGCTACGCCCGCAGCTCCCAGCCCGAGGACGTGGACGCCTACTCCCTGCTGCACCTCGTCGGGGACGTGACGGCGCTGATCGGCGCACTGGGCGAGGAGCGGGCCGTCGTGGTGGGGCACGACTGGGGTGCGCCGGTCGCCTGGGCCACCGCCGCGCTGCGGCCCGACCTGGTGCGCGGCGTGGCCGGACTCAGCGTGCCGCCGCTGCCGGCCGGGCCCGGACCGCTGCAGGCCGCCCGGGAGAACTTCGGTGAGGGCTTCTACCAGATCTACTTCCAGGAGCCGGGCCGCGCCGACGCCGAGTTGGCGGCCGACGTGCGGGCCAGCCTGCGCCGCATCCTCTGCGGCGTCCAGCCCGACGGAGAGCCGCGGCCCTGGGTCGTGCCCGAGGGCGCCAAGCTGCTGGACACCATCCCGGAGCCGTCCCGGCTGCCGGACTGGCTCACCGAGGCGGACCTCGACGCGTTCGCGGCCGACCACGCCCTGCACGGCGAGCGCGCCTTCACCGGGGGGCTCAACTGGTACCGCAACATCGACCGGAACAACGAGCTGATGGCGGCGTTCGCCGGCAAGCGGATCGACGTGCCCGCGCTGTACGTGGCGGGTGAGCAGGACCTGGTCAACGCGATGATCCCGCCGGAGGTGATGGCCCACCTGCTGACGGAGGTGACACCCCGGCTGCAGCGGCACGTCCGGCTGCCGGAGACCGGCCACTGGACGCAGCAGGAGCGCCCGGCCGAGGTGACGGAGGCACTGCTCGGCTTCCTGAAGTCCCTCGACTGAGCCGGCCCGGGCGCGTTCGGCGGCCTCCGCCGGGCGCGCCCTACACCGGCAGCAGCCGGGCGATCAGCTCGCCGAGCCGGCGGGCGTTGCGGCAGGAGTGCATCTCCACGACGTCCGCGTACCCGAGCGCGGCGGAGTCGCCGGTCGGCCAGAGCGCCGGCGGCTCGGGGTTGAGCCAGAACACCCGCTGGGCGCGGTCGGCGATCCGGCGCAGCGCGGCCAGGTTGGGGTCGCGGTGGTTGGTGCGGGCGTCGCCGAGGACCAGCACACAGGTGCGCGGGCCGACCGCGTCCAGGTGGTGGTCGGCGAACTCGCCGAGTGCGGAGCCGTAGTCGCTGTTGCCGTGGTGGCCCGTCACCCCGGCCTCGGTGAGGATCCGGGCGGCCAGCCGGGCCGGGTCGCCGTCGGCGTCCCGCAGCAACTCGGTGACCTCGGCGGTGCGGTTGACGAACGCGAACACCCGGACCTTGCTGAACTGCTCGCTCATGGCCTGCACCAGCAGCATCGTGAAGTCCGCGAAGCCCGACACCGAGCCGGACACGTCGCACAGCAGCACCAGCTCCGGCCGGGCCGGGCGGCGCAGCCGGTACGCCGGGCGCAGCGGCACCCCGCCGGTGCCGAGCGAGCGGCGCAGGGTGCGGCGCAGGTCGATCCTTCCCCGGGCGGCGCGGCGGCGCCGGGCGGCCAGCCGGGTCGCCAGCTTGCGGGCCAACGGGTGGACAGTGCGGCGCAGTTGGGCGAGCTGGTCGCGGCCGGCGTAGAGGAAGTCGATCCGGTCGGGGGTGGGGGTGACGGCGCGTTCGGCGATCCGCTCGGCGCCCTGCCGTTCGGCGACGCGGCGGCGGGCCTCGCCGGTGACCAGGGCGCGGAAGCCCTGGATGCGGCGGCGGATCTCGTCGGCGAGGACGCGGTCGGAGAGGTCGGCGGCGGGCCCGTCGGCGGCGGCGGAGCCGTCCGCACCGGCGGCTTCGCGCAGGGCCGCCTCGCGCAGCGCGGCTTCGCGCAGCGCCGCGAGGACCCGGGCGAGCAGCGTCTCGGGGGAGAGCCGGCCGAGTGCCTGGTGGGCGGACCAGCCGTCGGAGCCGGGCGTGCCGCCGGTGCCGTACCGGCCGAAGGCCTCCACCACCTCGGCGGCCAGACGGGTCTGGGCGGCGCGGTCGTCGGCGGCCAGGGCGGCGGCGAGGCGTTCGCGCAGCTGCTCGCGGAGCGGGTCGGGGCGGCCGAACCGCGGTGGCTCGGGGTCGTCCGGCACCGGCGGCGGGTCGGTGCGCAGCGCCTCGGGGGTGCCGACGCCGCGCGGGAAGAACAGGTCGAAGGCGGCGTCGAAGACCGGCCGTTGGCCGTCCGAGCGGAGCAGGGCGGCCGCCAGTCCGGCCCGCATCTGCTCGCGGTCGGTGAAGCCGAGCACGTCCAGCACGGCGGCGGCGTCCACCGTCTCGGCGGGGCCGATCCGCAGGCCGTGCCCGCGCAGGGCGCGGACCAGGCCGGTCAGCCGGGCGGCGGGGTCGGCGGTCTGCGGCGCCGTCATGCGAGAGAGAGCTTCTGGGCGGCCTTCCGGACGTCGTCCTGGTGCTTGAGGATCACCCCGAGGGTGTCCCGGACCACCGTGTCGTCCAGGGTGTCCGCGCCGAGGGCGAGCAGGGTGCGGGCCCAGTCGACGGTCTCGGCGACGGACGGCGCCTTGCGCAGCTCCATCGCCCGCAGTGCGCCGACCACCCGGACCACGGAGGCGGCCAGGGTGTCGTCCAGGCCGGGCACCTTGAGCCGGACGATCCGGCGCTCCAACTCGGCGTCCGGGTAGTCGAGGTGGAGGAAGAGGCAGCGGCGGCGCAGCGCCTCGGAGAGTTCCCGGGTGGCGTTGGAGGTGAGCAGCACGAAGGGCCGGCGGGTCGCGGTGATGGTGCCGAGTTCGGGGACGGTCACCTGGAAGTCGCTGAGCACCTCCAGCAGCAGCGCCTCGACCTCGACGTCCGCCTTGTCCATCTCGTCGATCAGCAGGACGGTGGGGTCCTCGCCGCGGATGGCGGTCAGCAGCGGGCGGGTGAGCAGGAACTCCTCGCCGAAGATGTCGGTGCGGGCCTGGTCCCAGCCCTCGTCCCGACCGGCGGTGATCCGCAGCAGCTGCTTGGCGTGGTTCCACTCGTACAGCGCGCGGGCCTCGTCGATGCCCTCGTAGCACTGCAGCCGGACCAGCCGGGCCCGCCCGAGTTCGGCCACCGCCTTGGCGAGTTCGGTCTTGCCGACCCCGGCGGGGCCCTCGACCAGCAGCGGCTTGCCGAGCCGGTCGGCGAGGTAGACGGTGGTGGCCACGGCGGTGGAGGCCAGGTAGCCGGTCGCGGCGAGTCGCTCGGCGGTGTCCGCCACGGAGGCGAAGAAGCCCGTCCCCTCGCGGGCGCCGCCGCTGCCGCCGTCGCCGCCGTTCGTGCTGCTGCCGCTGGCCATCTGCCCGCCCCGTTCCGGTTCGCCGTGTCCTGCGCCGTCACCCTACCGGCCGGTCACTTCCCTGTCCCGGGTCGTCGGCGCGCACACGGGCGGCACGGGCGGCACGGGGGGCATGCGCGGCACGGGGGCATGGGCGGGCGGCGGCGTACGGCAGGCCGCCGCCCGCCGTACGCCGCGGCCGCGTGGGCGGGGCCGTGCGTCAGTTGACGTACACGACCGGGCTGCCCGCGACCGAGCTGTCGGTCACCGGGCCGTAGGTGGCGCTGAAGTAGCCGGTCGAGAAACACAGGCCCGGGCCGGAGACCAGCGTGAAGGGCTGGCCGGAGAACCCGATGGTGTTGCCCGTGTTCGAGGTGGTGCCGGAGATGCCGGTGCTGTTCTGGTAGACGCAGTTGATGCTGCCCAGGATGGTGTTGAGCACCACGGTGGTGCCCATCGCGCCGGCCGCGCCGGGGGTGAGCGAGACGGGGTTGCCGGCGGCGTCGCTGACCGTGTTGGTGAACGGCAGGTTGGTGACGGTGATGCTGCGCACGCCCGTGACGCCGAGGACGTTGGAGGTGCAGGAGCCGAAGGTCTGGGTGTTGAGCCGCTCGACCGCGCTGCCCGGGGCGCTGGGGTTGGACGTGACGCCGGCGGAGAAGGAGGAGGCGGCGCACTTGATGCCGCTCGTCCCGGAGGCGCTGTTGTAGAAGGTGGCGTAGCTGCCGGAGACCAGGTTCGCGGTCAGGGTGTCGCCGACGGAGACGGCCGGCCCGGAGGGGCTGCCGGTGGTCAGGACGGCGGCGCCGGCCGCCTGGGCCGGTGCCACGGCGGCGCCGGTGAGGGCGATGGCGGCGAGGGATGCGGCTGCGAGGGTGCGACGGATGCGCATGAGGGTGCCTCTCTCCGTCCGGGGACGGGTGGGGGAATCCCCGCGTGCGGGTGTGGTGGTGGGCACGACGGGGGAGGTGAGGGCGTACCGAGGGGCTCCGGCGGACCACGGTGTCCGGGCGGGCCCGGCGCCACGGGCCCGCCGGTGCGGTCCGGCGGTGAGCGGTACGGCGGTGCAGGTGCGCGGTGTGCAGGTGGGGCTTCGCCGGGTACGACGGTCGGTACGGTTCGGTGCGCAGCGGTACGACGGTTCGGTGCGCAGCGGGGCGAGGCCGCATCGGTGCGGACGGGCGGTGCTGTGGGTGCACGTCGGCGGCTGCCGCCGCCGCGGGCCCGGGGCCGTCGGAGCCCTGGAGGTCGGCCGGTGGTGGCCTGCTCACCCACCGGTTGGAAACCTGCCAGTGTTGTAAACCCCGTGATCCGTCAATGTCAATACAGGACACAGGAGTTGGTGATGGATCCCAAGGACCTTCGGGCCGCGGAGCTGGCCCTGCTGCCGGGTGCCCGGACCGGCCGGGATCCGGCCAGGTCGATCAAACCCGGCCCGCGCCGGCTGCCGGCCGGAGTGGTCGCCGCCACCCAGCGCGAACGGCTGCTGGACGGGCTGGTCCGCACGGTGGCCGAACGCGGCTACCAGCACGCCACGGTGAGCGACATCTGCCGCGCGGCCGGGGTGACCAGGCCGGTCTTCTACGAGCTGTTCAGCGGCAAGGAGGACGCCTTCCTGGCCGCGCACCGGTACGGCACCGGGGTGGTGCTCCGGCGGATGGCGGCGGCCTTCGCGGCCGAATCCGACTGGTGCGCCGGGATCCGCCGGGCGCTCGACGCCATGCTCCAACTCCTCGCCGGAACGCCCTCGTTCGCGACCATGGCGGTGATCGAGATCGAGGCGGTCGGCCCGGCGGGGCGTTGTGAGCGGGACCAACTCCTCAGCCGGTTCCGGGCGTTCTTCGCCGAGGTGCCCCAACTGCCGGGCGGCGTGCCGGTGGAGGAGATGGTGGACGCCGTGGTGGGCGGCGTCTACAGCACCCTCCACCGGCGGATCGCCTCCGGCCGCACCGATCGACTCCCGGAGCTGCTCCCGGTGTTGAGCCTGTTCTGCCTCGCGCCGTTCCTCGGCCCGGCCGAGGCGGCCCGGCGGCTGGGAGCCGGGATTCGTGAAGATCCTTCGTGCACCTCTATTGACCGGGCCGATACCGGGCAGTAGCTTCCCAGTTACTCATCGCGCTCCGACCGATCCGCCCCGCTGCCGAGGGGCGGACGGCCCGGTCGGGCGCGCCCGACGCTGTCCGCGCCAGGGCAACGTGCCAGTGCCTGCACACCCACCCACCCACAGGGAGCACACATGGCCATGTCCGAGGACGCCGCCGCCGCGGCGGATTCCCCACAGACGCCGACCGGTGCGAGAAGAGGCCGGGTACGGCTGAAGCGCTCCGTCCTGATGGCCGTCCCGGCCGTCGCGCTCGGAGGCGTCCTGATGACCCTCACCGCCCAGGGCGTGCTCGCCGCCCAGTTCTCCATCTCCGGCATGCCGTTCACCATCACCGCGGACAAGCTCGACGGACAGGGCTTCGCCCAGTTCGGCGGCCTGGACTCGATGATCCCCGACAGCCCCAACGCCGGCTCCACCGGCGGCCAGGTGCTGGTCGCGGTGTCGGCGATCAAGCAGGCCCAGATCACCAACCTGTGCCAGAGCGTCGACCTCGGCGGCATCAACCTGGTGATCCACGCCGGCGACGGCGGCACGCCCGTCTCCGCCACCGACCTCACCACCGACTCCGACCTGCTGTCCGGTGACGCGGAGTTCAACAACATCGAGATCGGCGGCGACGCCAGCACGTACACCAAGGCCGGCCCGGCCGGGAAGGGCAACCCGGGCGTCTTCGGCCAGCAGGCCGACACCGTCCAGCTGACCCACCTCAAGCAGCACAACTACGCGAGCACCGCCGCCGGGTTCAAACTGCCCAACCTGCGGCTGAGCTTCAGCTCCACGGGCTGCTGAGCATGGCCGGGTCCGTACCGGAGCCGACCGGAACCGGCGAGGGCGGCGGGCCGCGGACGGAGGGGGTGGCGGCCGAGGGGACGGCTGCCGCGCCCGCCGCGGGCACGCCCCCGCCCGCCGCTCCGGCAGCTGTCGACCCGACCGCGGCACCGGTGCCGGCACCGGCCGCCGCGGCGGCCCGGGGCCCCGTCCGGCGCGACTGGCGGGGCGGGCGGCCGTTCTGGGGCGGGCTGCTGGTGACGCTCGGCGGCGCCGAGATCCTGTTCACGCTCTGGGCCCCGCTGCCCGTCCTCCTGCACATCGGGATGGCGGGACTGGCGGGCTACCTGGTGCCAGTGGTGATGGTGGTGTGCGGCCTGCTGATCCTGTTCAACCCGGGCCAGCGGCTGTTCTACTCCATCCTCGCCGTGCTCGCCTCGCTGGCCACCTGGGTGACCTCCAACCTGGGCGGCTTCCTGATCGGGATGCTGCTCGGCGTGGTGGGCTCCTGCCTGACCTTCGGGTGGCTGCCCGATCAGCCGCTGCGCCGCGGGCGCCAGCGGCGGGAGGACCGGCGCGCGCAACGCCGGGCGGCGGCCGGGGCCTGACGGCACCCGGGCCGCGGCGGCCCTGACGGTCCCCGGGGCCGCGGGGGCCGGCGGCCCGGGGACCAGCGCCGGCGATCAACGGCGGCGCCCCCCCCCCCCCGGGGGGGGGGGCCCCCCGGGGGGGGGGGGGGGGGGCGGCGGCCCGGGCGGGCCCCCCCCCCCCCCGCCGGGCCCCCCCCGCCCGGGGGCCGGGGGGGCGGGGGGCCGGGGGCCCCGCGCCGGCGATCACCGGCGGCGCCCCGCGCCCGGGTGTGGGAGAGCACCGGGGCGCGGGGCGGTCCGTCCGGAGGTCCCGGCGGCTCCAGCGAACCGCCGGGAAGCCGACCCGGCGGTCGGTCCGTCAGATGGTCGAGGCGTCGATCACGAAGCGGAACCGGACGTCGCCGTCCGCCAGCCGCCGGAAGGCCTCGTTGACCTGGTCGGCCCGGATCAGCTCGATCTCCGCCGCGATCCCGTGCTCGCCGCAGAAGTCCAGCATCTCCTGGGTCTCCGGCAGCCCACCGATCATCGAACCCGCCAGCGAGCGGCGGCCGATGGCCAGCGGGAACGGGTGCAGCGTGACCGGCTTCTCCGGCATGCCGACCTGCACCAGGGTGCCGTCGGTGCGCAGCAGGCCGATGTAGGCGCTCAGGTCGAGGTCGGCGGAGACGGTGTTGACGATCAGGTCGAAGCGGCCCGCCAGGTCCGTGAAGGTCGCCGGGTCGGAGGTGGCCCGGTAGTCGTCGGCACCGAGCCCGAGGCCGTCCTCGCGCTTGCGCAGCGACTGGCTGAGCACGGTGACCTCCGCCCCCATCGCGTGGGCGAGCTTGACGCCCATGTGGCCGAGGCCGCCGAGGCCCACGATCGCCACCTTCTTGCCCGGGCCGGCACCCCAGTGCGCCAGCGGCGAGTACAGCGTGATGCCCGCGCACAGCAGCGGGGCGGCGGCGTCCAGCGGCAGGCTGTCGGGGATGCCCAGCGCGTACGCCTCGTCCACCACCAGCTCGGCCGAGTACCCGCCGTAGGTCGGCAGGCCGTCCCTGCCCGTGCCGTTGTAGGTGAAGACGGCCCCGCCCGTGCAGTACTGCTGGAGGCCGGCCTGGCAGTTGTCGCACTCCCGGCAGCTGTCGACGAAGCAGCCGACGCCGACCCGGTCGCCGACCTTCCAACGGGTCACGCCCGGACCGATCTCGCTGACCACGCCGGCGATCTCGTGCCCCGGGACCATCGGGAAGATCCCGGTGCCCCAGTCCTCGCCGACCTGGTGGAGGTCGGAGTGGCAGATGCCGGAGTACTTGATGTCGATCACGATGTCGTGCTCGCCGACGGCCCGGCGGGTGATGGTCGTCTTCTCCAGCGGGGCGTCCGGCCGCGGTGCCGCGTAGGCGGCGACGGTGCGGGTGGCGGTGCCCGTGGTGTTGCTCTCGTTCGTCTCGTTGGCCATGACCCCAGACTGCGGTGGCGGCGGAAGGCCAACCAGACCAGAGATCGTCGTACGAAGCCGGGGCGTACGAAACCCCGGCGTACGAAGCCCGGTGGTACGACCGCGGAACGTACGACCGGGGAACGTACGCATGGCAGTGTCACCCTCACCCGCGCCGCGGCCCGCCGGATCGCCCGCATACTGCAGTCATGGACCAGCGCACCGAACTCAGCGAGTTCCTCCGATCCCGCCGCGCCCGGCTGCGGCCCGAGGACGTGGGCCTTCCGGACACCACCACCCGGCGACGGGTGCCCGGACTGCGCCGCGAGGAGCTGGCCCAGCTGGCCGGAGTCAGCACCGCGTACTACACCCGGCTCGAACAGGGCCACGGGGAGAACGTCTCCGCCGCCGTCCTGGACGCCATCGCCCGGGTGCTGCGGCTCAGTCCGGCCGAGCGCGACCACCTCGGCCGCCTCACCAAGCCCGCCCGCCGCCGGGCCGGCCGGGCCGCCGCCCGCCCGCAACGGGTCCGCCCCGCGTTGCAGCAACTGCTCGACGCCATGGAGGGCGTGCCCGCCTACGTCCTCGGGCGGCGGCTGGACATCATCGCCTGGAACCGGCTCGGCACCGCCCTGCTCGGCGACTTCGCCGCCATGCCGCCCGAGCAGCGCAACATCGCCTGGAACGTCTTCCTCGACCCGGCCGCCCGCGAGCTCTACCAGGAGTGGGAGACCAAGGCCACCGACGTGGTCGGCATCCTGCGCCTGGACGCCGGTCGCGACCCGGACGACCCCAGGCTCGCCTCGCTCATCGGCGAACTCTCCGTCAAGAGCGAGGACTTCCGCCGCCTGTGGGCCACCCACCAGATCCAGGACAAGGGCCACGGCACCAAGCGCCTGGACCACCCGGTGGTCGGCCGGCTCACCCTCCAGTACGAGACGCTGCGCCCGGCCGGGGACGGCGACCAGGTGCTGGTCACCTACCACGCCGAGCCGGGCTCCCCGTCCGCCGAGTCCCTGCGGCTGCTGGCGAGTTGGGCGGCCACCGAGCGGCGGGAGGAGTCCGGGGAGGCGCCCGACCGGACGGCTGAGCAGAGCCGGTAGGCCCGCCGCGCCCGGCCTGCTGCCCGAGGGCGGCGCCCGCGGGACCCGCACCGGCTGACCACGGCCCGCCGCGCCCCGACCGTGCCGCTGCGCGGGACCGACCTACCGGCCGGTATCGTCGGGGGCTCGGAACGGGTGGTCACCCGCCGCGAGGCGGGCGGAGCAGAGGGAACGGGTCAGGGCGGATGGAGTTTCGGGAAGACATCCTGGGTGCCCCCTACGAGGCGGCGGAGCTGGAGCTGCGGCCGGACACCGAAGGGGCGGTCTGCGCGACGCTGGTCCGCCGGACGGTGCCGGGCTCGGACCGGGCGGTCCTCTACATCCACGGCTACAACGACTACTTCTTCCAGACCAACCTGGCCGACCACTACGCGGCGCTCGGCTTCTCCTTCTACGCCCTCGACCTGCGCAAGTACGGCCGCTCGCTGCGCCCCCACCAGTCGCCGAACTTCGTCCGCGACCTCACCGAGTACGACGAGGAGATCGACGAGGCGGTACGGATCATCCGCGAGGTCGACGGACACCGGCAACTGCTGGTGAACGGGCACTCGACCGGCGGGCTGGTGGCCGCGCTGTGGGCGGGGCGCCGGGCCGGGCGGGGCCTGGTGGACGGGCTCTTCCTGAACAGCCCGTTCCTGTCGATGCCGGCCGGACTCGCCGTCCGCACCGCCGGCGGCCCCGTGGTGACGGCGCTCGGGCGACTGGCGCCGACCAGGGTCCTGCCGTCCGCGCTGAACCCGCACTACACCCACAGCCTCCACAAGGACCACCGGGGCGAATGGGACTTCGACCTCACGCTCAAGCGCGCCGAGGGCTTCCCGCTGTTCGCGGGCTGGCTGTCGGCGATCCACCAGGGCCACCGCCGGCTGCGGCACGGGCTGGGGATCGACGTGCCGGTGCTGCTGATGGCCTCGACGAAGTCCATCGCCACCACCAAGTGGCACACGGCGCTGCACCACGCCGACGCCGTGCTGCGCGCCGACGACATCGCCGCCCAGGGGCCGAAGCTGGGCCGGCACGTCACCATCGTGCGGATCGAGGGCGGCATGCACGACCTGGTGCTCTCCGGCGAGGCGGCCCGCACCCGGGTGTTCGCCGAGCTGGACCGCTGGCTGGCCGCCTACCTGGACGTCCGGCCGGTGGGGGAGAACGCGTGACGGAGGAGCCGTTCCCGGTCGGGCGGCGGACCGACCTCGGCTTCGCGAAGCTGATGCCGGACGTCGACCGGGACGGCGGCTGGCTGCTGACGCTCGACGGCACCCCCCAGTCGTACGTCGACCTCGCCGACCCGACCCACCTCGAGTTCGAGTACACCCGCCGCCTCGGCCACCTCGCCGACACCCTCGCGCCGGCCGGGCAGCCGCTGGACGTGCTGCACCTCGGCGGCGGCGCGCTGACGCTGCCGCGCTACCTGGCCGCCACCCGGCCGGGTTCCCGGCAGCGGGTGGTGGAGGTCGACGGGCCGCTGCTCGACCTGGTCGCCGAGCACCTGCCCTGGCAGGGCCCCGGGGCGGACGTCCGCACGACGGTGGGCGACGCCCGGGAGGCGCTCGCCGCGACCCCGGCGGACAGTCAGGACCTGGTGATCGCGGACGTCTTCCGCGGCTCCCGCACCCCGGCGCACCTCACCTCGGTGGAGTTCCTGCGGCTGGCGGCGACCGCGCTGCGCGACGGCGGCTGCTACGCCGCCAACCTGGCGGACGGCCCGCCGCTGGCCTTCGCCAGGGCGCAGGCGGCGACGGTCCGGGCGGTGTTCCCGTACGCCTGCCTGGTGGCGGAGGCCCCGGTGCTGCGCGGGCGCCGGTACGGCAATATCCTGCTGGCCGGCTCGACGGCTCCGCTGCCGGTCGCGGAGCTGAGCCGGCGGCTGGCAGGCGACGTCTTCCCGGCCCGCCTCACGGCGGGCGAGGACCTGGCCGCGCTGGTCGGCCGCACCGCCCCGGTCACGGACGCCGGCGCCACCGACTCGCCGCCCCCGCCGGACGGCGCCTTCAGCGTGGGCTGAACCGGCGGCCGCGCCGGCGGTCGCAGCGGCGGCGGAGCAGTGGGCCGGGCGATGGGTCGAAGCGTCGCTCGAGCCGCGCGTCGCCCCGGTGGCCGCCGGGCCCGGGGTGTCAGAATCGGCGGGTTCATGCCGGGGCTATCCACGAAGGAGTCTGTATGAGCGGCGGCGGCGAACGGCCCGTGCTGGAGCAGGTGCCGGAGACGGCGCTGTGGACGCTGTGGCACCGGGCGCTGGAGGCGCGTCGGCCGGACACCGTCCTGCCCGACCCGAAGGCGGTCGAGCTGGTCGACCGGATCGACTTCCCGTTCGCCGAGCGGTTCGGCACCAGCGCCACCCAGGGCCAGCTCCAGGCCCTGCGCGCGGCCTGCTTCGACCGCGAGGTGGCGGACTTCCTCGCCCGGGAGCCGCGCGGCACCGTGGTCTGCCTGGGCGACGGCCTGGAGACCCAGTACTGGCGGGTGGACAACGGACGGGCCCAGTGGCTGAGCGTGGACCTGCCGGAGTCGGCGGCGCTGCGCGAGGAGCTCCTGCCGCCCGGCCCGCGCCAGCGCTACCTGGCCGCCGACGCCACCGAACCGGGCTGGGCCGAGGAGGTGGACCGCACCCGCGAGGTGCTGATCAGCGCCCAGGGCCTGCTGATGTACCTTCCGCCGGCCCGGGTGAAGGCCCTGATCGCCGCCTGCGCGGAGTGGTTCCCCGGCGGTTCGCTCGTGCTGGACGCCATACCGCGCTGGTTCAGCCGGCTCACCCTGGAGGGGCGGATGCGCTCCCACGGCTACCAGGCGCCGCCGATGCCCTGGGCGATGGACGCCGGTGAGCGCGACAAGCTCCGCACCGCCAGTCCGGCGGTGACCTCCGTGCGGGACGTGCGGCCCACCGGTGGACGCGGCCTCCTCGGCGCCCTGCTGCCCCTGGCCCTGACCCTCCCGCCCGTCGCCACCTGCCGTCCCTCCGTCACCGCCCTGACCTTCGCCGAACGGTCCGCTCAGCCGGAGCCGGAGCCGGCGTCGTAGTCGTAACGGTGGCCGTGGCCTGGCCCGCCCGTCGGCGCCCGCTTTTTACCGAATCTTGAAGAAACGCCGGTCGGCCTGGAACCATGGCTCGGGGGCGTACGTCGTAACCAGCGGTGATCGGCCGGGGGGACAGGCCGCCCGGCACGTTAGGCTGCGCTCGGGGACCGGGAGGACTCGGGGGAGCGGCCTGGTGCCGCCATCGGAAGACTGCCGGGACGGCAGCCGGCTCCAGCACGGGCCGGCACCCGTTCCGACCTGCCACGGAGGTACTGGCCTTGCACATCGACGCCTGGATCGAGAGCGTCCCGCCCACGGCGGTGTACGCCCTGATCGGCCTGATCATCGGCATCGAATCGCTGGGCATCCCGCTGCCCGGCGAGATCGCCCTGGTCACGGCGTCCCTGATGGCGGTCAAGGGCGTGGTGAGCCCGTGGGGGATCGCGGCCTGCGCGATCGCGGGCGCGATCATCGGCGACTCGATCGGGTACTCGATCGGCCGCAAGGGGGGCAAGCCGCTCTTCGAGAAGCTGGGACGCAAGTTCCCCAAGCACTTCGGGCCCTCGCACCTGGCGACCGCCGAGCGGTCCTTCCAGAAGTGGGGCATGTGGGCGGTCTTCTTCGGCCGCTTCATCGCGCTGCTGCGCATCTTCGCCGGTCCGCTGGCGGGCGCGCTGAAGATGCCGTACTGGAAGTTCCTGATCGCCAACGTGCTGGGCGGCGTCATCTGGGCCGGTGGCACGACGCTGCTGGTCTTCAAGGTGGGCAAGGCGATCGAGCCGTGGCTGTCGCGCTTCTCCTGGGCGGGCCTGGCGGCGGCGGTCGTGGTCGGCGCCACCTCGGCGTGGCTGATGAAGCGCCGCGCGGCCAAGACCCACGCCAGGATCGAGGCGGAGGAGGCGGCCGAGGCCGCTCGGACCGCCGAGGCCGCAGGAGCCGTGCAGGCTCCCGTCGCCGAGTAACGGAACGTAGCGGTACCGCGTCGGCGTCGTCGGGCTCCGGAGTAGCATCGGCTGGAACCTGCCGGTCGTGCACCACTGGAGGGCCCGATGACGCAATCGACGCCGCCGACGCAGCAGTCCACCTGGGACGCCGTGGACGCCTACTTCTGCGAGCAACTGGTCGGGCACGACCCGGCGCTGGAGGCCGCGACCGCCGCCGCCGACGCGGCCGGGCTGCCCAGGATCGCGGTGGCCCCCAACCAGGGCAAGCTGCTCCACCTGCTGGCACTGACCCAGGGCGCGCGCCGGATCCTGGAGGTCGGCACGCTCGGCGGCTACAGCACCATCTGGCTGGCCCGGGCGCTGCCCGCGGACGGCACGCTGATCTCCCTGGAGCTCGACCCCCGGCACGCCGAGGTGGCGCGCGGCAACCTCGCCCGGGCGGGCCTGGACAAGGTCGCCGAGGTGCGCCAGGGCCGGGCCGCGGACTCGCTGGCCGCGCTGGTGGAGCAGGGCGAGGAGCCCTTTGACCTGGTCTTCATCGACGCGGACAAGCCGAGCAACCCCGAGTACTTCCGCCGTGCGCTCCAGCTGACCCGGCCCGGTTCGCTGATCATCGTGGACAACGTGGTGCGCGGCGGCGCGATCGCCGACGCCGACAGCATCGATCCGGCGATCGTCGCCACCCGCGCCCTGCACGAGCTGATCGCCGCCGAGCCGAGGGTCACCGCGACCTCGGTGCAGACGGTCGGCAGCAAGGGCTACGACGGCTTCACGCTGGCCCGCGTACAGGGCTGAGTGCGGGTAGCGAAGAGGCGACGGGCCGGCGACGGCCGGGGCCGAGGTCGGCCCTGGCCGGCACTGTCCGGCCCCCACCGGCACTGTCCGGCCCCCACCGGCACGGGCCGGCCCCCACCGGCACGGGCCGGCCCCCACCGGCACGGGCCGGCCCCCACCGGCACGGGCCGGAACACGACGAACGAGGACGAACGGAGACATCGTGCGGATCGGACTGCTGGGCACCGGCCCCTGGGCGGAGCGGGTGCACGCGCCCGCCCTGGCGGAGCACCCCGGGCTGGAGTTCACCGGCGTCTGGGGCCGCCGGGCCGAGGCCGCCGAGGCGCTGGGCACGGCGCACGGCGTGCCCGGGTACGCCGACCTCGACCGGCTGCTCGCCGACGTGGACGCCGTCTCCATCGCCCTGCCCCCGTCCGTCCAGGCCGGTCTCGCGGTGCGGGCCGCCGAGGCCGGCTGCCACCTGCTGCTGGACAAGCCGGTCGCGTTCACCGTGCCGGACGCCCGCGCGGTGGCCGAGGCGGTGCGGGAGCACAAGGTCGCCTCGGTGGTCTTCTTCACGGTGCGCTTCGGCGGCGAGCAGATCCCGTGGATCGAGCGCCAGGCCGAGCTGGGCGGCTGGTTCACCGGCCGCTCGGACTGGCTCGGTTCGGTGTTCGCCCCGGGCAGCACCAGCCCGTACGCGGCCTCGCCGTGGCGCCGGGAGAAGGGCTCGCTGTGGGACGTCGGCCCGCACGCGCTGTCCGTCCTGCTGCCGGTGCTGGGCGAGGTGACGGAGGTCACGGCGGTCGCCGGGCCGCTGGACACCGTCCACCTGGTCCTGCGGCACGCCGGCGGTGCCTCCAGCACCCTCGCGCTCAGCCTGACCGCCCCGCGGGCCGGTGGCGGGGTCGCGATGGAACTGCGCGGCGAGCACGGCGTGGTGCAGCTGCCCGAGCGCGGCGAGAGCCCGACGACCGCCCTGCACCGCGCCCTGGACGCCCTGCGCTCCTCCGCCGCCACCGGCGAGCCGCACCCCTGCGGCGCGGACTTCGGGCTGCGCGTGGTGGAGGTGCTGGCCGCCGCCGAACGCTCGCTGGCCGACGGCCGCCCGGTGGCGCTCTGAGCTCGCCCCCGCGCGGTGCCGGGCCGCGCGGTACCGGACCGGTCACGCCGACGGCAGCTCGGGCCCCGGGGCGTCCGGGCGGCGGTCGGTGGGCCGGGCCGGGGGGATGACCGGGGCCCGGAAGTCGCGTGGTCCGGTCCACAGCGCCGGGACGGCGTCACTGCGGCGGGCCAGTTCGTAGGCGAGCGACTCGTAGTTGACCCGCCAGCCGTGGAAGTGCTTCCAGGCGTCCTCGACCGGGCGTTCGCGGGGGAACCCGGCGGCGGTGATCATGGCGACGGCCGCCAGGTACTCGGCGTAGCTGAGGCGGATCGGGGTCGCCGGGTCCGGGTCGGGGTCGAAGGGGACGCGCAGGGAGCGGCCGATGTCGCGCATGGCCGTGAAGCCGGCCCGGATCACCAGGCGGGCCTCGGCGGGAGCCGAGCGCGGGCAGAGGGCGAGGTGGAGGGCGGCCGCGTCCATCACCGCGATCAGTCCGACCACCCAGCTGCGGTTGGGCTGCGGGGAACGGAACGACAGCAGCACCGGGTAGTTGGAGTGGCTCTCGCCGATGTCGGCGGCCAGCCGCTCCCAGTCCCGGTAGAGCTGGGGGAGGGCCGTCTCGGTGTCGACCAGGGACTGACGGGCGAGCAGTTCCGGGCCCCAGGCCGGTTCCCCGGCCCGGGACTGCAGGAGCGTCACCTCGGTCTCGCGGCGCTGGTAGGCGGCGTAGAGGGTGGGCAGGTAGGCGATCTGCAGGGCGATCACCAGCGGGCCGCTGGCGGCGGCCATGAAGTCGATCGCGGACAGCTGCAGCCGCTCGCCGCTGGCGTAACCGAGGGTGAAGAGGCTGGATCCGGCCTCGCGGATGGACGTCGACCAGCCGAGCCCGGACGTGCCGTGCAGCAGCAGGGTGTAGGCGATCAGCATGCCGCTGAGCCACACCCCGAGCATGCCGAGCAGCACCAGCGGTGCCAGCCAGGTCAGGGCGCGGTCCTGCGCCCGGTACGTGCCGAACGGCGTGGCCCAGACGCGCAGCGCGGTGCGCAGCACCCGCCAGAGCCGGTGCACCAGCGCCGAGTACAGCCCGCGGGGGACGACCAGGGTGCGCAGGATGCTGCCGACGACCAGCAGCAGGACGAACACGCCGAGCAGCGTGTGGATCAACCTCATGGAGGTCATTCTGGCGGTCGAGGGGAGCGCTGGTGCGGCCGGGCACCGCCGACGTGGCGCGGCGTACGGCCGGCGCACCGCCGTCGTACGGCTCGCGCCCGTTCACCGCGGACCCGCTGAGACCATGATCACACCGGTCGGCGGCCGTTCCGGCCCCGGCACCGGCACCGGCCCCGGCTCCGGCTCCGGCCCTGGCCCGGCGCAGCCGTCCGCTCAGCGTCCGGGGGCGGGGTTCTGCCGGCCGGTCAGGCCTCCGCCGCGTCGGTCAGCCACGGCCCGAGCTTCTCCGGGTTGCGGACCGCCCAGATCCGGACGACCCGGCCGTCCGCGACGTCGAAGGAGGCGACCGTCATGACGACGCCGTCGCGCCGGGCCACCAGGCCGGGCCCGCCGTTGACCAACAGCTCCACGAGTTCCAGCCCGGGGGCCCTGTCGGCGATCGCGACCATGTACTGGGCGATGCGCGCCGCGCCCTCGACCGGGTGCAGGGCGGCGCCGACCATGCCGCCGCCGTCGGCGGTCATCACGGCGGCCGGGTCGAGGACGGCGACGAGGGCCGCGATGTCCCGCTTCTCCCAGGCCGTCTTGACGCGCCGTACGGTCTCGGCCTGCCCGGGCGCCGTCACCGGGGCGGGTGCGGGGCCCACCCGCCGCCGGGCGGAGGAGGCCAGCTGCTTGCAGGCCGCGGGGGTGCGGCCGAGCACGTCGGCGATCTCGGCGAAGGGGTAGCGGAAGACGTCGTGCAGGACGAACGCCACCCGCTCGGCGGGTGTCATCGACTCCAGCACGACGAGGAAGGCCATGGCCACCGACTCGTCCAGGACCATCTGTTCGGCGAGGTCGGCGAGGCCGCCGCCGCGCCCGGGGCCCAGCTCGGCGCGGTCGGGCAGCGGCTCGGGAAGCCAGGCGCCGACGTAGCGCTCCCGCCGGGCCCGCGCGGAGCCGAGCAGGTCCAGGCAGATGCGGCCGGTGACGGTCGTCAGCCAGGCGCCGGGGGAGAGGATCTCCGCCCGGCGGTGCGCCGGCAGCGCGTACCAGCGTGCGTAGGCCTCCTGGACGGCGTCCTCCGCCTCGGCCAGTGAACCGAGCAGGCGGTAGGCGATGTTGAGCAGTCGGCGCCGCTCGCCGGACACCCCGTCGGCGACCGCCTCCGGTGCTCCCGGCGTCCCCTTCGTCCCCGGTGCTCCTGGCGTCTCCGGCGTTCGCGGCGTCCCCGGCGATCCTGTCGTCCCCATGCCCCCGCCCCCTCCGCGCCTTACCTTTCGCGGGCCCGCTTCGTCGGACCGGTGAGACCCTACCGATCCACTGCCCCCGGGCGGAAAAGAGGACCGCGACCATGGCCGGACAGCCGACGACGACCCCGCGCAGCTTCCCGTCCCGCTTCCCGTTCCTGCGGATCGCGATCGCGCTCCAGACCCTGACCATCTTCACGCAGGCGGTCTCCGCCGGGCTGCTGCTGACCACCTCGTACGGGGAGACGCTGCACAGTGTCGGCGCCCGGGTGATGTACGCGGCGTCGATGCTGTACGTGCTCGCGGCGGTGCTGGCGTGGAAGCCCGGCGGCGGCCCGCTGCGGCCGGTCTGGGAGGCTTCCGGCTTCCTGGTCCTCGCCTCCGTGCAGGTCGTGCTCGGCATCGCGCACGTGGCGGCGGTCCACCTCCCGCTGGGCGTCCTGATGTTCGGCCTGAGCGTGCTGGCGCTGGCGCGCCGCACCGACTGAGTCCGCCGGCGGTCGGAAATCCGCTGTCGCCGGTCAGTCGGTGGCTGATAGCGTCCGCGGCGTGGCAAAGCTGAACCAGATCATCGCCGTCGAAAAGGGCGTCAAGTCCAAGTCCTTCCAAGAGCTGACGCAGGCCCACCAGGACCTGCAGAAGCCCGCGCTCCTGGCCGGGATCTCCCGTACCTACCAGCCGAAGGACGAGGAGGGCGAGCAGCTCCCGCCGGAGTCGACCCGGGTGCAGCTCAAGGCCGAGGACGTCCTGCGCTCCACCGCGAGCACGCTCACCCGGCTCTTCGACGTGACGGCCACCAAGGACTGGGCCAACGTCGACGCCCGCGCCGACGTGGTGGTCGACGGCCAGGTGCTCCTCGCGCAGGTGCCGGTGCCGTACCTGCTCTTCCTGGAGAAGCAGCTCACCGACCTGTTCACCTTCGTGCGGAAGCTCCCGGTGCTGGACGCCTCCGAGTCGTGGAACCTGGACCCGTCCACCGACTCCTGGAAGACGGAGCCGGTGCGCACCATCCGCACCAAGAAGGTGCCGCGCAACCACGTCAAGGCCGAGGCGACGGAGAAGCACCCGGCCCAGGTCGAGGTCTACTACGAGGACGTGCCGGTCGGCTACTGGACCACGGTCAAGTTCTCCGGCGCGCTGCCGGCCCGCCGGGTGAACGAGCTCGCGGAGCGGGTGGAGAAGCTCCAGCAGGCCGTCAAGTTCGCCCGCGAGGAGGCCAATTCGGCGGAGGTCACCGACCAGCGGGTGGGCGACGCCGTCTTCGGCTACCTGTTCCGGTAGCCTCATGATCGCCCGCCCGGGGAGCCGGGCGGGTGCACCGGGCGCGTCGGCACCCTGCCAAGGGACTCCTGGCGGGTGCGCTGCGCGCGGTGCGAAAAGCTGACACTGATGTTGAAGCTGACCAGGGGTCACAGTGGAGGTTCAAATCCTCCCCCCGGCACCACCGGCCGGGGTAGCCCAAGCCCGGCAGAGGCAGGCCCCCTGAATCTCAGACTCTCGCTCCAGTCTCAGCATTCGCCGCCGAACACCGGATCGACCGGGTGCGGACGAACATCGACGAATGCGGGTTCAAGTCCCGTCTGTGCCGCTCCGTGGCACGGTAGTTCAAAGGCAGAACGCGTCGGTTTCAGCCTGATCCGCAGCCCTTAAACGTGCCGGTGTGCGCAATTGGGCGGCACACAGGGGCCCGGGAGCAGGCTACGCTCCCGGGCCCTCGCAGGTTGCTCAGCCCTCGCTCACGCGTTGCTCATCGCTCGCTCACGCGGGCGGGCTCACTCCTCGTCGAGGAACTCGTGGTTCTGGCGGCGGTAGGGCGCCGAGATGCCGGCCAGGCGGTTCGGCGGCCAGAAGTCGGAACGCTCGCTGAGCGCCAACTCGCCGTCCTGGCGCACCAACCAGACGTCCTCGTAGTCGAGGTGCAGGACCGCGTCGCCGGGCACCTGCGCCAGCAGGCCGTCGGCGAGGCGGGTCATGTCGTCCTGCTGGCCGGAGACGTCGGCGTCCTTGCCCAGCCGGAAGACGACCGAGACGGTCGGGGTGAAGACCCGGCCGCCGATCTCCGGGTCCCCCCACGGGGTGGGCTTGCGCGCGGCCACGCGGAGCCAGGTGCCGTACGCCGTGAGCACGCCGTCGTCGAGCAGCGCTTCGGCGGTCGCGGACTCGTCGACGAGCCGCAGCGACCGGGCGACGCCGGTGAGCGTCTGCGCGACCTGCGCAGGGGACCACGGGGTCACCAGTTCGAGGCTGTAGGAGATTGCCATGTCCGTCTTTCTGTTCTGCTACGGGTAGAGGGAGACCACGTTGCCGGACTTGTCGATCACGGTGACCTCCTTCAGCCCCTCGATCGGCCAGTCGTTCAGCTGCTTGCGCATGGCGCCCACGTCGACGTCGCTGTCGGACAGGTTCAGGACGATGCGGTCCGCCTGCCCTTCGTCGACCTTCTTCTGGATGCCGGTGGCGATGGAGCGGGGGTTCTTCGCGGTGGGCGCGTAGCAGTCCATCACCTCGCCCTCGACGCGGTAGTCCGGGTTCTTGGTCGTGCCGGGGACGTCCGGGTTCTGCTCGACCTTGTAGCCGTTCTTCGCGAGGATGTCGGCCGACTCGTTCTCCCGGGTGAACGCGCGCCGGGTCGTGTCGTCCGCGTTCTTGGGGATGTTGGTGACCCGCCCCTCGGGCTTGGCGTTGGGGTCGGCCGCCCTGGAGGGCTGGGTCCGCATGTCCGGCGAACTGCTTCCGCCGCCTCCGCCGTTGCCCTCCATCTGGACCCGGTCGGGGCCCATCGCGTCCTGGGCGATCTGGGCCGCACCGATGCCGGCCATGCCGAGGCCGGTGGCGATCACGCCGGCCGAGGCGACGTTGACGGGGATGCCGATGGCCGCGCCCACACCGGTCAGGTCCAGGCCGACGCCCAGGATCTCGCCGCCGGCGCCGAGCGTCGCGAGGCCGAGGCCGCCTGCGATCTCCAGCACCGCGCCGGGATCGTGGACCATCGCGTTGCCGATGGACTCCAGGTCCGCCAGGGCGGTCTTGCCCATGTCCTCCAGGAAGTCCCCGGCGTCGGAGAAGAAGTCGCCCACCTTGTCCAGCCAGCCCGGCTCCTCCGGCGCCTTGTCACGGCCCTTGGCGACCGCGTCGGCCGCCGTGTCGCCGGCGGTCTTGAGCTGGCTCCGCGCGCTGCTCAGGGTGTTCTCGGCGGTCGTCCGGGTGGCGTCGCCGGGATCGGTGAACGGCAGCTTGCGGCCTTCGCTCTTCTCCTGCGCGTCGTGCTCGGTCTTGGCCTTGGCCGTCGCGGCCTGGGCCTCACCCCACTGCCGGATCGCGTCCCTGGCCTGGCCCTGCGCCCACTCCAGCGTCGACTTGTAGGTGGTCAGGGCGGTCGCGGCGTCGTGGAAGCAGTCGCCCGCCTCCAGCCACTTCTGCGGCTCGCCCTTGAAGGCGGCCCGGAACGCGTCGCCGGCTTGACCCGTCCACCCGTCGGTGGTGTCGATCCGCTTGAGGCCCTCACCGGTGGAGTGCAGGGTGTCGCCGTAGCTCTTCAGCCATGCGGCGGTCGATCCGACCGCCTCGGGGTCGCCCGGTATGAGCTCCTTCGGGTCGGAGGTCTCCCCGAGTTCCTTCGCCACGTTACTTCGCCCCCGGGTCTTCGCCGCTGTCCCGCTTGAGCGTGCCGTGCAGGTGCCCGGCGATCTGGCCGTCGAGCTTCCCGTAGGCCTTCACGCTCGCGTTGAGGCGCTGCGAGACCTGCGAGGCGTCCTTGCCGAGGTTCTCCACGCCGATCTCCCAGCGCTTCAGGAAGTGACCGAGGACATCGGCCAGGTGGTCGTGGCCGATGTCCTCCTTCTTGTGGTCGAGGTCGCTGACCTTCTTGAACTGCAGCTTCGCCAAGGTGTCGGTGATGCCCGAAGCCGCCTTGTCGAGCGCGTCCAGGTCGACTTTGAACCCGTCCGCCATCGGCTCTCTCCCCGTGTCCGTTCGATCGCTTTTGCGCTGAACAGGGTAAAGGATGCCGGGATGGCCGGCTCCGGTTCCGGCCGCCGCAGGTCAGGGCGGCGGTCCGGCGGAGGGCGGGGGCCGGCCCGCCTGACACGGCGAAAATCCGTCGCGATCGCACGCCCCGTTCGGTACGGTCTCGCGTGTGCCGCCGCTGCCGGGCCTCGAAGGCTCCGGTCGCGGCTGCCGGTCGGCAGGTTCCCACGGTGAGGGCAGGTTTCGTCCATGGCGTGTCGCATCAGCGAGCTCGTACTCGGTTGCCGCGAACCGGAGGTGCTGGCGCGGTTCTGGTGCGAGGTCCTGGACTTCGTGGTGCTCTCCCGCGAGGACGACGGCAGCATCGAGATCGGGCCCCGGGAGGGGTTCGGGGGTGCGCAGCCGACCCTCTTCCTCAGCCGCAGGGACGCGCCGGAGCCGGGCAAGTCGCGGCTGCACATCGACGTCAACGCCACCGACCGCGACCAGGACGCCGAACTGGAGCGCCTGCTGGCGCTTGGGGCGCGCCCGGCCGACATCGGCCAGACGGGCGACGAGTCCTGGCACGTGCTCGCCGACCCCGAGGGCAATGAGTTCTGCCTGCTGAAGGCGCGTATCAAGGAGCTCTGACGCCTGCTCCGGCGAGTGCCGGGTCCGGACGGCTGCGGGACCACGCGACGCAGCCGCCCGGCAACCTCGCTATTCCTCGACCCGGTTGAGGTGCTGCCGGAACGCCTCGGCGGCGGCGCGGGTGTAGAAGCGCCGGATCCGGTGCGAGGAGCCCGGCATGCGGAGGTACTCGTGTCGAGCGGGGTCCCAGAGGCCCCAGCACTCGAGTTGCAGGAAGTGCGGGCTGCCGGCGTCGATCAGGCGGATCTCGTACGCGGTGCGCGGGAGTTCGTTCTTGCGGACCCAGGCCTGAGCGTGCGCGTAGGAGTAGAAGCGCAGCGGGTCGTCGGCCGGCGGGAGAGCCTTGACGGGGAGGTCGCTCGTGCGGTCGTGGATGATCCAGACCTGGTAGGCGGCGCCGTTCGGGGCGTCGGCGGGGAGGATCGTGTAGCGGTCGAGGGTCATCGGCGGGTCGCCACCTGGATGAAGCCGGAGGCCTTCTCGACGCACGAGGCGAACTCGTTGAACTCGCCGTCGATCGCGGAGATGGTGGCTCTGGACGGGACGAGGATCGCCCCGGCGCGACGGTCGAGGAGACGCTGGAGGGCGGCCTGGAGCATCGGCCGGCGCTCGGGGCTCTTCAGGTCGGCTTCGTCGTCCACGACGATCAGCGAGATGTCCCAGCGGAAGGCGTGGGCGTAGGCCTCGCAGAGCCGCAACTCGCGCTCGGGGAAGCGGGAGTTGCTTTTGGCCAGGTAGACGACCACCTGCGGTCGGCCGAAGGCCTGTGGGGGCGTGGGGCAGCTCAAGGGTCGCTCCTCTGTGTAGCGATACGACTACCGGTGGTGTCCACTGTCGGCTAAGCTTCGGAATCGTTCAACTTGCCTGTCCTCTTGGTGGAATTGGACGTGTGCCATGAACCGCAAGGAGCTTGACCCGACGTCGTCTCCGCGAGAGTCCTTCGGCGCGCTGCTCCGCAGCTCGCGCGAGGCGTTGGGCTGGACGCAGCAGGACCTGGCGGCAGCCATGGGCTACTCGGACAGCTACATCTCGGCCGTCGAAACGGGCCGCAAATCCACCAGCCGAACCTTCGTCAGGGCGGCCGACAAGGCGCTCGGGACCGGCCAGACGCTCGAGTTGATGTGGGTCGGGATGAGACGGAAGGGGTTCCTGGAGGGCTTCCCCGAGCACGCTGCTCAGGAGGCGCGTGCGGCGGAGATCCGGATCTTCGAACCGAACCTCATCCCTGGACTGTTCCAGACCAAGGCCTACGCTTCTGCGCGAGAGTCGGCGGCAGTGCAGCGAGGAAGCAGTACTCAGGATCAGGCTGAGGAGCGAATGAAGTTCCTCACCGCCCGACAGCGTCTGCTCAAGCGCGCCGAGCCGCCAATCATTCATGCCGTGATAGACGAGAGTGGTATCCGTCGGCCGGTCGGTGGCGTCACGACGATGCGCGAACAGCTTGATCACCTCGTGGAGATGGCGACAAAGCCTCATGTGATCTTTCAGATCGCCCCGTTCAGCATGGCGGAACACGCCCCGTTCCGAGCCTTCATGACGTTGTTGACGTTTGCCGATCGCTCTGTGGTCGGCTACACCGAATCAGCGGAACATGGCTTCGTCGTCCGGGAAGACGGGACTGTCAGGGCATGGGAAAGGGCCTACGATCGGTTGCAGGTGGAAGCGCTGACGAGAGCAGCGACCCTCGATCTGATTCATAAGGCCCGAAAGGAACTCTGACCCATGATCCGCCCAGACCTGTCCCGCGCTTCCTGGTTCAAGTCGTCGTACTCCGACAACGGCGGTTCCTGCGTAGAGGTCTCACCCGACTTCCCGGGCGTTGTCCCAGTCCGTGACTCGAAGGATCCGGAGGGGCCCGCGCTCGTCTTTCCTCTCGCTGCTTGGCGGGCCTTCGTTGCCGCCACGGCTGCGGGCGAGTTCGGCAACGCCTGACCTGGCTGCTCGTCCCGACGGTGCTGTTCGAAAGGTGGTTCAGTGATGGCGCTTTTTGATCCGGCTTCCTTGCGCTGGGTGAAGTCGAGCTTCAGTCAGCAGGGCGGTAACTGCGTCGAGGTTGCCGTTGACTTGGCTGATGCCCGGTGGGTGAAGAGCCCGTACAGCGGCAACGGCGGCAACTGCGTCGAGGTGGCGCCTGACTTCCCGAGCGTCGTGCCTGTCCGCGACTCCAAGGACCCCGAGGGTCCTGTCCTCCTCTTCCCGGCCGAGGCGTGGCGGTCCTTCGTCGCTGCGACTGCCGCCGGCGAGTTCGGCTCCGTCTGATCCTCGATCCGGCCGACGAGCCCCCGGACCACCCGGTCCGGGGGCTCGTCGCGTATTGACACCGCGCGCCGTCCGATCGATGCTAAGCAAGCGCTTAGTCATTCCCTCCCTTTCCCTCCACCTCTCCCCTCCCAGGAGTCGCCCGATGCCCGAGACCTCCGCCGATCCGCCCGGTCTGGACCTCGCCCGTCTCCGCGCCCACCTGGACCGCGAGCTGCCCGGCGCCGTCCAGGGCCCGCTGCGGGCCGACCTCATCGAGGGGGGTCGCTCCAACCTCACCTACGTCCTCACCGACGGCGCCTCCCGCTGGGTCCTGCGCCGCCCCCCGCTCGGGCACGTGCTCGCCACCGCCCACGACATGGGCCGCGAGTACCGCGTCATGTCCGCGCTCCGAACCACCGGCGTGCCCGTCCCGGGCATGCTCCTCCTCGACCCCACCGACACCGTCCTCGGCGCGCCCTGGTACCTCATGGAGCACGTCGCCGGCACCGCCCACCGTGACGCCGCGTCCCTCGCCGCGCTCGGCGAGCAGCGCGTCGCCGATCTCGGTCGCCGCCTGGTCGAGACCCTCGCCACCCTCCACCGGATCGACCCCGCCACCGTCGGCCTCGCCGACTTCGGGCACCCCGACGGCTACCTGGAGCGCCAGCTGCGCCGCTGGTCCAAGCAGCTCGCCGCCTCCCGCAGCCGCGACCTCCCCGACCTGGACCGCCTGCACGCCCTCCTCGCCCAGCGCCTCCCGGTCTCGCCGGCGCCGGCGCTCGTCCACGGCGACTACCGGCTGGACAACGTCCTGGTCGACGACGGCGACACCATCACCGCCGTCCTCGACTGGGAGATGTCCACCCTCGGTGATCCGCTCACCGACATCGGCCTGCTCGTGATGTACACCGAACTCGCCGGAGTCGGCGGCGGCATCATCCCCTCCGCCATGACCGCCCCCGGCTTCCCCGGGCCGGACGAGATCGTCTCCCACTACGCCGAGCTGACCGGCCGCCAGGCCGCCGACCTCGACTGGTACGTCGCCTTCGCCTCGTTCAAGCTCGCCGCCGTCGCCGAGGGCATCTTCTTCCGCTTCCAGCAGGGCCGCACCCTCGGCGCCGGGTTCGAGCGCGCGGGCGAGATGGCCCCGATCCTCGCCCGGCACGGCCTGGGCACCCTCAAGGAGAGCTGACCGATGGACTTCGCCTACGACGCCCGCACCACCGAGCTGCGCGAGCAGCTGCTCGCCTTCATGGACGAGCACGTGTACCCGGCCGAGCCCGTCCTCGCCGAGCAGCTCGCCGACCCGGCCCGCGAGCCGTGGAGCGTCCCGCCGGTGGTCGCCGACCTGAAGGCGGCGGCCCGCAAGCAGGGCCTGTGGAACCTCTTCATCCCCGGCGAGCACGGTGCCGGCCTCACCAACCTCCAGTACGCCCCGCTGGCCGAGATCACCGGCCGCAGCCCCCTGCTGGCCCCGCCCGCGCTCAACTGCGCGGCCCCCGACACCGGGAACATGGAGCTGCTCGCCGAGTTCGGCACCGCCGAGCAGAAGGAGCGCTGGCTGCGCCCGCTGCTGGACGCCGAGATCCGCTCCGCCTTCGCGATGACCGAGCCGGAGGTCGCCTCCTCGGACGCCACCAACGTCGCCACCCGGATCGTCCGTGACGGCGACGAGTACGTGATCAACGGCCGCAAGTGGTACATCACCGGCGCGATGAACCCGGACTGCAAGCTGATCATCGTGATGGGCAAGACCGACCCCACCGCCGAACCGCACCGCCAGCAGAGCATGGTGCTCGTCCCGCGCGACACCCCCGGGATCACCTTCAAGCGCGGCATGACGGTCTTCGGCTACGACGACTCCGACCACGGCGGCCACGCCGAGGTGCTCTTCGAGGACGTCCGCGTCCCGGTGGAGAACCTGATCGGCGAGGAGGGCACCGGCTTCGCCATCGCCCAGGCCCGCCTCGGGCCCGGCCGGATCCACCACTGCATGCGCGCCATCGGCGCGGCCGAACGCGCACTGGAGCTGATGTGCCGCCGGACGACCGCCCGCGTCGCCTTCGGCCGGCCACTCGCCGAGCAGGGCGTCATCCAGGACTGGATCGCCGAATCCCGCGTCCGCATCGAGCAGTTGCGGCTGCTGGTGCTCAAGACCGCCTGGCTGATGGACACCGTCGGCAACCGCGGCGCGCACACCGAGATCCAGGCCATCAAGATCGCCACCCCGGCCACCGTCGAGTGGATCCTCGACAAGGCGGTCCAGGCGCACGGCGCCGGCGGCACCGGCCAGGACACCCCGCTCGCCCAGCTCTGGGCGGGCATCCGCAGCCTGCGCCTGGCCGACGGACCGGACGAGGTCCACAAGCGCTCGCTGGCCCGCCGGGAGCTCAAGAAGTACCGCTGAGCCGCGGACCGGGCCGACGGTGTCATACCGGGGTAGCCACGGCGACTTGGCCCCCCGGTATGACGGCTGCGGCCCGGCGCCGCCCGTACCGTCTCCTGCGCAAGGGATCACCGCGAGGAGGAGGAACGGCGATGAGCAGGCGTGGACGGGCCGTGGCGACGGTACTGCTGGCGACGGCGGTGGCCCTGGGCGCGGCGGGCGCACCGGGAGCGGCCGCCGCGCCCCGGGACACCGGCTGGGGCAGGCTTGCCACGGCCGCGCTGCCGGACCCGACCGGGCCGTACCCGATCGGCACCACCTCCCTGAAGCTCACCGACCCGGACCGGGAGTTCCCGCTGAAGCCGGGCAAGCCCCGCGAGCTGATGATCAGTTTCTGGTACCCGACCGCCCGCCCCGCCACCGGCGGCGACCGCGTCCCGTTCATGGCGCCCGCGGCGGCCGCGCACTTCGGCAGCGCCGGGAGCGTCGGCCAGACGGACTACGGCTTCGAACCCGACCGCACCGACTGGGCCGGCGTCCGCACCCACGCCCGTACCGACGCACCGGCGCTGCCCGGCGGCAAGCGCCCCGTCGTCCTCTACTCGGCCGGCTTCGGCGATCCGCGCACCTGGGGCACCGCCCTGGTGGAGGACCTCGCCTCGCGCGGCTACGTGGTGGTCACCGTCGACCACACCTGGGACGCCTCCGAGGTGGAGTTCCCCGACGGCCGCCTGGCCGCGTCCGTCTTCCCCGAGCTGCTGGCCGACCCCGGCCTCGACCTGGGCGCGACCCTGCGCACCGCGCTGCAGACCCGCGTCGACGACACCCGCTTCGTCCTGGACCAGCTCGCCGGGCTGCGGTGCGACCGGCGCCTGCCCGCCGGCCTCGCCGACTCGCTCGACCTCGACCGGATCGGCATGGTGGGCCACTCGGCGGGCGGCTCCACGGCGCTGCAGACCATGCACGACGACCCCCGGATCGCCGCCGGGATCAACATGGACGGCCAGCTGCACTTCCCCGGCCCGGACGGGCGGACGGGCGTCCACCTGACCAGCGTCGCCCAGGACGGCCTGAACCGGCCCTTCCTGCTCATGGGCACCCAGAACGACGACTCCGGCAGCTACCACCAGCAGCCCGGCTGGGACGCCCTCTGGCAGCACAGCAACGGCTGGCATGCCGACGTCACCCTGACCGGATCCCGGCACGCCTCCTACACCGACGCCGAGTCCCTGTTCCCGAAGCTCGCCCGCCAGGGCGCCATCAGCCCCGAGAAGGTGACCGACGACATCGGCGACGTGCGACCCGAACGCGCCGAACTGGCCACCCGCAGCTACGTGGCCGCCTTCTTCGACCGCTGGCTGCGCGGCCGCGACGACCACCTGCTGGACGGGCCGTCGGCGCGCTTCCCGGAGATGGTGTACGAGCGCTGAGCGCTGCCGGCCCGTGCGCGGATCAGGCCCGCGGGCAGTCCCGGAGCAGCTCGGCGAAGGCCTCGTCGGCAGCCCCGGCCGGGAGGATCCGCAGCGCCGCGCCGTGGTCCGGGGTGCTGATCACGTAGTGCTCGGCGACGTGGGAGAGGTCGTCCCAGGGCTCCCAGGAGTGGGCGCGCAGCAGGACGCGGCCGCAGCGGGTGCAGCCGATCCACGGCACCAGCACCAGACCGGCGAGCTCGGGCTCGCTCCAGCCCGTCACCAGCTCGGCCTCGTCGCCCTCCCCGTCGAGCAGCCGCACCGGCGCGGGCCGTCCGTCGCCGAGGCAGCGCAGGATGCCGGGGGTGAGCTGCTCGCGCACGCCCCACTCCTCGGCGAGCACGGAGATCCGCGCCCGGTCCGCTCCGCCGATCGGCACCTGGCGGGCCACCAGGCTTTCGACCAGCAGGCCGAGCCCGCTTTCCTGCTCCCCGATCTGCCGGCAGTCCTCGACGCGCTGCGCGTCGGGCTCCGGAAGGAGCTCGGTGAGCCGGTGCCAGCGGGCGGTGTCCTCGTGCATGGCTCGGACTCTAACGCCCCCGCCCGCCTCCCTTCGGACCGGGGGACGGGCGGGGGCGTTCGGACGGGCGGGGGCGTTCGGAGGCGGCCGGGCTACCTGATCTCCGAGTCGGGGTTGGCCTCGTCCCAGGCCCGGCGCGAGGCGGCGATCGCGTCGTGGTGGTCGTAGGACCAGTCCACCATGGCCCGCACCAGGTGGGTCAGGCTGTGCCCGAGCGGGGTCAGCTCGTACTCCACCTGCGGGGGGACGGTCGGGTGGACGGTCCGCGTCACCACCCCGTCTCGCTCCAGCCGGCGCACCGTCAGGGTCAGCATCCGCTGGGAGATCCCCGGCAGCGCCCGCTGGAGCTCGCGGAACCGCCGCACCCCCTGGGCGAGTTCGACGACGGCCAGCACCGACCACTTGTCGCCGAGCCGGTTCAGCAGGTCACGGATCCCGCAGTCCACGCCGTCCTCGCACCAGACGACGGGGCGGGGAGCGGTTGCCGGAGTGGTTACCGCGGTGTGCCCTACGGACATGGAAGTGCCTCCTTATGCCGGACGCCCAGGCTATCGAGGATGGTCGCGTCCGCAACGACCGGTCTTCCGAAGGGGAACCATGCTGCTCGTCACCGGTGTCAACGGAGGGCTCGGGGCCCTCGTGCTGGAGAGGCTCGCCGCGCGTGAGGGGGTCGTCGCCGGCAGCCGGACGCCCGCCCGGGTGCCCGCGGGCGTCCCCGCCCGGCTGGTGGACTTCGACCGGCCGGAGACGCTGGCGCCGGCGTTCGAGGGGGTGGCGACCCTGCTGATGATCTCCGCGGGTGCCGCCGAGGACGACGTGGTGATCGCCCGGCACGGCGCCGCGATCGAGGCGGCGGAGCGGGCGGGCGTCGGGCACGTCGTCTACACCAGCCTGTCCGGCGACGGTGACCACCTGCCCTACGCCCTCGCCCACCGCTGGACGGAGCGGCGGCTGCGCGAGTCCGCCACGCTGCGCTGGACGGTGCTGCGCAACGGCCTCTACGCCGAGTTCCTGGCCGCGATCGCCGCCCCCGGCCCGGACGGGGTGATCACCGCGCCGCTCGGTGACGGGAGGCTGGCGGCGGTGGCCCGGGCGGACCTGGCCGAGGCGGCGGTCAACGTCGCCCTGGCGCCCGCCGCCCACGCGGGCCGCAGCTACGAGCTGGTCGGCGAGCGGGCGGTGGGCGGCGCGGAGGTGGCGGAGGCGCTGGGAGCTCGGTACCGCCCGGGCGCCCTGGGCGAGACCCGGCAGGCGGTGACGGCCTCGGGCGCCCGGGACTTCCAGGTGCCGATGCTGGTGGGCACCTACTCGGCGATCGCCCACGGCTTCCTGGCCGGCCCGGGTGTGCGGGGCGACCTGGCGGCCCTGCTCGGCCGTCCGCCCCGCCCAGCCCTGGAGGTCATCGCGGGTCGGTGACCTGGGCGCGCCGGGCGTCGATCCGGGAGTGGGCCTCCGGCCAGGTGACGGGGAGCTGCTCGACGGGCGCCTCCCAGAAGGTGAAGGTGGACTCCCGCATGGTGGCGCGCAGGCCCGTCATGACGCTGCGGTGGGGCTGGGCGGCGGCGAAGGCGTCGAGGGACGCTCGGCTCTCCCAGGCGGAGAGGGTGTAGAAGGTCCGCCGGAGCGGCCGGGCGATCAGCGAGGCGCCCAGGGCGCCCGGCGCGGTGCGCAGTTGGCGCCAGACGGCCAGCGACCTGAGGAGGAAGCGCGGGACGTCCGCGAGGGAGCGCACCTCGAACCGGGAGGCCATGACGACCGCGCGGGTGCCGGGGGCGGCGGGGTTGGGGGTGATCCAGGGCAGCGTGGGCATGCGGACGCTCCTCGTCGGCGGACGACACCACATTGGGTAGTGGCACTATCTATGTTAGACAGTGCTGGTATCCAAAAGCCAGAGGAAAGCGAGCGTGGGAGTGCGCATCTCCGAACTGAGCCGCCGCAGCGGAGTCCCGACCGCGACCATCAAGTACTACCTGCGGGAGGGGCTGCTGCCGCCCGGGCGGGCCGTCGCGGCCACCCAGGCCGACTACGACGAGAGCCACCTGCGCCGGCTGCGCCTGGTGCGCGCGCTGATCGGCGTCCGGGGGCTGAGTGTCAGCGCCACCCGGGAGGTGCTCGGCGCGGTGGCGGCGCACGCCGGCGAACGGCACCAGGTGCTGGGCCTGGTGCTCGGGGCCCGCCCGGTCGACGAGGGCGGGGGCAGGCAAGGGGGCGACCGGCAAGGGGGCTCGGGGCCGGCCGGAGGCGAGGGGCAGGCCGGGGGCGAAGGGCCGGGCGGCGGCGAAGGGCCGGGCAGGGGAGAAGAGCAGGCGCCCGCGCCCGGCGCCGCCGAGGTGGCCGCCCTGATCGGCGAACTCGGCTGGGAGGTCTCCGAGCACGCCCCCGCCCGCGCGGTGCTCGGCGAGACCCTGGAGACCCTGCGCTCGCTGGGCGCGGAGCTCTCCCACGACGTCCTGCGCCAGTACGCCGAACTGGCCGAGCGGACCGCCGTCCTCGACCTCGACGAGCTCGACCCCGGCGCCGACCCGCTGGAGCAGGCCGAGCGGGCCCTGCTGCGGACCGTCCTGCTGGAGCCCGCGCTGCTGGCGCTGCGGCGGCTCGCCCAGGAGAACGAGTCCGCCCGCCGCAACGCCTGAGGCCTGCCCGCCGCAACGCCTGAGGTCCGCCCGCCGCAACGCCTGAGGTCCGCCCGCCGCAACGCCTGAGGTCCGCCCGCCGCAACGCCTGAGGTCCGCCCGCCCGGTCGCCTTCCCTCCGCTACCCGCCCGGGACGGCGATCCGGCCGGTGCTCAGCCGGTCGCCTTCCCCGCTACTCGCCCAGGACGGCGATCCGGCCGGTGCTCAGCCCGTCGGCGACCCGCTGGACGGCCTCGGCGGCGCCGGCCAGCGGCACCCGGGCGCTCACCAGCGGCCGGACCGCACCCTGCTCGGCGAGCTTGGTCAGCTCGTCGTGGGCGGCGCGGACGGCCCGCGGGTCGTGGGTGTTGTAGAGGCCCCAGTGCAGGCCCAGGATCGAGTAGTTCTTCACCAGGGCGTGGTTGAGCGCCGGCGTCGGGATCTGCCCGGCGGCGAAGCCGACCACCACGATCCGGCCCTCGAAGGCGACGCACTTGGCGGAGCCCGTGTAGGCGTCACCGCCGACCGGGTCGAACACCACGTCCGCGCCGCGCCCGCCGGTGGCCTGCTTGACGGCGGCGACGAAGTCCTCGGCCGTCCGGTCCACCACCAGGTCGGCGCCCAGCGAGCGGGCCGTCTCCGCCTTCGCCGCGCCGCCGACCACGGCGATCACCCGGGCTCCGGCCGCCCGGCCCAACTGCACCGCCGCGCTGCCGACCCCGCCGGCCGCCGCGTGCACCAGCAGGGTCTCGCCGGCCCGCAGCCGGGCCCGGCGGTGCAGCGCGAACCAGGCGGTCTGGTAGCCGATGTGCAGGGCCGCCGCCCCGGCGTCGTCCAGCGCCTCGGGCGCCGGGAACGCCGCCTCGGCGTCCAGCAGCGCGTACTCGGCGAAGGCCCCGTGCGGCAGTACCGGGTTGCCGATCACCCGCTCGCCCCGGCGGGCCCCCTCCGCGACCTCGCCGCACAGCTCCACGCCGGGCGTGAACGGCAGCGGCGGACGGACCTGGTACTGCCCGCGCACCATCAGGGCGTCCGGGAAGTTCACCGCCGCCGCCCGGACCCGGACCAGCAGCCGGCCCGGCCCGGCCACCGGCCGCGGCACGTCCTCGGCCAGCCGCATCACCGCGGCCGGCTCGCCGAGCTCACCCACCTGCCAGGCCCTCACAGCACCTCACTCCCTTCCAGGCCCCGCTGGAGCCGGTTCATCCCGCCGATCCAGCGGTCCGGCTCGGTCGCCCGGGCGCGGTAGTACTCGGCGACCTCGGGGTGCGGCAGGATCAGGAAGCGGCCGTGGGCGAGCGCGTCCATCACCTCCGCGGCGACGTCCTCCGGGTCCAGCGCCGTCGGCGCGAGCAGCGCCTCGCCGACCGCGCCGGTGGAGGCCAGCATGTCGGTGCGCACGCCCTGCGGGCAGAGCGCGTGCACCGTGATCCCGCGGTGGCGGTAGGTCGCGGACAGCCACTCGGCGAAGGCGAGCGCGCCGTGCTTGGTGACGGCGTAAGGGGCCGAGCCCAACATGGTGAGCAGCCCGGCCGCGGAGACGGTGGCCAGGAAGCGGCCGCTGCCGCGCTCCAGCCAGCGGGGCAGCAGCAGTTCGGCGGCCCGCACGTGCGCCATCACGTTGACCTCCCAGGCACTCGCCCAGGCGGCGGCGGGGGCGTCGGCGCCGCCGACGGGGGCGACGCCCGCGTTGGCGCACCAGAGGTCGATCTCGCCGACCGCCGCGCGGGCCCCGTCGACGAGGGCGGCCAGGCCGGCGGCGGAGGCGGCGTCGCCGGGCAGGGCGGTGCCGCCGCACTTCCCGGCCACCCGGTGGGCGGCCTCGGCGTCCAGGTCGTTGACCACGACCCGGGCGCCGGCCTCGGCGAAGGCCTTGGCGAGGGCGGCGCCGATGCCCCGGCCGGCGCCGGTCACCACCACGCCCTGGCCCGTCAGGTCCACCGTCACATCCCACCGCCGAGGGTGACGCCGCCGTCCACGACCAGGGTCTGGCCGGTGATCCAGCCGGCGTCGGAGGAGAGCAGGAAGGCGACCGCGCCCGCGACGTCCTCGGGCACGCCGAGCCGGCCCAGCGGGTAGGCCTTGGCGACCTGCTCCTCCCGGCCCTCGTACAGCGCTTCGGCGAACCTGGTCTTCACGACGGCGGGCGCGACGGCGTTGACCCGGATGCCCTGCGGGCCCAGCTCGGCGCCGAGTTCGACGGTGAGGCGGATCAGGGCGGCCTTGCTGACGCCGTACATGCCGATCCCGGCCGAGGAGCGGATGCCGGCGATGGAGGCGACGTTGACCACCGCGCCGCCGTGCTCGCCCATCCACGCGGCGCGCGCCCGGCGGATCCAGCCGAGCGGGGCGAGCACGTTGACGCCCAGGATCTTGGCGGCGGCGGCCTCGTCGGTGTCCAGCACCGGCCCGTAGACCGGGTTGATCCCGGTGTTGTTGACCAGGTGGTCGAGCCGTCCGAAGGCCTCCATGGTCCGGGCGACGGCCTCCTCCTGGTGCGCCGGGTCGTCGGCCTTGCCGGCGACGGCGATCGCGTTGTCCGGGCCGCCGAGGTCGCGGACGGCCTCGGCGAGCGGCTCCGGGTTGCGGGCGGTCAGGCAGACCTTGGCGCCCCGGTCGACCAGTTCGCGCGCGATCCCGAGGCCGATGCCCCGGCTCGATCCGGTGACGACGGCCACCTGGCCCTTGAAGGAGTGCACCACGGAGGGTCCTGCCTTTCGCGCGAGAATCCTGGGTTCCGGAGTCCTGGTCGGACGCATCGCTGACTAAGCGCTTGCTCAGCATGCTGTCGGTGCGGGAGCCTGTCAACCAGCCCGGTGGCCGTTCCGGCCGCTCTGTCGAGCGGGCCGGCTCGTCGCGGGCCGGTGCGCCGTCGGTCGGTTCGTCGAGCGGGCCGGTCCGTGGAGCGGGCCGGTCCGTGGAGCGGGTCGGTCCGTCGAGCGGCCAACGGGAATGCCCGTACGACTTCTCTGGGAGGATGGCGCCATGACCAGCACGCCCATCGCCGACCTCTGGCCGACCCTGCCCGGCGCCGACACCCGCCCCGAGGCGGCGTACCGGCTGCTCCAGGCGGCCGTCGAGTCGTTCGCGGAGCGCGGCTTCCACGCCACCACCACCCGGGACATCGCCACCGCGGCCGGGATGAGCCCCGCCGCGCTGTACATCCACTACCAGTCCAAGGCCGCCCTCCTCGCGGAGATCAGCCAGGCCGGGCACGCCGCGACCCTGACCCTCGTGCGCGGGGCGGCGGCCGGGGAGGGCGGGCCGGCCGAGCGGATGCGGCGCCTGGTCGAACAGTTCACCGTGTGGCACGCCCGGGCCCGGACGGTCGGCCGCGTGGTCAACTACGAGCTGCACGCACTGCCGGAAGACGCCTACGCGGTGGTCGCGGCGCTGCGGCTGGACATCGAGCGCGAGGTCAGCGAGCTGATCGAGGCAGGGGTGGCGGCGGGCGACTTCCAGGTCTCCGAGGTGCGCACGGCGGCCCGCGCCGTCACCTCGCTGGGCATCGACGTCTCCCGCTGGTACACCGAGCGGTCCTCCGAGACCCCGGAGGAACTCGGGCGACGCTACGGCGAGTTGGTGCTGCGGATGCTCGGCGCCCGGGTCTGACCGGAGGCGGCGCCCGGGTCCGGCTGGAGGTGGCGCCCGGGTCCGGCTGGAGGCGGCCCGACGCCGCTCTTGACCCGTCACGCAGGGTGCGAGCAGAATCGTATACGAAGTACGTGTGCCTCGTAGGCGTACAGCGCCGAGCATCAGCGGCCCCGTCCGAGACCCCGCCCGACGCACTCCCACCGCGGCCGACGCCGCGGATCGAAGCAGAACACTCCCGCGGCGACCGCCCCCGACCGGCGGCGCCGACGGGTTCGAACCCCCCACCCGGGCCGGTCCGGCCGGGGTCGTGCCGCCGCCGACCGTGCGGCGACACGGGGACGACGCGTGCAGCGCGCCGTGGCACGGCCCGGGCGGGCGGAGAAGGGAGGCGCAGCGATGCCCTTCCAGCCCTTCCATCGGGTCCGGCCCTTTCAGCCGGTCCACCCCCCTGTCCAGACCGCCAAGCCCGTCCACCCTGTCCGGACCGTCCAGTCCGCCCGGCCCTTCCGTCGATCCAGCCCGGTCCGGCCGCGTTTCTGGCTGGAGACGGCTCTCGGCAGCCTGTCCGGGCTGCTGTTCCTGCTCACCCTGGTGTGGCCGGAGTGGATCGAGACGCTCCTCGGCCTCGACCCCGACGCCGGCAGCGGCGCCGCCGAGTGGCTGGTCGTCGCCCTCCTTGCGACCGCCACGGCCGCCTGCGCGCTCGCCGCGCGGACGGAGTGGCGCCGGACGCACCCGTCCTCGGCCCGCGTCGTGCGGTGACCGGATCGGAGGAGCGCCATGACCGACACCACCGGCACCACCCCCGCCGCCGCGCCCGAGCGGCTGACCGAACTCGTCCGGGAGGCCCCGCTGAGCTTCCTGGGCACGGTCACCCGGGTCGGCGGCACCTCGCTCGCGGCCTTCCCGGCCGACCAGCGCAACGAACGGACGACCGTGGTGAGGGTGGACCGGGTGCTGCACGCGCCGCAGGCCTACCGGCAACTCGCCGGCACCGAGGTCACCGTCCAACTGGCGCCCGACACCGCCCTCCTGAACGTCGGTGACGTGGCCGCCTTCTTCACCCGGGGCCTGGTCTACGGCGAGACCCTCGGCCTCGCCGAGGTGGGCCGGCTGCCCGCCGAGACCGTCCAGCCGCACGTCTCGCTCGCGGCCACCACCGCCGACGAGATGCCGTTCTCCTCGGTGCAGCGCGACATCCGGAACCAGGACATCGCCGCGCACGCCCAGGAAGCGGACGCCGTGGTGGTCGGCAGCGTGGTCGGCCTGGAGGACCTCGGCCTGCCGGAGTTCTCCGAGCACGCCCCGCACTGGTGGCGGGCCACGCTCACCGTCTCGCACGTGGAGGCCGGCAGCATCGACGCGAGGCGGACCACCGTCCTCTACCCGCACAGCGGCGACATCCGCTGGCGCGACGTGCCCAAGCCGAAGCCCGGGCAACTGGGCCTGTGGCTGCTGCACGCCACCACGGGCGACCTGGCCTCCCGGGCGCCGTACCGACTGCTCCACCCCGACGACTACCAGCCGGCGCAGAAGCTCGCCGTGCTGCGCGAAGGGAGGTGAGCCGACATGGCCACCATCAAGGTCGTCAACATCACTCCCAAGGCGCAGAGCGGCAACGCGGGACTGGACGCGGAGCCCAACCTCGCGGTCAACCCGGAGAATCCGCGCGAGATCGTCGCCACCGCCTTCACCCCCGACCCACTGGGCGGGCCGCTCGCGCCGGTCTACGTCTCGACGGACGGCGGGGACACCTGGGTGCTGAACAGCGTCGTCCCCGGCAACAACACCGTCGCGGGCACCGGGGACATCACCGTCGGCTTCGCCGCGCACGGCGGCGCGCTCTACACAGGGATCCTCAACGGCCGGAACGACGACCTGGAGATCCTGCGCGCTGCGGACATCACCACCGCCACGCCGATGGAGGTCCTTCTGGACGTGTCCGCGCAGGACCGACCGGACCAGCCGTGGGTGGTCACGGGTGCCGCCACGGCCGACGGCGCGGGCCAGGACACCGTGTACGTCGGCAACAACGTGGCGAAGAAGGACCACCACTCGTTGCCCCGCACCGCCATGGTGGCGGTCTCGGCCGACGCTCGGACCGGCTCGGGCGGATTCAGCAACGTCCCGGTCGACCGGCGCGCGGGCACCGTCCACGACGGACCGCCGATCCGGCTCGCGGCGCACCACGACGGAACCGTCTACACCGCGTTCGAGAGCTGGAGCGGTGCCGTCACGAACCCTGCGGAACCGACCTTCGGCCTGATCGTCACCATGGACGTCGTGGTGACCCGGGACGACAAGGGAGGCCTCGGCCAGGACCCGTTCCAGGACCTCCGGGACTCGGACGACGGCGGCGTCGGCCAGCGGGTGGTCAGCAGCCGGACCCTGCCGTTCGACGTGCGCGTGGCGGCACTGGGGCAGGAGCGCACCGGAGCCGACCTGTCGATCGCGGTCGACCCGACGGACTCCAACAGCGTGTGGATCGCCTGGTGCGACGCCACGGGCGGAACCGTCCCGACCGACTACGTGCTGCACGTCCAGCACTCGACCGACCGCGGACAGACCTGGGCCGCCACCCGCAAGGACGTGATCGACGCCAAGAACCCCTCACTGGCGGTCAACTCGGAGGGCCTGGTCGGGCTGGTCTACCAGCAGCTCACCCACAACCAGTGGCGGACGGTGCTGGAGGTGAGCCAGGACGGCTTCAAGACCCTGGAGGGCACCGTCCTGCACCAGGCCCCGGGCGACGTCCCGTCATCCGGCGGCGGCCTGCCGTACCTGGGCGACTACCTCCGGATGCTCGCGGTCGGCAAGGACTTCTACGGGATCTTCGCGGGCAACAACGCCCCCGACCGGGCCAACTTCCCGGTCGGCGTGACCTACCAGCGGAACGCCGACTTCACCACCCACCAACTCCTCAACCCCAACGGGGTGGCCGGGGTGCCGGTCTCGATCGACCCGTTCTTCTTCCACCGGGCCGCCTGAACCCGCGCCCGACAGCGGGGGGCGCCCCCCCCCCCCCGGGGGGGGGGGGGCCCCCCGGTGGGGGCCGCGGCTCGTGGGTCAGGGACGGCTCGTGGCTCGGGCGAGGGCCCTGGGTCAGGCGGTGGCCAGGCAGAACTGCACGAGCCCGGCGTCCACGTCGAGCACGATCCGCTCCATCTCCGCCCACGGCGGGTGGAAGGACCTCACGCCCCACTCGACGGTGAAGCCGAGCACCTTGCCCTGGTCGGGGTCGGTGAAGTGGCGGGAGTAGACGTAGTCGTCACTGGTGCCGCTGGTCGGGTACAGGTGGAACCCGCTCAGCGGTGTGTAGGTGATGCCGCGAACGCCGTGGACGCCCTGGCAGAACGCCTCGGCGAGGTGCAGCGCGGTGTCGGCGTCGTCCTTGGGGATGTACTCGGCGTAGTCGTCGCCGGGCAGGCCGCGGGTGCCGTCGTAGTGGGCGTTGCGGAAGTTCATGTCGGGATCGGCCGACTGGTTCTCGTCGTCGCCCCAGTTGTAGAGCATGTCCTGGGAGTAGCTGTGCACGTCGACGAACCAGCGGGTCCGCGGGAACTGGTCGAGCAGCCAGCGGACGTTGCGGGTCTCGGGCTCGGAGAACGGGCCGGGGCCCTCGTAGACCTGCGGGTCGCACGGGTCGGCCGACACCTGCGGGGTGGCGGTCGGCGCGAAGGCGGTGCCGAAGTCGAACAGGAAGTCGTAGTTGCGGTTGATGTCGACGCCGGTGCAGGCCGGGTTCGAACTGCGGCCGGAGTAGGCCGCGTTGCGGTTCTTGCGCCACATCGGGTCGACGGTCTGGCTGTGCAGCCGGCCGTCCGGGTTGACGAGCGGGAAGACCACGAGGTCCAGCCGTTCGAGCAGCCCCCGGACCTGGGCCGCGGTGAAGGCGGTGCCTCCGTAGCCGAGGCCGGTGCCGGTCTCGAAGGCCTCCAGCAGGTCGGCGGCGAGGTGGACGAGGATCTCGCAACTGCCCCACTCACGGGCGTGCACACCGCCGATGATCATCACGCAGCTCTTCGGGATCGGGGCGGCGGCTCCGATCTGCAGGGCGTGGGCGGTGCGGCCCTCGATCGAGGGCTCGGGCAGGGTGATGAGCCGGGACGTACCGGGGTGGGCGGTGGCCAGGCTGGTCACGGCGGACTCCACCTCGGTGATGTTCAGGTACGACATGACGGCCTCCCGCCTCAGCCCGCGAGCTTCGCGGCCAGGCCGTGCGGGACGGCGTCGTCGGCGGCGAACCGGTCACCGGTGCCGACCTCGGCCTGGGCGGCGCGCCCGGCCTCGCTGGCGTTCCCGATGCGGGTGACCGTCACGCCCTCGCGCTCGAGGGTCGCGACCCGGTCCTCCGGGACGTAGACGTCGATGCCGATCCTGCCGTCGGCCCCGACGTGCGGGCGGCCGCCGGTGTCGGGACGGGTGTGGCGCAGCAGGGCGCGCAGTGTGTCCGCGTCGTCGGCGGTGACGCGGAGCTGGATGATGTCGTGCCGGGGTGGCACGGGAGGTTGTGCGGATGGGACGGCGGACATGGTGACTTCTTCCGGGCGCCGTGGGGCCGGGCCCGTCCGGCGCCGTACTGACGAGCGGATGAACGGATATGTCCGGCGTGTACCTCGTATACCTCAGGATGTGCCGTCGCCGTAGAACGAGTCAAGAAGCGGTTCCGGCACCCCGTTCAACAGGCTGTCCAGACCGTCCAGCATCTCGCGGTCGTCGTCGAAGTCGGCGAACCTGGGCACCATGGAGCGCAACCGCGGGTACTCGGCGGCGGGCAGCCGGTGCAGGCCCAGGCGGAGCACGGGATCCGGGTCGTCCGGGTTGTCCACCACCTGGCGCTTGTCCACCAGCAGGCTGCCGAGGTTCCAGGCCACGAAGGTGCGGTAGACGGTCAGCGCGCTGGCGTCGTCGAAACCGGCCCGCACGAGCACCGAGAGGATGTGCTCGGTGAGGTCGAGCACCGGGGCGGGGCGGCGGGCCACCGGCACGGCCAGCGGACGGGTCGCCACCAGCGGCAGGATCTCGGGGTGGGCGTGCGCGACGGCCGCGAACGCCCGGGCGATCCGGCGCAGTTCCCGGCGCCACTCGGGCTCGTGGTCATCGGCACCGGAGCTGATCCGCAGGCGGGTGTTGACCTCGGCGAAGTACGCCTCGACCAGGCCGTCGAGCAGGCCCTCCTTGCCGGGGGTGTAGCGGTACAGCGCCATCGACTCGACCCCGAGTTCGGCCGCCAGCCTGCGCATGGTCAGGGCGCCCAGGCCCTCGCGGTCGACCAGCGCCACGGCGGCGCGGAGCACCAGGGGGCGACTGAGGCGTCCCCGCTTCTCGGGGCTGTCCTGCTCGGCCATGTCCGCGCTCCTCCGGGTCGGTGCCGGCGTCGTCGGCCGCTCCTGGGCCGGTCGGCCGGACGGGGCGGGTTACGCAGCGGATACGAGACCAGGATACAAGGGACGAATGGGTTGCAAACAGGCGTCGGTGGGGGCGCGGGCGGTGACGCAGCGTAGTCGGAAGTGGGGTGGGTGTCGGATGGTGGGGGGCGGGGGTGTCGGTGGGCGGCAGGGGGAGCGGGGCGTTGGTGGTGGCGTCAGTGGGCAGCGGGGCGGTGGTATACGGGCGGGGCGGGGGGGCGGCGGCGTTGGTTCGGGGGTCGGGGGAGGGGGCTCCGGCGGCCGGGTCTCAGCCGGCGGTCAGCAGCAGCCGCACGGCGAGCCCGCCGACCAGGGCGGCCGAGCCCAGGGCGGTGAACAGCCGGCCGCGCGAACCGGTCAGCGCCCGGCCGAGCAGCGCCCCGCCGGCGGCCAGCAGCAGTTGCCAGCCGGCGGAGGCGGCGAAGACGCCGGCGGTGAAGGCCGCCCGGGCCACCGGGCCCGAGGTCGCGCCGGACCGGCCTCCGCCGCCCAGGACCAGGGCGGCGAAGTACAGCACGGTCAGCGGGTTCAGCAGGGTGACCCCGAGCAGGGTCAGGTAGGCCCGCAGCGGTCGCGGAGCCTGCGGCGGCGCCCCGGCCCGGGGCGGTGTGCCGGCCCCGCGCGGTGTCCCGTCCGCTGGCGCCCAGGGCCGAGCCGCCCGGACCGGTGGCGCCCCGTCGGGAGGCGCGCCGGGCCCCCGCGCGGCGGTGGCGCGACGGTGACGCAGGGCGGTGGCGGCGGTACGGACCGCGAGGGCGAGCAGCACCAGGGCCGAGACGAACCGCAGCGGTCCGGCGACCGGCTCGAGCAGCGGCGCGAGGCCGGTGCCGCCGACAGCCGCGATCAGCGCGTACAGCCCGTCCGCGGTGGCCACGCCGAGGGCGGCATGGACGCCGGTGCGCAGCGAGGTGCGCGCGGTGAGCGACACCAGATAGGCCCCGACGGCCCCCACCGGCACGGCGACGCCCAGCCCGGCGACCAGCCCCGCGACCAGCGCGGCGCTCACGTCAGGCCGGGATCGCGCCTCCGCGGGCGGCCGGGCTGCTGTCGGACCGGCGCCGGGACGGCAGCGGTCACGGGCAGCGGGCGGGTCGGAGAGGAGGTCATGGGCCCGATCGTGGCGGTCGCGGCTCAGCGGCCGCAAGTGGTTTACCGGGGCGTCCGGGTAGCGTGGGCGGCACCGGTGACCGCCGTACGGAAGGAAGAGCCGATGATCCGTCAGACCGACCGCGTGCGACTGCTGTTGGCCGAGGCGTGGGCCTCCTGGGCCGAGCGCGGGTCGGCGCTCGCCGCCGAGGACTGGGAACGCCCCACCCGGCTGCCCGACTGGACCGTGCGGGACCTGTACGCCCACGTGGCGCCGGTGCCGGAGATGTTCACGGGGCTGCGCACGGCGGTGCGGGAGGGCCCGGCCGAGGTGAGCAGCGGGGCCGGCATCCTGCGGGCCTACAACCGGCCGGACGGGATCGCCCACACCGCCGCCGGGCAGGTCGCCGAGACGGCGAAGGCGTCGGCGCGGGCGGTCGAACCGGCCGTGCTGATCGCCCGGTTCGGCGTCGAGGGGCCGGCCGCCCTGGCCGGACTCGCGGACCTGCCGCCCGACACCGCGGTGGCGCACCCGCTGCTCGGCAGCGTCACGGTGGGGGCGCTGGGGGAGGTGGCGCTGATGGAGGCGACCGTCCACCTGCTCGACCTGATCGCCGCGGTCGGCGGTCCGCCGCCCGCCCGGGGAGCCCTCGACTTCACCCGTGCCCTGCTGGCCGAGGTCGCCGATCCGGTGGCCTTCATCGAGGCCGCGGCGGGCCGCACTGCGGCGCCGGTGCTGCCGGTGATCCGCTGACCGCGGTGGCCGGTGGCCGCTTCCCTGCGCTGGTCGGTCGCCCGACCAGCGCAGGGAAGCGGTACCGGCGGGCGGGCCCCCGAGCCGCACGGCCCGGTGTCCGGCCCGTGGCCGGTCGATCCGCGCTGAGGTGCCGGGAGCGGCTCCCGGCACCCGCTTCGGGCGCCGGGAGCCGCTCCGGTGTTCGGGACCGCTAGCCGAGCGCGAGCGCGCTCAGCCGGTCGGTGGCGCCGTTGAAGAGGTCCTGGTCGCCGGGGAAGGTGCCGGAGTCGGAGTACTGCCAGAAGGTCTGGTAGCTCCAGCCGTTCGGCAGGGTGCCGACGGTGGAGGCGTAGCGGGCTATCCAGAGCGGGTTGGTGGCGCCGAAGCCGCCGTAGTTGCCGGTGCAGGTCGCCCACCAGTTGGTGGTGGTGTAGATCGTGGGGTACCGGCCGGTGCGGGAGTGCACGGTGTCGTTGAAGGAGCGGATCCAGCTGACCATGGCGCTCTGGCTGAGGCCGTAGCAGGTCGCGCCGTACGGGTTGTACTCGATGTCCAGGGCGGGCGGCAGGGTCCTGCCGTCGGCGGACCAGCCGCCCCCGTGGTCGACGAAGTAGTTGGCCTGGGCGGAGCCGGAGGAGTTGTTCGGCAACGCGAAGTGGTAGGCGCCGCGGATCAGGCCGGAGTTGTAGGAGCCGTTGTACTGCTGGGCGAAGTACGGGTTGGTGTAGCTGGTTCCCTCGGTGGCCTTGACGTAGGCGAAGCGGGCGCCGCCCGCGGCCACCGACGGCCAGTTCACGTTGCCCTGGTAGCTGGCGACGTCCAGGCCCGCGGTCTGGGTGACGGCGAGTCGGACGAGGGGGGCGGCGCCGGAGCGGCCCTCGTGGGCGGCGACGGTGGAGCCGGCGAAGTCGCGGTCGGGGTGGAAGGCCGTACGGCCCTCGACGACAGGGGCAACAGGGGCGGGTCCGGCCGCGTAGGCGGGCGCGGCGACGCCGGCGACCAGGGCGGTCGCGGCGGCGAGCGCGGCCGCGAGCGGCAGCCGGCGGAGCGAGGTGGATCTGGTGGTACCGGTGGGGCGGGCGGAGCGGGAAGAGCGGGGCATGGACACTCCTCTGGTTCCGTGCGGTCAGCCCGGGGCCGGGTGGCCCAACGAGCCCGGTACGACCGGTGGTTGGTCCGGTCCGGGAGCAGGGTAGCCATGTACCCGCCAGCTCCGCCAGGCCTCCACGGCCACATCCTGAACCTGCGTCACATCCGGTGCCGGGTCCCGTGCGCGGTCGGACCCGTGCGGGTCGCCGGCGTTCAGGCCGGCCGAAGGACACCGCTCGTAGCGGCAGGCGGCGTTCCGTCCGGCGGGCGGCCTCGTGGTCGGACTTCCGCCGCCGTCACCGTGAAGTGCCGACGTTGCGGAAGGAGCCGGCCGTCTGGCGGGTGGCCACGTTGATCCGGTTCCAGGCGTTGACCGAGGCGATCGCCATGACCAGTGCGGCCAGTTGTTCCTCGCTGAAGTGCTCGGCCGCCTGCGCCCAGACGTCGTCGGGAACGCCGTCCGGGTTGTCGGCGATACGGGTGGTCGCCTCGGCGAGCGCGAGCGCGGCGCGTTCCTGATCGGTGAAGAACGGGGTGTCCCGCCAGGCCGCCAGGGACCACAGGCGCTCGTGGCTCTCGCCCGTGGCCTGCGCCCGGTGCGAGTGCAGGTCCACGCAGAGTCCGCAGCCGTTGATCTGGCTGACTCGGATGCGAATCAGTTCCAGCAGGTCGGAGGGCACACTGCTGCGCTGGAGGTAGCCTTCCACGGTCTTGAGGCCCCGGTAGCCGCCGGCGGCGAGCTGGTAGACGTGGCCCATCCGCGTGTGAGTGGCAGTCATTTCCAACCTTTCTGTACGTTAAATGTCCAGGATTACGCCGCTGCGCGCGCTGTGCGCCGCTGTGCGCCGCTGCATCGCTCTGCGGCGGCCGCTGTCAGAGCGAGGCGATCCGGTGGCGGGTGGCCTCCGGCGTGCGGGGGGAGGTGCTCTCGACGCTCGCCATGATGTCGGCGAGCGTCCGCCCGGCGAGCTCCCGCCGCCAGGCGAGTTCGGCTTGGCGCATGGCCTGCGAGACCGCGCACACCGCCCGGTAGTCGACGCCCTCCCTGCCGCCCGGCCCGTGCCGCAGGATGCCCTGGCAGCGGAACGCGTCCTGCGACCCCTCGATCGCGGTGACCACGTCGAGGAGCGTGACGGCGGCCGGGTCGCGTGCCAGGCGGAACCCGCCGCGCGGCCCGGAGCTGGACGTCACGATCCCGGCTCGGGCGAGTGCCTGCAACTGCTTGTTCAGGTACGCCGCGGGCAGCTCGTAGAAGGCGGCGAGCTTGGACACCGGTACGGCGCTCCCGGGCTCCGCCCAGGCCAGGTTCAGGCAGCTGTGCACCGCCCACTCGACGCCTTCGCTCATCTGCATATCTGGATACTACACATCCAGGATATCCCGGCGCCCGCGCCCGCGCCGGGCGGCTGGATCCCCTTCCGCGCACCACCGGTGCGCTTCCAGCGGGGCGGAGTAACGGCGGCGGGACGTGGTGGCCGCTGCCGAATCGGATTCGGGTCCGCGGAGGAGCGTCTGCCCCCGCCCTGGATCGGGGTCGAGGGGCTCGCTCTCACCCGCGGGCGGTCGATCGCGACTGGTAAGATCTCGAACCGTGTTCGAGAAGGAGCCGGCCGCATCCAAGCCCCGTCGCTCGCCCGCGGTGCAGCGCCGCGGGGTGGAACGCCGCCGCGCGATCCTGGAGGCCGCCGAGGCGCTGCTCGGCGAGCAGGGGTACGAGGCCGCCACGCTCAAGGCGATCGGTGACCGGGCGGGCATCCCGATCGCGTCCGTCTACCACTACTTCCCGGACCGGCACGAGGTCGACGCCGAGATCATGCGGCAGCATGTGCGCGCGATGGATGCGCTGATCGCCGCCGCGCTGGACGAGGCGGAACCCCGCAACCTGCGCGAGGCCGTCGACGCCGTGATCGACGTACTGTTCGACTACTTCCGCCGCCACCGCAGCTGCGTCGAGCTGTGGTTCGCGAGGGCGCACGGGACGCTGGACGAGATCATCCGGGCCTTCGACGAGTCCCAGGCGGACCTGCTGTGGCACCTCGCCATCGCGCGGAAGCTTCTCCCCCTCGACACCCCCCAGCTCGTCCCGCGGCTCGCCTGGGTCGCCGGCAACCAGCTCTTCGAGGTCGCGTTCCGGACCTCTCCGACCGGTGACGACGCGGTGATCGACGAAGCCCGACGTCTCGTCACCGCCTACCTGTCCACCTACGCCCCGTCGCCGCAGCAGGAGCGCGGCTGACGAGGCGGTGCCGCGGTTGACGAGGTGGTGCCGCGGCGGGTCTCGGGGCGTTGCCATGGCGGGTCAGGGGTCGGTGTTGCGGCCGGTCAGGGAGCGGTGGAGTCGGCCGCGGGGGCCGTGGCGGCCCGGAGGCGGGCGTTCACCTCACCGACCGCTCGCTCGGCCGAGCGGACCGCGCCCTCGAGGTAGCTGTCGAACTCCGGCGCCGCCTCGGTGCCGGCCCAGTGGATGCGGCCCACCGGCGCGGTGACCGCGTCGGTGTAGCGCGTCATGACGCCCGGTGCACGGGTACCGGTGCAGCCGGCGATCCAGGGCTCGCCGACCCAGCTCTTCTCGAGCATGCGCACGGGCCTCCCGGCCTCCGGGCCGAACAGGGCGACGAGGTCCGCGAGCACCGCCTCCCGTCGCGCCTCGGGCTGGTCGAGCACCGCGTCGGACCAGGCCAGACCGATGCCCGCGCCGGCTGTGCCGACGAAGGTCAGCAGGATGCCGAGCCGGCCGTCCGGCGATGAGTTGTCGACGACCAGGTGCGCGACCGGGAGGTCCGTCAGCGCCGAACCGTTGAGGCCGTGCTCGCGCCAGAACGGCTTGTCGTAGACCGCGAAGACCTTGCTCTCGGCGCCGTTGTGCCAGACGCGTTGGAGTGCGCTGCGCCGGGTCGGCAGGCCGGGGGAGAAGGTGATGCGGTCGGCGTCGGCCGGTGACATGGCGACGATCACCCGCCGGCAGCGCACCCGTGCCCGGGCGGAGCTGACCAGAACGCCCTCGCCGTCCTGCCGGATCCCGTGCACGGGTGCGTCCAGGACCACGCGCTCGCCCAGCCGCTCGGCCAGGGCGAGCGACACCTTCTGGGTGCCGCCGACGACCCGCGTCTCCTGGGCGCCGTGCTCGGTGTTGACCATGAACTCCAGGCCCCCGGAGGTCCTGATCTGGTGCAGTGCCTTGAGCAGTGAGACCTGGTGGGGGTCCTCGCAGAAGATCATCGTGAAGCTGAGCGTGAACAGGTGGCGGGACTCATCGACCCGGCAGTTGACGTCCAGCCAACGCCCGAGCGTCATGCCGTCCCAGACCGGAGCCCGCCGTGCGGTCCACGGGGCGTCGGCCGGCACCGTCCGGGCCATCCGGTCGAGTCGCAGCCGCGCCTGGACGAAGTCCGCCATCGCGAGGGGGCTCACCGGCGGGACCGTGCCCCGGAACGTCCGCCGCCTGCCGTGGCGCAGGTAGACCGTCCGGCCGGCCGTGTGCGTGGGGAACGTCGACAGCCCCAGCTCCACGAGGAGCGCGAACATGCGGGTGTGACGCTCACCGATCCACTGCCCGCCTCCCTCGGTGAACACCCCGTCGGCGACCTGGAGGTCGAAGGTGCGCCCCCCGACCCGGTCGCCGGCCTCGAGCACGAGCACCGAACGCCCCCGCTGCGCCAGCCGGTACGCGGCGGTCAGGCCGGACAGGCCTGCCCCCACCACGACGACATCGGTGTCCTGCCCGTCGGTTGTGCTGGTCATGGCGTTCGTCGTCCTTCACTGTCGGTGCGGTGGGGGCGGTGGTCGTGGTGGTTGTGGTGGTCGGGTGGGGCTCGGTGGGCGAGGAGGTAGACGGTGGTCGAGGCGGCGTCCTCGCCTTCGCCCTGGTGGAGCCGGCCGTCCGTCGCGGGCGTCGCGCGCGCGACGGGGGCGTCAGCGCAGCGGAGCTTCCCAGCGGACCTGCCCACGGAGTCGGTCCTTCAGGAGCTTGCCGCCGGCGTTGCGCGGCAGCGCCCCGGTGACGACCGCGGCGTACTGCGGGACCTTGAAGTCCGCCAGGTGCTCCCGGCAGTGCGCGATCACGGCGACGGCGTCGACCTCCCCGTGCGCCGCGAAGAGGACGGCGCCGACCTTCTCGCCCATCACGTCGTCGGGTACGCGAGGACCGCGGCGTCGGAGACACCGGGAGCGGAGAGCAGCACCGCCTCGACATCGACGCGCTCGACGACATGGACCCGGCCGGCGTCGTCGATCCGCACGGGGGCTGAGGCTGGGCCGGGGGTGGGGTCTGGGTCATGGGTCTCTCCGCTCCGTCGCCGTCGCTATCGCGCGAGCGGCGGAGGGTGACGCCGTCGGCCTGGGCGGGCGGACGGAGGTAGATACGAACCGGAATCGAGTTCGAGTTCAACGGGCGTCACGTGCCGTCAAGCCCTGGAACTGCTGGGTGAAGGGCTTCCGGTACACGACGGCCGGGGCAGTCTGGTTCGGCTCCCGGCGCGCCCGGTCGGGAGGCCGGAGCGTCCGGGTGGAGCGGCAGCGGTAAGAGGTCCTCGCCCCAGGCGTCCGGGCGGGGCCGAGAACGGCCGGGTCAGCCGTCGCTTCGACCCGGAACGCCGCGAAGTGCCATGCCGTGTCGGGTCCTTGTCCATCAGCGTGCACATCGTCCGGTGCCGCTGGAGCGAGTCGTCCTCGGCCTCCACGTCCCATGGGGGCCGGCTCGCGGCCGAAGGCCCGACCCCCAGGTGCTCATTGCGGCAAGCCGCCCCCCGCCGTCCCCGGGTCTCGGATCGGACCCCTGCGCCGGCCGGAACGGCTGCCGTACCCGCCGGCGCGTCCGCGCCGAGAGCGCTGTGGCACCATGCCCGGACGTCGACTTTCGAGGAGAGGAACCGCCATGTCCGAGATCGCCACCGGGCCCGCCGGGGAAGCCGTCTTCCGTCGGGCGACCCTCGCCGACGTTCCCGCACTGGTCGCGCTGGTCGAGTCCGCCTACCGGGGCGAGGCCAGCAAGGCCGGCTGGACCACCGAGGCGGACCTGCTGGACGGGCAGCGCACCGACCCCCAGAGCGTCACCGAGGCCGTCGAGGACGCGGACGGCGTGGTGCTGGTGGCCGAGCAGGGCGGCGAGCTGGTCGCCTGCTGCCAGCTGGAGCGGCGCGGGGACAGCGCCTACTTCGGCATGTTCTCGGTGCGGCCCACCCTCCAGGGCGGCGGGATCGGCCGGGTCGTGCTGGCCGAGGCCGAGCGGGTGGCCCGCGAGGAGTGGGGCGTCCGGCTGCTGGAGATGAAGGTGGTCGAGCAGCGCGCGGACCTGATCGCCTGGTACGAGCGCCGCGGCTACCGCCGTACCGGCGTCTACAGCCCCTTCCCGTACGGCGACGAGCGCTTCGGGATCCCGCGGCGGCCGGACCTGCGCTTCGAGCAGCTGATCAAGGAACTCGGGATGGTCTGAGGGCGGCGGCTCGTGCTCCGTGGCCGGGGCGGCGTCCGGGCCGGCACCGTGCGCGCCCCGGCCCGGCAGCGGACCTGCGGACCTGAGGCCGCTGCTCCGGCGGGGCAGCGGGCCGTCGTCGCTGCCCCGCCGTCCCGGAGGGTGCGGTGCCCGGCCGGGACGCCGGGCACGTCGTGGGCGCCCTGGCCGGGGCGCGGCCGTACGGCCGGGATCAGCCGGGCCGGCCGTCCGACCGGTCGGTCGGATCAGCTGCCGTCAGCCGTACGACCGGTCAGCCGTACGACCGGCGCCGGGTCAGCCGTAGATGCTGTGGCAGAGCCGGGCCTGCTCCGACCCGGCGGGCCAGCGGCCGACGCGTTCCGCCTGGTCGCAGATGGTGCCCGGGCCGAAGGTCGGGACCGCGCCGCCCGTGGGCGGCGGGGCCGGGCGGGCGGACGGGGTGGGGTGCGCGGTGTGGCCGGGCTTCGCGTGCGGGCCGGGTGTGGCGCGCTGGGCCTCGGAGGGCTCCGGCGCGGCGGGCTGGGTCGTCGGCTGGTTCGTGGGCTGAGGCGTCGACTCGCCCATGCCGCCCAGCTGGGTGATCGCCGGGACCGGCGGCGGCAGCGGGGACGGCGCGGGCGTCGCGGGCGGCGGGGACACCGGCAGCAGCTCCGTCGGCGAGGGCGTGGACGGGGAGGCGCCCGGCACGGCCACGACCTGGACGTCGTCGCCCGAGCCCGGTCCGCACATCACCAGTGCGGCGGCCAGCAGCGCGAGCGTCCCGCCCGCCGCCACCGCCCAGACCTTCCGGGAACGGCGCCGCGGCGGTACGGGTGCGGGGGCCACCGGCGTCCCCGGCGGCGGGGGAGCGGGGACCGGAGGGGGCTGCCAAGCGTTCGACGGCCACTGCCACTGCTCTCCGGTGGGCTGCCCAGTCATGTCCTCGTCCTTCCAGCGCGCCCCCCGCCGTACCTTTCCCGTGCTCAACGAGCGGGCCGACGCGGGGACATGACCCGGAAGAGGGGTCTGAAGGGGCGCTGATTGCCGTCGCCCCACATGCTGGGGGGCATGGAGACCAACAGCACGTCAACGCCCCTGGTCGAGGTGGCCGAGTTCCGGACCGACAGCCGCTACCGCCTCGTCCACTTCCAGGGCCACGGCTGGGAGCCACTCGCCCCCGAGGAGTTCGAACCCCGGGTCCACCAGCTCTTCCCGGACCTCGACCCCCGCGACCCGGTCCGGGTGCACTGGGCCGACCGCCCCTGGGAATGGCCGGCCTGGCACCCCGGCGAAGCCTGAGCGGCTGATCACCGACCCGCCGTTCGATAGGCTTTCCGGGTGAGTGTCGATCACTTCTGGCGCCGCCTGCCGGGGCGGGCCGCGGACACCTGCTCGCCGGAGGAGCTCGGCGAGCTCGTACCCCGCCACCGCGACGGCCGGTACGACCGGCTGGCTGCCGCCGGTCTCGCCCTCGGTGTCCGGCGGACGGCCGTCCTGATGGAACTCGCGCTCACCGAGAACGGCCTCCACCCCGACCCGGCCGCCCGGCTGCCCGTCTACGGCGGGGCGCGCCGGGACCAGGCCGCCGAGGTGCCGGCGCCCATGCCGGTGCTCAGCCCCGACCAGGTCGCGGCCGCCTCCCTGTTCCTGCGCGACTCGGCGCTCGGCGAACTCGTCCGCCAGCAGCACACGGTGCTCGCCCGCACCTGCGCGGAACTCGACTACCCGACGCCCTGGTCCGAGTCCTGGGCCGCCAAGGTCGTCCACGACCTGCGCGAGTTGCGGGACTTCTTCGCGGGCGCGGCGGCGGCCGGCGACGCGGTGGCCGTCCGCGAGGCGCCCTGACGCGCCACGGCGCCCGGTGCCCGCCGCCGCGTACCGCGGCGTACCGCGACGGTGGCGTCCTGCGCGCCGGTGGCGTCCTGCGCGGCGGCGCGGGACAATCGCGCACATGGTCTCGGTAGTGCAGAACGTGGCGATCGACTGTTCCAACGCCTATGAGCTGGCCCTCTTCTGGAGCCGGGTGACCGGTCGTCCGCTGCACCCGGACGACAAGCCGGGTGACCGGGAGGTCCAGGTCATGCTCGCCGAGGGTCCGGCCCTCTACTTCAACCAGGTACCCGAGCCCAAGACGGTCAAGAACCGCCTCCACCTGTGCCTGCGCCCCGAGACCTCCCGCGACCAGGAAGTCGCCCGCCTCCTCGGCCTCGGCGCCACCCACGTCGCCGACCACCGCAACCCCGACGGATCGGGCTGGTCGGTCCTGGCGGACCCGGAAGGCAACGAATTCTGCGTCCTCCGCAGCAACTCCGACCGCGCCACCGCGACGACCTGACTTCCCCTTACAGACCTCCGGCTTGATCGCGTAACCGATCTCGGGGCGGATGGCCTCGTTCTCATAGGACGTTATGAGCTGCTTCGCCCGCTTCGGCTGCCGGTCCGGGTCAGGAGGGCTGGTGGCCCGGGCGGTCCGGGTGGGGCCGCATCAGGAGCAGGTCGTCGCCCCAGGCGTCCAGCACCGCCGCGTGGCCGGCGGCCCGGGCAGCCTCCTCGACCCGGGCGAAGAGCCGCTGCTGCGGCGCCACTTCGCCGGTCGCGGTGATCCGGGCGACGGTGTCCAGCAGCGCGGCGCTCGCCCAGCCGGGCAGCGGGAACCGGTCCAGCTCCCAGGCCAGGTACTTGTTGTAGGGGCGCGGTCGGCGGTCCAGAGCGAAGAGCAGGTCGAGCAGGAATCCGACACTGGCGGCCGCGTCGAGGTGGCCGGCGAGCCGGTTTCCATCGCGGTGGTTCTTGACCGAGCGGTAGAGCGAGTTGGCGTAGGCGTCCAGCAGGGCGGCGCCGGACCGGAAGGCCTCCTCGGCGCCGAGCTGCCCCATGGCGGCGACGATCCGGGTGACCTCCCCGTCGCGGCGGTCGAGCAGTACCTGGGAGCGGGCGATGGCGTACCGCTCCCAGGCGGCGGGCCGGCGGAACCGTTCGAGGGTGGTGACGACCAGGTCGAGCCGCGCGGAGCGGTAGCCGTCGAGCGCAGCCAGCTCGCTCGCCGCGTCGTTGGCGAGGATGACGTAGAGGTCGTGGTCGGAGCGGCGGGTGGTCATGCCGTCGTGGGCCCGGGAGCCCTTGAGAACGAGCCCGACGACGGCCGGGTCGGCCGTCGCATCGGCGACGAACGCCGCGAAATCCAGCGTCACGCCAGGTCCTTGCGCATCAGCGTGCACGTCGTCTCGTACCGGTGGAGCGAGCCGTCCTCGGCCTCCACGTCCCAGGAGTCGAGCTCGCGGCCGAAGGCCCGGTAGCCCAGGCGTTCGTAGAGGGCGCGGGCACGCGGGTTACTCTCCTCGACACCGAGTTCGGCGCGGGTCAGGCCCCGGGCGCCGATCCGCTGCTCGGCGGAGCTGATCAGCAGCGTGCCGACCCCGCAGGACCGCAGGGCCGGGTGGACACCGAGTTGCCAGAGCGTGCCGGCGCCGGGCTTGACCGCGTAGTCGATGCCGCCGACCGCCACCGGGAGCCCGACCGGCGTGCACACCGCCAGGTAGTCGATGTCGCCCGCCTCGGCGCGGCGGATCTGGTGGACGAGCTCGCGCACGCGCTTGGGGGAGCCGGCCCAACTGCAGGACGGCAGGTCCGCCTTGGTGAGGCCGCGCACCGACAGGTGCAGCCTGATCTCGGTCATCGCCGCACCCCTTCGACGCCAACAGCGGCCGTCTCCCATTTCAGCAAGCGGGCCCCTGTCGCGTCCAAGGGGTTTCGGACCGGCTCCGACGTCAGCGGCCGCGCGGTGGTGGGTGACTGGCGGGCCGTGCGGGGGAGTCGGGTCCGTCGGCTTTCCACGCCCGGGGCGGGCGGGCTGCGGCCGGGCGTAGTAGGAAGTCGGGCGGGTCGACTTCCTGTGCGGGGTGGTCAGTGGTCGCCGAAGGCGTCGCGGACCAGGCGGGTGGACCAGTGGCGGAGGGCGGGGATGACGGGTGGGTGGGTGATTCCTGCGGCGGCGGACAGGTGGTCGGCGGAGGAGGTGTCGTAGCGGTCCTCGGAGAGGAAGGTGAGGGTCTCCGGGTCGGCTCCGGTGAGGGCGCGGGGGAGGCGGCGGACGACGGGGACGGGGATGCGGCCGCGGGGTGGGCGGACGCCGAGGTGGGTCGCGAGGAGGGAGATCAGGTCGGGGAGGACGGGGGTGGCGGGGTCCAGGACGGTGTGGGCCGCCGCAGGGGCCCGGTCGTGGGTGGGGACGGCGGCGAGGAAGCGGGCCAGGTGGTCGACGGTGACGACGGGCAGGAAGGTGCGCCGGTTGCCGGGGAGCAGGGGGAGGCGGCCGCGGTGGAGCTGGCGTACGAGTTGGGCGAGGCCGAGGTACTGGCCGGCTTCGCCGGTGCGTGAGTGGCCGATGACGCTGCTCGGGTTGACGGTGGTGAGCGGGACGCCGAGCCGGGGCGCGGTGACGCGGACGGCGGCGTCGCCGAGTCGTTTGGAGGCTTCGTACGCGCCGAGGCGGGTGTAGAGGTCGGCGGTGGTGGTGGCGTCGAGCGGGTAGCGGGGGTCGGGGTCGCGGCCGACCCGGTAGCCGGAGAGGTGGACCAGGCGGCGCAACCGGGGCCGGGTGGCGGACCAGCGCAGCGCGTGCAGGGCGCCGAGGACGTTCGGGGGTTCGGCCTGGGCGCGGGTGAGGCCGAAATCGTAGCGGGCGGCGAGGTTGTGGACGTCGCGGACCTCGGTGAGCCGGGCGTCGTCGTCAGGGGTGAGGCCGAGGCCGGGGCGGGTGAGGTCGGCGGTGACGGTGGTGAGTGGGGCGGTGTCGGCGCCGTGCTCCCGCAGCCAGTGACGGAGGTCGGTGGCGCGCCGGGCGTCGCGGACGGCGGCGGCCACGGGCTCTGCGCGGGTGAGCAGTTCGAGGACCAGCCAGCGGCCGAGGAAGCCGTTGGCGCCGAGGACCAGCGTGCGCGGCGGGGGAGGGGTGGCGGTCATCCGGGGATTCCTTTCTGTAGACCGGTCTGCATATTTTTTGCGCATGAGGGAGCGCGCCGCCGAGGCGGCGGCCCGCTCCGGACCTACCGGCGGCGGCCGGACTGCTCCGCGCCGAGGAGATGGAGGACGGCGTACCGGGCGTCGTCCAGCGGCGCGCGGCTGCGCCTGACCGACGCCAGCAGCACCGCGCCCTCCATCAGGGCGAGCGCCTGCCCGGCGGCGACCTCGGCCTCGGCCGGACGGAACCCCCCTGCCGTCAACTGCCCGGCCAGGATGCGCTGCCAGCCGTCGTACACCTCGGCGCAGGCGGCGCGCAGCGGCTCGTTGGTGCCCGCGACCTCGAGGGCGACGGTCGCGATCGGACAGCCCTTGGTGTAGCCGGACCGCTCCAGGCGCTCGGCGAACACCTCGGTGAGGCGCTGGACGAGCCCGGCGGCGTCGCTCCCCTCGGCGGCCGCCGCCGTCAGCAGGTCCGCGACCTCCTGGCCGGACTGGATCAGCGCGGCGGCGACCAGCTGGTCCTTGCCACCGGGGAAGTGGAAGTAGAGGGAGCCGCGCGGTGCGCCGGTGGCGGCCAGGACCTGGTTGAGGCCCGTGCCGAAGTACCCCTGTTCCTCGATCAGCTCCCGGGTGCCGGCGATCAGCCGGGCCCGGGTCTCCTCGCCCTTGGCTCCCATGGAGCGAAACTGTAGACCGGTCTGCATATTCTGTCGACCGAGCGGGCGGCCGAGCGCCCGAGCGGTTTTGCGCCCGAGCTTCAGCCACCCCGGTCCGCGCCAGCCAGCCCGCCCTGTTGCGCCCGAGCCCGCCCCGGCCCGCGCCTGGCGACCGGCCACCGTCCAGCCACAGATGCCGGTAGGTTCGGATGTTCGAGTCCGAGGGATAGGTTCTGGGCCGTGACGTATCCGCGCCCTTCCAAAGCCCTGAGAGCCTTCCTCCTGTCGCTCCGCCCAGGCGACGCCGTGGCAGGGGTGGTGAGCGGGATCGAGAACTTCGGTGTGTTCGTCGATCTCGACGGGGCGCCGGAGGCTTCGGTGGGCTTCCTCCCTCCGCCCGAGCTCTCGTGGAGATGGATCTCCTCGTGTCATGAAGCGGTGTCGCTCGGGCAGCGGGTGAGCGCCGAGGTCCTGGCGCTGGACATCGAGGGGCGTGGGCAGGCTGTGCTTTCCTTGGTCGCCCGTCAGGAGAATCCATGGCTCGTCTGGTCCGGGCGCGTGGGCAGCGTCGTCAGTGGCCGCGTCACGAAGCTGGTCCCGTTCGGTGCCTTCGTGGGCCTCGATGACGGGATCGAAGGGCTGCTCCACAGCTCCGAACTGTCGGCAGCAGAACCGGACCGGGACGTCCGCATCGGCGATGTGATGACCGCGCGGATCGCGGCGGTCGACCCGTCGATGCGCCGCATTCGCCTGTCGCTCACATGATCGGCGCTGCCGGAACGGAACGACCTGCCACCTCGGGCGGGGAACGGCTTCGCGAAGCTCCTGACCAGGCCAGGAAGGGAATGGCCTTCGCCGAGCCTGGTCTGTGCGACGTCCGCGGTGGACGCTGCGATCGGCTTGCCGCCGCGCGTCGCCGAATGCCGGCGGTGCGGCCCGAACAGCCGCCCGCCGCCGGCCGCCCGCCACCCCGCGCGAGGCGGAGGGAGAGGCGGCGAGTGGCGGTCGGGGCGGCCCCGTCAGGCGGTGTGGGCCTGGTCCAGCAGGGCGAGTTCCTCGGCGGTGAGCCGGATGGCGCCGGCGGCGACGTTGTCCTCCAGGTGGGCCACGTCGCCGGTGCCCGGGATGGCGAGGACGTGCGGGCCCCGGTGCAGCGTCCAGGCGATCCGGACCTGGGCCGTGCTGATGCCGCGGGCCCGGGCCACCGCCCGGACCTGGTCGGGCTCGGGGGTGCCGGCGCCGTGCTGGCGTCCGGCGCCGGCGATGGCGTAGAACGGGACGAAGGCGATGCCCTGTTCGCCGCAGAGCCGCAGCAGTTCGTCCTGGTGGGCCTGCGCACCGATGCCGTACGGGTTCTGCACGCAGACCACGGGGGCGATGGTCCGGGCCTCGGCGAGCTGGTGCGGGTGGACGTTGGACAGGCCGAGGTGGCGGATCAGTCCCGCCCGGCGCAGCTCGGCCAGTGCGCCGAAGCGTTCGGCGATCGAGTCGGTTCCGAGGATCCGCAGGTTGACCAGGTCGAGGTGGTCGCGGCCGAGTTGGCGGAGGTTCTGCTCGACCTGGGCGCGCAGCCGCTCGGGGGTGCGGGCGTGCTCCGTCCACTCGCCGTCGATGCCGCGGGCGGGGCCGACCTTGGTGGCGATCACCAGATCGTCGGAGTAGGGCGCGAGGGCCCGGTTGATCAGTTCGTTGGCGGAGCGCAGCGGCGAGAAGTAGAAGGCGGCGGTGTCGATGTGGTTGACGCCCAGTTCGACCGCGCGGCGTAGCACCCGCAGGGCCTGGTCGCGGTCGCGCGGTACGGCGTGGGGCACGAGCGCGGGGCCGGTCTGCGGCAGGCGCATCGCGCCGAAGCCGATCCGGTGGACGGTGCGGTCGCCGAGGGTCCAGGTGCCGGCGGCGGCCGCAGCGGGGGTGGCGGCCGCGGCGGGGGTGGCGGCCGCGGCGGGGGTGGCCAGACCTGTGGCGGTGTCGGAGGAGGACGCGGAGGATGCGGTGGCGGCGGTCACCGCGCTGTCGGTGGTCATGCCCGTCATGATCGCGAGTGCACTAGCCTGATCGCCATTGATTCGAGGATGTACGAATCCACGGGGGTGCGGCGTTGGCGGTGGAACTGCTGTTCACGGCGGGGGACCTGGCCCGGATGCGGTTCGCCGTCTCCCCGATGTGGGAGGTCGGGCCGAGCCTGCGGCTGCTGGGCTCCGGCCTGCCGCACGCGGTGCACCGGCCGTGGGCCGAACAGGTGCGGCCCCGGTTGGCGGCGCTCGGCCCGGCGTACGGGCTGCTCGCCGAGCTCGTCCCACCGGCCGGCTACGTGCCCGACTTCGTCAACCCGGCACCGACCGGGCCCGCCCCCACCCTGGCCGAGGAACTCGCCGTGATCCGGGCCACCCCCGCCGAGCAGGTCCGGCGGGACCTGGACCGGCTGGCCGAGGAACAGGGCCGACTCGGGCCCCGGCTGCGGGCGCTGCACACCGACCCGGCGGGCGGGCTGGCCCGGCTCGCCGAGGCGGTCGAGGCGTACTGGGAGCTGGCGCTGGCGCCGTACTGGGCGAGGATCCGGGCGGTGCTGGACGCGGACGTGCTGCACCGGGCCCGCCAGGCCGCCGAGCACGGGGCCGCCCGGGTGCTCAACGACCTGCACGCCGAGCTGCGGTGGACGGAGGACGCGCTGCGGCTGCGCCGCCGCACCCGCCCGCTGCCCCACCGGACGGCCGGGGCGGGCCTGCTGCTGATCCCGTCCGCCTTCACCGGCCCGCACCTGTACACCCGCCTCGGCCGGCAGGATCCGCCGCAACTCGCCTACCCGGCACGCGGAACCGGCACGCTGTGGGCGACCGCCCCGACGGCGGGCACCGAGGCGCTGGCCGCCGTCCTCGGCCGCTCCCGCGCCCGGCTGCTGACGGAGCTGACGGTCCCGGCGTCCACGACCGAGCTGGCCCGGCGCACCGGGCTGTCGCCGTCGGCGGTGTCCCAGTACCTGACGGCCCTGCGGGACGCCCGGCTGGTCAGCGCCCACCGGGCCGGACGGTCGGTGCTGTACGCGCGCACGGCGTCGGCGGAGGCGTTGCTGGCCCCGCTGGCGGGGGACTGACCCGCAGGCCTCCGCCGGTCGTCAGCCCACCCGGGACGCGCGGTGCCGAGCCCCCCGATCGAACCCGGCGGCGTCCGGCGGCGCCCCGATCGAACCCGGCGACGCCCCGTGGCGTCCGGCGGCGTCCGGTGGCACCCCGATCCAACCCGGCGACGCCCCGTGGCGTCCGGCGACGCCCGGAGGTGGGCCGGAGCCCGTGGCCGGACCCGGCACGCCGGGCGGCCGCGGCCTCTGCAAGAGTGCGGGCATGACGATTCCGATCCTTCGCTGCGCCGTCCTGGACGACTTCCAGGGCGTCTCGACCAGCCTCGCCGACTGGTCCCCGGTGGCCGACCGGGTGTCGGTGACGGCCTTCCGCCGGCACCACGGCTCCGAGGAGGAACTCGCCACCGCGCTGGCCGACTTCGACATCGTCGTCACCCTGCGCGAACGGGTGCCGTTCCCCGCCTCGCTGTTCGCCCGGCTGCCGAGGCTCAAGCTGCTGATCGCCTCCGGCATGCGCAACTCGGTGATCGACTACGCGGCCGCCGAGGAGCACGGCGTCACGGTCTGCGGCACCGCGAGTTCCGGCACCCCGCCGGTCGAACTGACCTGGGCCCTGCTGCTCGGCCTGGCCCGGGGCATCGTCCAGGAGAACACCGCGCTGCGCGAGGGCGGCCCCTGGCAGAGCACCGTCGGCGCCGATCTGCACGGGCGGGTGCTCGGCATCCTCGGCCTCGGGCGGATCGGCACCCTGGTCGCCAGGGTCGGGCTGGCCTTCGGGATGGACGTCGTCGCCTGGAGCCGGAACCTGACGGACGAACGGGCGGCCCGGGCGGGCGTGCGCCGGGCCGCCGACAAGGAGGAACTGCTGCGCGAGAGCGACTTCGTCTCCGTCCACCTCGCCTCCAACGAGGGCACCCGGGGGCTGGTCGGCGCGGCCGAACTCGCCCTGATGAAGCCCGAGGCCTACCTCGTCAACACCTCCCGGGCGGCGATCGTCGACCAGGACGCGCTGCTCGCCGCGCTCACCGCAGGCCGGATCGCGGGCGCCGCCGTGGACGTCTTCGACACCGAGCCGCTGCCGGCCGACCATCCGCTGCGCACCGCACCCCGGCTGCTGGCCACCCCGCACCTGGGCTACGTCTCGCGGGACAACTACCGGCGGTACTACGGCGAGGCGGTGGAGGACATCGCCGCCTTCCTCGCGGGGAAGCCGATCCGCCGTCTGGGCTGATGTCGGCGGCCGGGGCGGCCCCGGAGGCCCCCGGGTCCGCATACTGACCGCATGACGAGCGGAGACGGTGGCCGGGACACGGGCAGGCGCGCGGTATTGCGGGCGGCCGCGGCAGGGGTGCTGCTGGGCGCGGCGGGGTGTTCGAGCGGGGGCGCACCACGGGCGGCTTCGACGACCTCGGGCACCGCTGCGCCCCAGAGCGGGGAGACCACCCCGGCCCCGGCCCGGACGCCGACGCCGACCCCGACACAGCCGCAGGCCCCGGCACAGCCGCAAACCCCGACGCCGGCTCAGACCCCGTCCCCGACCGCGCTGCCCAACCCGCCGCTCTGGCAGCCCGGCCCGGGCGAGATCCAGCCCGACGTCAAGCGCCGAGCAGTCGAGCTGGTCGCCGCGCTCGGCGCCTGGCCACCCGGCGGGCAGGGCGTGGAGGCGGCCCGGAGCCGGGTGGCCGCGTTGGGCCTGCCCACCGGGCTGGCGGACCAGGCCGGCCCGCTGGCCCCGGCGGCGGCCGAGGCGAGCCTGGAGGTGATCGACGCCCAGTACGGCGGGATCCTCGCCGACTCGGCGAGCGTGCTGGTGGTCTGCCGCCAGTGGACCAGGGCCTCGGACGGCTCGGTGGCCGAGGGCGGCACCACCGTGGACGTCCGGCTGAGCCGGGCCGAGCCGCGCTGGACCGTCACCGCGCTGCACCCGGCGGAGCCGGGGGCGGCCGCCGCCTCGCCCGGCGCGGCCGTGGCCGGGGTGCTGGCCCAGCCGAGGATCGAGCTGCCGCCCGCCGCCGCGGCCGACCTGCGCAGCGGCGCCGTCCACGACTCCGTGCTGACGGCGATGCTGCGGCTGGCCGGCCCGTACTCGCTCACGGTGAGCGTGGTGCGCAGCGGCCACCCGCTGGACGTGTTCGGGACGACCCGACCCAGCGACCATCCGCTGGGCCGGGCCTTCGACGTCTGGCGGATCGACGGCCGGGCGGTGGTGGACCCGGCGACGCCCCGGCAGCTGATCGAGTCCTTCATGCGGGACGCGGCCGCCGCCGGCTCGTACAACGTGGGCGGGCCGCTGGCGATCGCGGGCGCCGGCAACCAGTTCTTCACCGACGACACCCACCACGACCACGTCCACGTGGGATTCGACCACTAGCCGTACAGCGCCGGCAGTACCGGTGTCAGTTGACGTTGACGCCGCTCCAGGCCGCCGCGACGGCCGCGTACTCGGCGCTGTTGAGGCCGTAGAGGTCCTTGGCCGCGCTGAGCGAGGCGGTGCGGGCGCCCTTGTAGGTGGTGGTGGACGTCATGTAGACGGTCAGTGCGCGGTACCAGATCCTGGCGACCTTCTGGTTGCCGATGCCGGTCACCGTGGAGCCGTTGCAGGTGGGGCTGTTGTAGGTGAAGCCGTTGATGGTCTTGCTGCCGCTGCCCTCGCTGGCCAGGTAGAACCAGTGGTTGCCGACGCCCGAGGAGTTGTGCACGTCCAGCTTGCCGACCGAGCTGCTCCAGCAGTCCGCCGAGGAGCCGTCCAGGGAGGGCTTGTCGAAGCGGCGCAGCCACGGCGGGGTGGACTGGTCGCTGAACAGGTAGTCGGGGGTGTCGAGGGCGTTGTTCGCGTACCACTCGACCATGGTGCCGAAGATGTCGCTGGTGGACTCGTTGAGGCCGCCGGACTCGCCGCTGTAGCGGAGGTTCGCGGTGGCGCTGGTGACGCCGTGGGTCATCTCGTGGCCCATCGTGTCGAGGTCGACCTGCTCGGGGTCGTGGGAGCCGTCGCCGTCGCCGGTCATCATGCAGAAGCAGCTGTCGGACCACTGGGCGTTGTCCCAGGCGGTGCCGACGTGGACGAAGACGGTGGCGCCCTTGCCGTCGTTCTTGATGCCGTTCCGGCCGAAGGTGTTCTTGTAGTAGTCGTACGTCCAGGCGGTGTTGGCGTGGGCGTCGACGGCGGCGGTGGAGCGGTCGGTGGAGAACTTCCTGCCGTCGCCCCAGACGTTGGTGGTGCTGGTGAAGGCGGTGCCGGAGGAGGCCTTGACCGAGCTCGCGGAGAGGTTGTGGGCGTCCTTGGTGACGTGGCCGCGGACCGGGTCGGTCAGGGTGTAGCCGCCGCTGACCGGGGTGGTGCCGAGGGTGACCGTGCCGGTGTACTCCGAGTTGCCGGTGCCCGAGGCGTGGTGCTCGGCGTCGTAGGACTCGATCTGCTCGCCGGTGGTGGCGTCGGTGACGACGACCGTGCCGGCCGGCTCGCCGTGCGCGCCGGTGCCCTCGACGGTGATCCGCCAGGCGAGGCGGGGGGTGCCGTCGGCGGCCCAGACGACCAGCTCCGGGGTGCTGACGGCGTCCCGCACGCCCGGGGCGGCGGACAGCGCACCGGCCGCGCCGGACTGCGCGGACACCTTGGGGACGGTGGACCTCACGGCGGCGTCGTGGGCGGCGGCGCGCGAGGAGTCCTTCAGCGCGCCCCTGGCGTCCTGGTGGACGACCAGGTCGCCGCCGACCACCGGCAGGCCCTGGTAGGTGCGGTCGAAGCGGACGTGCGAGGTGCCGTCGGCGTCGAGCACGACGTCCTTGAGCACGAGGTCCTGGCCGGAGCCGAAGCCGAACACCGAGGCGTGGTGGGCGACGTTGGCGCGGGCCTGGGCTATCGCGGCGGCACGGGGGTCGGTGGCGGCGGAGGCGGTGGCGGCGGGGACGGTCGCGCCGGCGAGGGCGGCGACGACCGCGACGGCTGCGGCCACGCGGGCACGGCGGAAGGAGGACGTGGGGGTCACTCTGACTCCAGTGGGGGTTTGCTGCAGGGATGGGAGCTGGGTCAGAGATTGACGGCGGTCAGTCATCCACAGCTAGAGGGAAGGTCATAGCTTTGCCAAGTTGTGTCCTTTGTCAGTCAAAAATGATCGGAAGTTAACATCTGCTCTACAGTGCGGTCGTGACGATCGACTACGCGTGGCGCGGCCCGCTCACCGACCCCGAACTCGACGCCCTGCACGCCGAGGGCTTCGGCCACGCCGACCGACCCGGCGGTCGGCTGCTCCGGCTGGAGCGGCACAGCCTCGGCTGGGTCACCGCCCGGCAAGCCACCGACACCGCCCTGGTCGCTTCGTCAACCTCGCCTGGGACGGCGGCGCCCACGCCTTCCTGCTCGACACCGTCGTCGCGCCGCACGCCCGGCGGCAGGGCATCGCCACCCGCCTGGTGGCCGAGGCCGCCGACGGCGCCCGCGCGGCGGGCTGCACCTGGCTGCACGTCGACTTCGAGCCCCACCTTCGCACCCTCTACCTCGACGCGTGCGGCCTGAAGCCCACCGAGGCCGGGCTGTTGGCACTGTGACCGCGAGGTCCTAGGCTTCCGGCCCATGGACGGATGGGTGGGGGCCTGGACCGGCGGGCGGGCAGCGGTCCACATCGGCAACGTCGCGGACTTCAACGCCCAGTTCACCGCCCCGGGCGTCGACACGGCCCAGCGCGACCGCCGGCTGCGGCAGGCGCACCACTACGCCTGCCTGGCCGTCGGCTACAGCCCCGAACCGGCGCTCCTGGTGCTGCCCGCCGAGGTCGACCGGGCGTGGACCGACTGGCTGGCCCGGGAGTTGGAGTGGGGGCCGGTGGAGGTGCACGACGGTGTGGCGGCCGACCGGACGGTGGCCGCGGCGATCGCTGAGCGCCCCGCCCTGGCGGCGCGGATCGCCGACTCCGGCCACCCCGTGGTCCGTTGGGGCCGCACCGCGGCGGACGGCAACGGCCCCGAGCTGGCCGCCGTCCGCCGGTACGAGTCCAAGGCCGCCGCCCACGAGCTGTTCACCGCCCTCGCGCCCGGGCACCCCGGCATCACCGTCCCGGTCCAGGAGCGCCCGGACGGCCGCCGCCGCGCCGCCCGCCGGCTCACCCTCCGGGCCGCCCGGGGCCTGACCACGGTGCTGAAGAGCCCGCACGGCGTCGGCGGCTACGGCACCGTCGTGGTCGAACCCGCCGACGTGTTCGCCGCCGGTGGTGCGGGCGCCCTGCTGCGCCGCCTGGTCCGCTCCGAAATCATGCCCCCGCAGGGGCCGTTGCTGCTGGAGGAGTACGTCGACCCGGGCCCGGCGGCCCGGCTGCGCGACCTCACCTACGACGCCCTGGTCGGCCCGGACGGCACCGTCCACCCGGTCGGCGCGGCCGCCATGGAGGTGGCCGGCACCCGCTACCAGGGCGCCACGACGGGCCCCGGCACGGTGCCGCGGGCCGCCGCCGAGACGGCCCGCGACTTCGCCCTCGCCGTGGGGGAGCGGCTGGCCGCCGAGGGCTACCGGGGCTGGTACGACGTCGACTTCGTCACCGACCGGCGGCGCCGGCTCGCGCCCACCGAGATCAACCTGCGACTCACCGGCCCCGCCGTCGCCTTCATGCTGCGCGAACGCCTCGACCGGGTACGCGGCCCCGGCCACCTCGTCCGCACCCTGGACGCGATGCCGCTCGGCGCCCGCCTCGGCCCCGAAGCGCTGTACGACCACCTCGACCGGCTGCGCCCGCGCTGCGCCCGGCTCGGCGTCACCCTGCTGCCGCTGATCCCGACGGCGGCCCGTGACCCGCAGCCCTTCGTCGGCCTGGCGCTCGCCGGGCCGGACGCCGAGGCGCTGGACGCCGCGCAGGCGCTGCTGGCGGCGGCCAACCACGCGCTGACCGGGATGTTCGAGGCGTTGCGCTGACACCCGCCCCTGCGCCGCCGCCCCCCTCCTGCACCGGCTCCAGCACCGGCCCCAGCGCCGGGACCTACCCCTTCCGGCTCTTCGGTTGCCGCAGCAGGAAGACCACGACGACAACCGCGGCCGCCATCAGCGGGAGGTTGAACAGGTAGACCATCGCGGTCTCCCGCGGCCAGTCCGTGGCGTCGGTGAGCCGGTAGAGGTTGTCCTGCGGCCACCAGGAGGCGAGCAGCCAGAACACCGAGAGATACGTGAGCAGGGACAGGCGAAGCGACCGGCCCTGTCGCAGCACCGCCGGGAGGCCGGTGAACAGGAAGGCCAACCCGGCGCCGAACGCGGCGCACTCGCCCCAGTAGAGGAGCCCGAACCAGAAGTGGTACCCGGAGGGCACCGCCGACAGGTCGGTCGAGCCCGGGAAGAAGTAGTCGGTGCCGGCCCGGGTGAAGAGGGTGGCGGCGACCGTGACGAAGGCGGCCAGGCAGCCGACCGGGCTCGACTGGTCGGAGGCGCCTCCCCCGGCCTTGCCACCGCCCTTTCCGCCCGGTCGGCCGCCACCGGCCTTCGCCGAGCGAGGCCGGGTGTGCTCCGGCGGGGCCGGCAGCGGCAGCGCCGCGCGGTCCAGCTTCCCGGCGCGGGTGCGCGGCAGCTCGGGGACCGTGATGACCGCGGCGGGCGTGGAGAAGCCGTTGAGCTTCGTGCGCAGGTACTCGGTGAGCGACCAGCCGTCCGCGCCCTCCGCCCCCGGCGCGGGCACCGCGTAGCCCACCATCAGCCGCCGCTGCCCCGGTGCCGGCTCCACGTCGACGACGGCGGCCTCCTGCACCGCCGGGTGCGCCCGCAACGCGCCCTCCGCGCGGGCCGCCGCCTTGACCCGGGTGGTCACCGTGGTCGCCCGCTCCGCACCGAGCGGCCCGACCACGGTCGCGGCCCGGCCGATGAACTCCAGGACGCCGTCCGCCCGCAGCAGTCCGAGGTCGCCGGTCAGCAGCACCCGCCCGTCCGGGTCGAAGTCGGCCCGGACGAAACGGCGGGCGTCCTCGGCCGGCCGGCCGAGGTAGCCGCGGCCCAGTCCGGAGCCCGCGATGGCGATCTCGCCGACCCGCCCGGCGGCCACCGGGGTGGCGTTCGGCCCCAGCACGTACACCCGGGTGCCGGGGAAGGGCCGGCCGACCAGCGAGACCCGCTCGGCGCCCTCGGCGGCGGCCGCGCCGCGCACGTCGAAGTAGGTGCTGTCCACGGTGGCCTCGGCCAGGCCGTAGACGTTGAGCACCCGGGTGCCATCCCCGAGCAGCCGTTGCAGGCCCAACTGCTCGTCCAGGTACCACTTCTCGGCGCCCACGGTGAGCAGCCGCACCCCGGGCAGCGCGCGGCCGGTCCTGGCCAGCAGGGCGGTGAGGCGGCGTGCGGTGCGGACGTTCAGCTCCATGACGGTGATCCGCTCCTGCGCCACCAGCGCGGGCAGCGCCGCGAGGTCGGCGGTGCGGTCCAGGGTCAGGTTGAACGGGGTGACCACCAGGGTCGCGCCGGTGCCCAGCGCGCGGACCCAGTCGGCGGTGAAGACGTCGAACTCCAGGCTCGCCGTCTGGAGGATCCGGTCCTCGGCCGACAGGCCGTACACCTCGCGCCAAGCGCCGTACGCGGCCAGCAGGTTGCGGTGCTCGATCACGGCGCCGGCCGGCAGGCCGGTCGTGCCGGAGGTGTAGAAGACGCAGGCCGGGTCGCCCGGGGCGACCTCGGGGCGCTCGAACGCGCCGTCCGGCAGCGCGAGCGTGTCGACGCAGACCACCCGGGCCCGGCCCGCGTCGGCAAGCCGGAGGCGGTAGCGCTCCTCGGTCAGCACCAGGTCGGGCTCGGAGTCGGTCAGCAGGTGCCGCAGCAGGGCGTCGGGCGCGGTCGGCTCCAGCGGTACGAAGGCCGCGCCCGCCTTCAGCACCGCGAGCAGCGCGACGTACACCTCGGTGCCGCGGCCCAGCGCGACCGCCGCCCGGCCGCCCGGGCCCAGGCCGCCGACCGCCAACGCGGCGGCCAGCCGGTCGGCCCGCGCGTCCAGTTCCCCGTACGTCAGCTCGGCGTCGCCGCAGCGCACCGCCACCGCGTCCGGTGCGCGCCGGGCCTGCCGTTCGACCAGCCCGTGCAGCGTCGTCGCGGCGCCGACCCCGGTGGCGGCGCCGGTGGCGGTCGCGCCGGCCGTCCCCACCCGGTCGGCCGGGGCCGCCGGGTCGGCCGTTCCCGCCGAGCTGCCCGCACCTGCCGCGTCGGCCGTTCCCGCCGAGCTGCCCGCACCTGCCGCGTCGGCCGTTCCCGCCGAGCTGTCGGCACCTGCCGCGCCGCCCGTCGCCGCCCGGTCGGCCGGGGCCGCCGGGTCACCGGTTCCCACCGAGCTGTCCTTCCGCGCCGCGTCGTCCGTTCCCGTCGTTTCGTCCGTGGTCATCGAGCCTCCCCCTCGTCCCCCTCGGTCCCCTGGGAAAGGCACAATCCTCCTCCCAACTGCCCCCGCGCAACAGGGTTCTGGCACCTCCCGGAATGCCCTGGCACGTCCACCACGCGGACGGCCCGGCTCCGGAACGGCCGCCGGATGTACGGTGCACACGGACGGTCGGCGCCGGCCCGTCCGGTGCGGCGCCCCGCCCGTACCCGACCGGCGCCGAGATCGGAGACCCGACCCATGACCCCGCCCGACCCCTCCTTCGACGGCCCGCTGCTGCGCACGCACGACGTGGACGTCGTGCGCGACGGCCGCCACCTGCTGCGCGGGATCACCGTGGAGATCCGGCCCGGCGAGCATTGGGCCCTGCTCGGCCCCAACGGCGCGGGCAAGTCCACCCTGCTCGCCCTGCTGGGTGCGGTCTCCCACCCGACCCGGGGCACGGTCGACGTGCTCGGACGGCGGCTCGGCAGGGTGGACGTCCGCGAGCTGCGCGCCCACCTCGGGCACGTCAACCCGCGCCACCCGCTGCGTTCGCCGCTGACCGTGCGGGAGGTGGTGCTCACCGGGCACACCAACACCATCGAGCCGGAGTGGCACCGCAAGCCCGCCCCCGAGACGGTGGAGCGCGCCGAGCGGCTGATCGAGACCCTCGGCATGGCGGCCATGGCCGAGGCCCCGTGGACCACGCTGTCCCAGGGCGAGCGCGGCCGGGCGCTGATCGCCCGCGCGCTGATGCCCAGCCCCCGGCTGCTGCTGCTCGACGAGCCCGCCACCGGGCTGGACCTGACCGCCCGGGAGCTGTTGCTGGACAGCCTGGACCTGTTGCGCCACCAGCACCCCGAGCTGGCCAGCGTGCTGGTCACCCACCACCTGGAGGAGCTGCCGGAGAGCACCACCCACGCCCTGCTGCTGCGCGCGGGCGCGTGCGTGGCGGCCGGGCCGGTGGACGAGGTGATGACCACCGAGCTGATCAGCGAGACCTTCGGCCACCCGATCCGGATCTCCCGTCACGAGGGCCGCTGGACGGCCCGCGCCGCCGCCCGCCGGGCGCCCGGGCGGTAGCGCCGGACGGCGGCCGCCGGACGGGCCGGGCTACGGTTCGAGCTCGGTTCGAGGGGGTGGGTGTCGACGGACCGGCGTTGTTACGTAAGGTATGCCTTAGCTAATCAGGAGGCGCCGGCCCGGCCGGCGCGCCATCCGGTCCTGGCACCCTCATGCCCTTTTCCGTTGGAGCCCCCATGCCCGCCCGCCGCCGTTCCACCGCAGCCGCCCTGCTCAGCCTCGCCGTGGCGACCGCCACGCTGGCCGGCTGCGCGTCGAAGAAGGACGACAAGGCGGGCTCGCAGGACGCGGTGAAGGTGAACGCCACCGACACCGCCTGCGAGGTCTCCAGGACCAGCTTCCCGGCCGGGCACGTGGTGCTGGACATCAGCAACAAGGGCTCCAAGACCACCGAGGTCTACGTCTACGCCGCCGGCGACAAGATCGTCACCGAGCGCGAGAACATCGGCCCCGGCACCAAGGCCACCGTCAACGCCGAGATCAAGGCCGGCGCGTACGAGGTCGCCTGCAAGCCCGGCATGGTCGGTGACGGCATCCGCCAGAAGATCACGGTGACCGGCGAGGGCGGCAGCTCCGCCGCGGCCGACCCGCGCCTGGCGGCCGCCGTCGACGCGTACCGCACCTACGCCCAGGAGCAGGCCGACGCCACCATCCCGGCCGTCGAGGCCTTCGCCGCCGCGATCAAGGGCGGCGACCTGGACAAGGCCAAGTCGCTGTACGCGCCCTCGCGCACCGGCTGGGAGCGCACCGAGCCGGTCGCCGAGAGCTTCGGCGACGTCGACCCCAAGACCGACACCCGCGAGGACAAGCTCGAGCAGGGCCAGGAGTGGACGGGCTGGCACCGCCTGGAGAAGGCGCTCTGGGCCGACGCCCGGATCGGCGACGACGAGAAGCAGCTCGCCGACCGGCTGGTCGCCGACCTCAAGGACTGGCAGAAGAAGATCCCCACCGCGGAGATCACCGCGACCAGCATGGCCAACGGCGCCAAGGAACTGCTGGACGAGGTCGCCACCAACAAGATCACCGGCGAGGAGGACCGCTACAGCCACACCGACCTCGCGGACTTCCAGGCCAACGTCGAGGGCGCCCAGAAGGCCTACGAGCTGCTGAAGCCGGTCGCCGCCGAGAAGGACCCGGAGCTGTCCAAGACCCTCGACTCCGAGTTCGCGGCCATCAACGCCCTGCTCGCCAAGTACAAGCAGGCCGACGGCACCTTCACGCCGTACGACAAGGTCACCGAGGCCGAGCGCAAGACCTTCTCCGACGCGGTCAACTCGCTGGGCGAGCCGCTGTCGAAGCTGGCCGCCGCCGTGGTCGCCAAGTAGTCCGGCCGACGACCCCCCAGTCCCCCCCGCGCCGAGCAGTTCGGCGACGACGCAGTACCGCAGAGTGAGAAGGGCCCGCCCGCCGATGGACGCCGACAACGAGCAGCAGAACGGCACCCCGGCCGCTGCCACCACCCCGGCCGAGGCCGCCACGACCCCGCCCGCCGCCAACCGGGGCGCGGTCAGCCGCCGCGCCGTGATCGGCTGGGCCGGTGCGGGCGTCGCGCTCGGCGCCGCCGCCGTCGGCTCGGTCGTCGCGGCCGACCGGCAGGACGACGACCCGGCCCCCGCGCCGGTAGCGGCCGCCACCGCGGAGGTGCCGTTCTACGGCGAGCACCAGGCGGGCATCGCCACCCCGGTCCAGGACCGGTTGCACTTCGCGGCCTTCGACGTCTCGGAGAACGCCACCCGGGAGTCCCTGGCCAAGCTGCTCAAGGAGTGGACCAAGGCGGCCGCCGCGATGACCGGCGGCCGCGAGGTCGGCACCGGCGCCGTCCCCGGCTCCGCGGAGGCGCCGCCGGACGACACCGGCGAGGCCCTCGGCCTGCCCGCCTCCCGGCTCACCCTCACCATCGGCTTCGGGCCGACGCTGTTCGAGAAGGACGGCGTCGACCGCTTCGGCCTCAAGGCGCAGCGCCCCGAGGCCCTGATCGAGCTGCCGAACTTCAAGGGCGACAAGCTCGACCCGCTGCGCAGCGGTGGCGACATCTGCGTCCAGGCCTGCGCCGACGACCCGCAGGTCGCCGTGCACGCGATCCGCAACCTGGCCCGGATCGGGATGGGCACCGTCAGCATCCGCTGGTCGCAGCTCGGTTTCGGCAAGACCTCCTCGACCACCCCGGACGAGCAGACCCCGCGCAACCTGATGGGGTTCAAGGACGGCACCCACAACATCGCGGGCACCGACACCGCGAAGCTCGCCGAGCACGTCTGGGCGGCGCCCGGGGACGGCCCGGAGTGGATGACCGGTGGCTCCTACCTCGTCGCCCGGCGGATCCGGATGCACATCGAGACCTGGGACCGCTCCTCGCTCAAGGACCAGGAGGACACCTTCGGCCGCACCAAGGGCGAGGGCGCCCCGTACGGCAAGGCCAAGGAGCACGACGCGCCCGACCTCAAGGCGATGCCCGCGACCTCGCACGTCGCCCTGGCCCACCCGGACGCCAACAACGGCCTGATGATCCTGCGCCGCGGCTTCTCCTTCACCGACGGCACCGACGGCCTCGGCCGCCTGGACGCGGGCCTGTTCTTCCTCGCCTACCAGCGGGACACCCGCAAGGCCTTCGTGCCGCTGCAGCAGCGGCTCGCGGCCTCGGACAAGCTCAACGAGTACATCCAGCACGTCGGTTCCGCCCACTTCGCCTGCCCGGCGGGCGTGCGCAAGCCGGGGGAGTGGTGGGGCCAGGCCCTGTTCGGCTGACGGCCCGCCCCGGAGCGGCGACTCCCTGGCCGCCTCCTCCCCCGTACCCCCACGACACCCCCAGGAGGCCGCGTGTTCGGCAACTACCTGATCGGCCTGCGCGAAGGACTCGAAGCCAGCCTGGTCGTCTGCATCCTGATCGCCTACCTCGTCAAGACCGGGCGCACGGACAAGCTCCCGCCGGTCTGGCTCGGCGTCGGCTCGGCCGTGGTGCTCTCGATGGGCTTCGGCGCGGTGCTGCAGTTCGGTTCCTCGCAGCTGACCTTCGAGGCCCAGGAGGCGCTCGGCGGCTCGCTGTCGATCGTCTCGGTCGGCCTGGTGACCTGGATGGTGTTCTGGATGCGGCGCACCGCCCGGCACCTGAAGACCGAGCTGCACGGCAAGCTGGACGCCGCGATCGCGATGGGCACCACCGCCCTGGTGGTCACCTCCTTCCTGGCCGTCGGCCGGGAGGGCCTGGAGACCGCGCTGTTCATCTGGTCGGCCGTCCAGGCCACCGACGACGGCTGGAACCCGCTGGTGGGTGCCGCGCTCGGGCTGCTCACCTCCGTGGTGCTCGGCTGGCTGTTCTACCGGGGCGCGCTGAAGATCAACCTGGCCAAGTTCTTCACCTGGACCGGCGCGATGCTGGTGGTGGTCGCGGCCGGCGTGCTCGCCTACGGCGTGCACGACCTCCAGGAGGCCGGCTGGCTGCCCGGCCTGCACAGCCTGGCCTTCGACATCTCCAGCACCATCCCGAAGGACAGCTGGTACGGCACGCTGCTGAAGGGCGTGTTCAACTTCCAGCCGGACCCGACGGTGCTGCAGCTGGTGGTCTGGCTGCTCTACCTGGCCCCCACGCTGGCGGTGTTCTTCAACGTCATCGGCGGCGGCAGCAAGGCCAAGCCCGTCGAGCCGGTGGCCGCCAAGCCGACCGCCTGACCGACGGCCGCGATCAGGCCGTCTGACCGGCCGACCGCCTGACTGCCCGAACCCTGCGAACCGCCCCGCCCGGCACCAGCCCGGCGGGGCGGTTTCGTCATGAGTACGTCACAGCCGCAACCGGGCCGGTCGCGCCGTCGTGCTCTCCGGCGAAGGCTCCGAAACCGATCACCCATCACCGATCACCCGATCACCGATCGCCGAGTGACCGATCGCCACCCCTGGGGGAACCATGACCGTCCGCAGGCCCGCCAAGCTCGTCGCCGCCGGTGTGACCGCGCTCGCCGCCGCCCTGCTGCTGACCGCCTGCAACGACGCCGCCGGGACGGACGGGCAGCCTGCCCCGGCGGCGACCACCGCCGCCGGGGCGGCGTCCGGCCGGCCGACCGGCACCGGCGCGGGCACAGCGGGCTCCGGCAGGGCGACCGCCCCCGGTACGACGCCGACCGGCACGGCACCGACCGGCACGCCACCGACCGGGCCGGCGGCGACCCAGGCGGCCGGCACGCGGTGCAAGGCCGGCGAACTCTCCGCCACCGTCCAGGTCCAGGGCGCCGGTTCGGCCATGGTGATGCTCACCAACAAGGGCGGCCGCAGCTGCACCCTGTTCGGCTACCCGGGCTTCGGCGGACTGCGCGCCGACAGCAGCGCGGACCCGCTGGCGGTCAAGCGGGAGCCGCACCCCGGCCCGCCGACGCCGATCACCCTGAAGCCGAACACGACCGCCTTCGCGGGCCTCAGGTGGAACTCCTGCGACAAGGCCGACCCGACCTGCCACGTGATCACCGGGCTGCGGCTCACCCCGCCGGACGAGACCGAGCAGCTGACCGCCGAGCTGCTCGGCCTCGACGGCAAGCCGGTGACCCAGCTCCCGGTCTCCGCCCAGGGCCTGACCGCCGGCAGCCTGCAGCCCTCCAACCAGGGCGTGGTGTTCGCCGGGCCGTGACGCGCGGAAGCCCCCGGGGCGGCTCGACCGAACCGCCGCGGGGGCTCCTCGCCGCACGCGCCCCGGCTACTCGCTCTTGATCGCGTCCAGGACGTCCATCCGGGCCGCCCGGTGGGCCGGCCAGAGCGCGGCCAGCAGGCCGATCACAGCGGCCGCGAGCAGGAAGCCGGCGGTCTGCAGCGGCGGCACCACGGTGGTGATGCCCTTGAGGCTGTCCGCCATCGTGCGCACCCCCGCCCAGGCGACCAGGACGCCGAGGCCGACCCCCACCAGGCCGCCGAACAGCGCGATCAGCAGCGACTCCAGCCGGACCATCCGGCGGATGCCGAGCCGGTCCAGGCCGATCGCCCGCAGCATGCCGATCTCCCGGCGGCGCTCGAACACCGACATCGCCATGGTGTTGACCACACCGAGCACCGCGATGACCACGGACATGCCCAGCAGCCCGTACATCATGTTGAGGATCCCGGTGAGGATCTCGCGGTTCTCCGCCTTGACCTCCTTCTCGCCCTTGACCGCGATCAGCGGGTTGCCGCCGGTCGCGTCGCGCAGCGCCTGCTTCAGCTCCTCGGTCGCGCCGTCCGCGCCCTTCACCAGGACCTTGTTCAGGCCGGAGCCGGGGAGCGCGTGCGGGCCGACCACCGCCTCCGGGGCGAGCAGCGGGGCGGGCGCGGTGCCGGCCTCCAGGACGCCGCCGACGGTCAGCGAGCCCTTGGCGCCGTCCGGGTAGGTGACGGCCAGGGTGTCGCCGAGCCGGTGGCCGCCGTGGTCGGCGACGCTCGAACTCACCAGCAGCTTCCCCTGCCTGAGGGCGTCCGCCGACCCCTCCCGGACCTTGACGACGGCCAGCTGGTCGATGGTCGCGGCGTCCACGGCGGTCAGCCACTCGCTGTCGTCCTCGCCCTGCCCGGTGGTCACCGGGACGCTGCGCTCGGTGCTCATCGCACGGACACCGGGCGTCCTGGCGATCTGGGCGGCGACGTCGGAGGAGAGCATCGAGCCGTTGCGCATCGCCACCGTGTAGTCGGCCTTGAGCTCGGTGGCGGCGGCCCTGTCCACGGCCTGGTTCACCGAGGCGCCGATCACCGTCAGCGAGGTGATCAGGGTGACGCCGATGGTCAGCGCGGAGGCGGTGGCGGCGGTGCGGCGCGGATTGCGGACCGCGTTCTCCCCGGCCAGCTTGCCCGGCGTGCCGTACAGGGCGCGCAGCAGCGGGGCGAACAGCGCGATCAGCGGCCGGGACAGCAGCGGGGTCAGCACGAACACGCCGATCAGCAGCGCGGCCGCGCCGAGCCCGACCAGCTTGACCTCCTTGCCGCCCACGCCGGCCGCCAGCGCGCCCGCACCGGCCAGCGAGAACAGCAGGCCGACGGTGTTGCGGAGCACCAGGCTCTTCTGGGTGGCGGGCTGCTCGACCGCGCTCATCGCGGCCACCGGGGCGATCCGGGAGGCCCGGCGGGCGGGCAGCCAGGCGGCCAGCACCGTCACCAGCACGCCGACCGCGATTGCCGCGACCACGGTGGACGGGGCGACGATCAGCGGGCCGTCCGGCAGGTTGGCGTCCATCGGGCCGTTGAGCAGCGCCTTGAGCCCGACGGCGATGCCGATGCCGGCCAGCAGGCCGGCCACCGACGCGGTGAGGCCGACCAGCAGTGCCTCGGCCAGCACGGAGCGGGTGATCTGGCGGCGGGTGGCGCCGACGGCGCGCAGCAGGGCCAGCTCCTTGGTGCGCTGGGCGACCAGCATGGTGAAGGTGTTGGCGATGATGAAGACCCCGACGAACAGTGCGATGCCCGCGAAGCCCAGCAGGAAGGTGCTGAGGAACTTGGTGCTCTGCTTGATCATCCGGTCCTGCTCGGCGGCGAGCTCGCGCCCGGTCCTGGCCTCGATGCTGTCGGCCCGGGGGACGGCCTGCCGGACGGCGGCGAGCAGTGCGGCGTCGTCGGCGCCCGGCGCGGCCTTGACGTCCAGCTCGGCGAAGCGGCCCGGGCTCAGGTAGAGCCGCTGGGCGGTGTCGGTGTCGAAGGCGGCCAGCGAGCCGCCGGCCGTCACCCGCGGGTCGTTGGTGTGCAGGGTGCCGGTGAGCCTGAGCTCCATCACCGGGCCGTTGACCGCGACGCGGACGGTGTCGCCGACCTTGAAGCCGCCCTTGGCGGCGGTCCTGGTGTCGAGGGCGACCTCGGTGGCGTTCCGGGGGCCGCGGCCCTCCACCAGCGGGTAGCGCGGGTCGGTGCCGTCGGCGCCCGGGACGTAGTTGGTGCCGGTGGTGGAGAAGCCGTCGCCGATCAGCGCGCCCTTCTTGTCGGCGATGCCGGCGAACCCGCTGACCACACCGCGGGCCTCGGCGGCGCCGGGCAGCGCGGCGACCTTCGCCCGGGTCTGCTCGGTGAGCGTCGGGCCGGTGGTGGCCCGGCCGCCGTGGTCGTAGCCGCGGTCGACGGCCTCGTGGTCGCTGACCGTGACGGCGATGTCGGTGTAGCTCCTGGAGTTCTGGGTCCTGAGCGCCTCGCCGAGGGTGTCGGAGAAGACGAGCGTGCCGGCCACGAAGGCGGTGCCGAGCAGGACGGCCAGCGTCGTCATGAGGAGCCGGCCCTTGTGGGCCAGCACGTTGCGCAGAGCGGTGCGGAACATGGGGGAGTGTCAGTCCTGGAGTGCTCGTGGGTCGGTGGCGTCGGGGTTTGAGCCGGGTCAGCTGGTGCGGCCCTTGGCGTCGAAGCGGCGCATGCGGTCCAGGACGGTGTCGGCGGTGGGGGCGTGGAGTTCGTCGACGATGCGGCCGTCGGCGAGGAAGACGACGCGGTCGGC